>CAIQON010000059.1 GCA_903873475.1 uncultured bacterium
GCTTCGTGGTCGGCGCCGGCTACGGCGACGTGAGCGCCGAGCGCGCCTACATCCGCACCGAGTCGCTGTCCTGCGTCACGCGCGACGGCACTGCGATCGATGTGCCGATCCGCGGCTATGTGGCCGGCGAGGACGGCAAGGCCGGCATGCGCGGGCGCCTGGTCTCCAAGCAGGGGCAGATCCTCGCCAACGCGCTGCTGGCCGGTGTGGCCAGCGGCATTGGCACCGCGTTCCAGCAAAGCGCCACCACGCTCTCGGTTTCGCCGCTGGGCACCACCGGCACCGTGGATCCGGGCAAGCAGTTGCAGGCTGGCCTGGGGACCGGTGTGGGCCGAGCACTCGATCGGCTCGCCCAGTACTACATCACGCTGGCCGAGAAGGTCTTCCCCGTGATCGAGATCGATGCCGGCCGCACCGTGGACGTGGTGCTCACCCAGGGCATCGCGCTCGGGCAGTCGCTGGACAGCACCCGCCCCGATGGCGCGAACGCCAACGCCAACACCGACCCTGACCGCGACGCCTTCCCGCACCTCGCGCGCCGCACCCCCACCACCAGGAGAACTGCCGATGAAGACGACGAAGACTGACCCCACTGCGCGCACCCCACACCGCGCCCCCCATGCCGCCACGCTCGCGACCGCGCTGGCCACGACCCTCGCGGCCAGCCTCTACGCCACCCCAGTCGCTGCGCAACCGGCTACCCAACCCGCTGCCGCGCCGAAGACCGGTATCGCGACGGCCACCCGCGCCGCGCCGCCCGAAGCAGCCCAAGCCCAGGCCGGTTCGCACGCCCAGGCCCAAGCGTCCTCTGCTGCCCGAGGCGAAGCGCGATCAGCCGTGACGCCGACCGCAGCAGCGCCCACCGACGCCAGCGCCCTCGTCGAGCGCCTGCAAGCGCTCTACCCCTCCACCCGCTTCGGCGCCATCCACCCCACGGTCTGGCCCGGCGTGTTCGAGGTAGCGATGGGCGCCAACCTCGCCTATGTCGATGCGACCGGCCGCTACTTCCTGTTCGGCCACCTCTACGACATGAGCCAGCAGCGCGACCTGACCGCCGAGCGCAGGGACGCGATGGCTCGCATCGATTTCGGGAGCCTGCCGCTTGCCGATGCGCTGACCGAGGTCCGGGGCAATGGCACGCGCACGCTGGCGATCTTCAGCGACCCGGACTGTCCCTACTGCCGCCGGCTGGAGGCCGAACTGCGCGGCCTGGACGACGTCACGATCCACACCTTCCTGATGCCGCTGGCCTCGCTACACCCGGCCGCGCACGGGAAGGCCGTGTCGGTGTGGTGCGCGACCGACCGGCTCGCCACCTGGCAGGCGCTGATGCTGCGCGATGCCCTTCCGCCCCAGGCGGACTGCCCGCACCCGGTGGATCGCAACGTGGCGCTGGGCGAGCAGCTTGGGATCAACGGCACACCGACGCTGATCGCGGGCGATGGCCGCGTGCTCGCGGGTGCCGCCAGCCGGGATCAGATCGAGGCCTGGCTGTCGCGCCCCGTGGCGGGTGATCCCAGCAAAGAGGCGGGGGGTGGCGCCCGATGAGGGACGCACACCCGGCGGCCAACAGCCTGCCACCCGTCCGACCGCTGCGCCTGGCCGCGCTGCTCGCAGGCGCTACCTTGCTGGGCCTGGGCGGTTGCGCCACGAACCTGTCGGGCATCGGCGGCACCCCGACCTATGCCTGCAAGGCCCCGGCAGGCGCCCAGTGCACCTCGGTGTCCGGCGTCTACGCCAACGCCGGACAAGGCGCCCGGCAACTGCTCGGGTCGGATGCGCACCGCCCTGTCGGATCCGGATCGCTGGGGACCCCGGCCGGCACGGCCGCGACGGGCGCCCCCACCGCATCACCGGGCGCAGCACCCGCCCCCTCCGCCGCCGCCCTGCGCACCGCCCCCCGTGTCCTGCGCCTGTGGATCGCCCCCTGGGAAGACAGCGACGGCGACCTGCACGAAGCCTCCACCGTCCACGTGCTGATCGATCACGGCCGCTGGCTGATCGAGCGGGTCCGTCCCGCACCGCGTGGACCGCGCATGGGCGTGACGCCGCCCCCGGCGCCCAGCGCTGCGCTGACGAGCGTACCAGCTGGCGGCCAGGCGTCCGGCATCAGCACTCGCGCCAACCCCTCCCTCGACCAACCCGAGCCCTGAGCCATGCTGCGTACCCTGATCGACGACCTGGACGGCGCGCTGCGCGCCACGCGCATCGGCGAACTGCTGCGCCCGCCGAGTGCCCGGCCGCAGCCGCGCAACGACGCCACCTCCTTCTCCCACTGGCTGCCCTACCGCGCCTGGCTCGAGGACCGGCAGGTCTTCGTCAACCGCGACGCCCTGGGCTTCTGCC
>CAIQON010000060.1 GCA_903873475.1 uncultured bacterium
CGCGCAGCCGCAGCCGCGCAGGAAGGCAGCCCCGAAGGCCACCAGGAAGGCGCATGGCGCCCCTGCTGCCCCTTCCCTGGCACACAAGGTCGCGCATCTGCCCGAGCAGTCGCACGGACTGCCGCATGCAGAGCGCAGGGCCCGAGGACGCGGGCTGCGCTCGCTCAGCCCGCGGCGCGAGCTGGCGCGCTGGAAGGTCGCCGACGGCCGCGCCGATCCGATCGACCTGCTGATTGCAAACAGTGCCGGTCGCGTGCCCGAGCTGGTGCCGATCCGCTATGGCCGCATGATGGCGAGCCCGTTCGCGTTCTTTCGGGGCGCCGCGGCGATCATGGCGCATGACCTGTCGTTCCTGCCGAACATCGGCCTGGACGTGGTGGCCTGCGGAGACGCGCACCTGGTCAACTTCGGCGGCTTCGCCACGCCCGAGCGCCGGCTGGTGTTCGACATCAACGACTTCGACGAGGTGTCGGTCGCACCGTGGGAATGGGATGTGCGCCGCCTCACCGCGAGCTTCGTCATCGCCGGGCGGGCCAACGGCTTCAGCGCGGCCGACTGCAGCGCTGCCGCAGCCGCCGCAGCGCGCAGCTACCGCCAGCAGATCGCCCGCTACGCAGAGATGCCGGTGCTCGACGCCTATTACGAGTTCATCGACCTGAAGAAGCTCGCGCTGGCCAACCCGGACGACGAACTGAAGAAGCTCACGCTCAAGCGCATCCGCAAGGCCGAGGCGGATTCGGCGCACCTGAAAGAGTTCGCCAGGCTCACCTTCCAGTCAGGTGAGACACCGCGCATCAAGGACGAGCCGCCGCTGATCTACCACGACAACGACCTCCAGCGGCAGGCCGACTTTCATTCATTCGCCGCATCGATGATCGCAGACTACGTCGGCAGCCTGCCTCCGGAACGGCGCATGCTGGTGCAGCGCTACCGGCTCGCCGATGTCGCCGTGAAGGTGGTCGGGGTAGGCAGTGTCGGTACCTACTGCGGCATTGCGCTGATGGTGTCGGGCAACGGCGACCCGCTGTTCCTGCAGTTCAAGGAGGCACGCGCATCGGTGCTCGAGCCCTACTGCGGTCGGGTGCCGATACAGCACCACGGCGAGCGCGTGGTGTTCGGGCAGCGGCTGTTGCAGTCGGCCTCGGACATCTTCCTGGGCTGGATGACCAGCCAGAAGACCGGGCGCCAGTTCTATGTCCGGCAACTGCGCGATGCGAAGATCAAGCCGATGGTCGAGATCATGAGCCCGCTCGCCATGGTGGACTACGCCGAGGCGTGCGGATGGGCGCTGGCGCGTGCCCACAAGCGCTCAGGCGATGCGGTGGTACTCACCGGCTACATGGGCAGCACCGATGCCTTCGAAGCGGGCATGGCCGGCTTTGCCACGGTCTATGCAGACCAGAACGAGCGTGACCATGCAGCGCTGGTTGCCGCGGTACGTGCCGGTCGGGTGGAGGCGCGCGTCGACGTGTGAGCCGGCCACGAGAACGCCGAGAAGGCGCCGGCCATCCATAGGTCGCTTTCAGTCGCCAGGCCGGGTGGTCACTCGGGCCTGATGCCGGATTTCTGCATCAGTTCACCCCAGCGGGTGATCTCCTCGAGATAGAAGGCGGCGGCCTGTGCCGGCGTAATGCCGACCGGCTCGCCGGCCTCGGCCGCCAGGCGGCCGCGAACCTCCGGCAGCGCAAGCGCGGCGACGATCGCGCGATGCAGGCGATCGACCGTCGATGCAGCGACCTTGGTCGGAACGAATACGCCATGCCACTGATTGGCCTCGATGCCGCCCATGCCCTGCTCCGCGAAGGTAGGCACCTCGGGCATCACTGCTGCCCGCGTCGCAGACGCAGTCGCCAGCGCGCGGATGCGGCCAGCCTTCACCTGGGCCAGCATCACCGGCGGCACCAGGATCGAAAAACTCGCCTCGCCGCTCAGCAGTGCCGTGGAGGCCGGGGCTGCCCCTCGGTAGTGGACGACGGTGCTGCGCGTGCCCGAGCGCACCTGGAACAGTTTCAGCGCAAGATGGCTCATCGAGCCCATGCCGGTGGACGCCGATACCAGTGCATCCGGCCGCTTCCTCGCCAGCGCGACGAATTCGCGCAGCGACTTCACCGGCAGTGAAGGATGGACGACGAGTACATGCGGGATGCGCGCCGCGATGGTCACTGCCTGGAAGTCGCGCCTCGGGTCGAACGACAGCTTCGGATAGAACGGCGTCGCGGTGGCAAAGCTCGACGCGGTGTAGAGCACGGTGTGCCCATCGGGCGAAGACCGCGCGACCACCTCGTTGCCGATGTTGCCGCTCGCACCCGGGCGGTTCTCGACCAGCACTGGCTGGCCGATCGACTTTGCCACCTGAGCCCCGATCACCCGCGCGAACAGGTCGGTGCCGCCGCCCGCCGCGAAGGGCACGACGAAGGTCACGGGCCTGACGGGCCAGTCGGCCTGCGCGAACGCCGGCATCGTCGTCAGCAACAGCACGTAGCCGGCCATACGGCCGCCGGATGCACGCAATTCCATCGATCCTCCCCCGGGGCGTCGCCCTCTGCATGGCTCCAGTGTAACGCCGGCCGCGATCCGGCAAGCCCGGAGGCCGCTACAATCGTGGAACAACAGCCGAAGACCATGGCGTCCGGGCCAGGAGGAGCACATGCAGCAGTCGAACCTGATCGTCATCCTTTCCGACGAACACAATCCCAAGGTCGCCGGATACGCCGGCCATCCGATCGTCAAGACGCCGAACCTGGACCGCCTCGCGGCCCGCGGCACCCGATTCACGAGCGCCTATACCAACTGCCCGATCTGCGTGCCGGGCCGCGCCAGCCTCGCCACCGGCCGCCATGTGCACGAGCACCGCTGCTGGGACAACGCGATCGCCTACGAGGGCGCGCCGCCGAGCTGGGGCCATCGCACGATGGCGGCCGGCCACCGTACCGTGTCGATCGGCAAGCTGCACTATCAGGACTCCGATCCGCGCCGCAACGGCTTCGATGAAGAGATCCTGCCGATGCATATCGTCAACGGCGTCGGCGACCTGCTCGGCCTGATCCGCGACGAGTTGCCTAAGCGTGTCGGCGCGATGAAGCTCGGGCCGGAGGCCGGCCCGGGCGAATCCGACTACACCCGCTACGACCGCGACATCGTCACCGCCACGCGCCAGTGGCTGCGCGAGGAAGCACCGAAGCACCGCGACCGTCCGTGGGTGCTCTATGTCGGCATGGTCGCGCCGCACTTCCCGCTGATCGCGCCGCAGGCGTTCTACGACCTGTACCCGCCGGAATCGCTGCCCTGGCCGAAGATGTATGCGAAGGACGAGCGGCCGAAGCATCCGTTCATCGACCGGCAGCGCTGGTCGATGTGCTTCGACGAGGGTTTCACCGGCGACGACATGGTGCGCCGTGCGCTCGCGGCCTACTTCGGCCTGACCAGCTTCCTCGACGACAACATCGGCCAGATCCTGGGCGCGGTCGAGGAACTCGGCCTGTGGTCGAACACCCGCGTGCTCTATTCGTCCGACCATGGCGACAACCTCGGTGCGCGCGGGCTGTGGGGCAAGTCGACGATGTACGAAGAGTCCGCCGGCATCCCGATGCTGCTGGCCGGCCCGGGCATCCCGGAAGGCGCGCGCGTCGATGCGCCGGTGTCGCTGGTCGACGTGTTCCAGACCACGCTCGATTCGCTGGGCGTGCCGTCGCATGCGGACGATGCCGACCTGCCCGGGCATTCGCTGATCGCGATGGCCAACGGTGCGCGGCCGGAACGCACGGTGCTGTCCGAGTACCATGCCGCCGCATCGCCATCCGGTTCGTTCATGATCCGTCATGGCCGCTACAAGTACATCCACTACGCGGCGTTCCGCGACTTCGTGCCGCCGCCGATGCTGTTCGACCTCGAGGCCGATCCGGAGGAGACGGTCGACCTGGCCGAAGACCCGGCGCACGCCGGCGTGCGCGCAGAATGCCTGGCCGCCCTGATGAAGATCGTGGATCCGCAAGCGGCCGATGCACTGGCGCGTGCCGACCAGCATGTCTACATCGACCGGCACGGCGGCCGCGATGCGATCCTCGGGCTGGGCACCTTCCGCTACACGCCGCCGCCCGGCGTCGACCCGCAGTACTTCGCGAAGACGCCCTGAGGATCCGGCCGTGTACAGGCTGACAGCCACACGGGCGACCCTGCCCGCATCCGTGCTTGCAATGACAGTTCTGGGCAGCGCAACGGCGGACGCTGCGGGCCAGTCCTGGCCGTCGCGCCCCATCCGATTCATCATCAATTCCGCCCCCGGCGGCGCACCCGACATCATCGGCCGCTCGGTCGCGCAGCCGCTGTCGGAACGCATCGGGCAGCAGATCGTGGTGGACAACCGGGCCGGGGCCAGCGGGATCATCGCCGCCGAACTGGTCGCGCGCGCAGCCCCCGATGGCTACACCACGCTGCTCGGCGCGACGACGATCTTCGCGATGCTGCCCGCGATGCGATCGAACCTGCCGTATGACGTCGAGCGCGACTTCGCGCCGGTGAGCCTGCTCGCCTCGGCCGCCAACGTCGTCGTGGTGAACGGTGCGCTGCCGGTGAAGACCGTCGCCGACCTGATCGCCCTTGCCCGGTCGCGGCCGCTGCTCTATGCATCCGCCGGCACCGGGACCCCCGCGCACCTGGCCGGAGAGATGATGAATCTGGCCGCCGGGCTGAAGATGGGACATGTCCCGTACAAGGGTGCGGGGCCCGCGCTGGCAGACGTGCTGGCCGGGCAGGTACACCTCATCATCACCTCGCCGATCGCCGCCGCGCCGCACCTCGCCGGCGGGCGGGTCCGGCTGATCGCGACCACCGGTGCGACCCGCGACCCGATGCTGCCCGACCTGCCGCCGGTGGCCGACACGCTGCGCGGTTTCGAGATCACCCAGTGGTGGGGCATGGTCGTGCCGGCAAAGACCCCGCGCGGCATCGTCCAGAAGCTCAACGCCGAGATCGGCGAGGTACTGAAGCAGCCCGACCTGCGCGAACGCCTCACCCAGCAGGGCGCCGTCCTGGAAGGGGGTAGTCCGGAGCGCTTCATTAAGTTCATCGCCGCCGAGCGCACACGCCTGGGCGCGATCATCCGGCAGGCAGGTATCACCCTGCGCGACTGAGGGCCAGCGTCGACGACGACGCCGCCGCCACGCCTGCCACTGCTCGCCCTTGCGGCTATCCTCCCGCAGACACTTCCAGACAGCGAAGGCGCCCCATGAAGCTTCCCACCACAGCCAGCCCCCCGGAATGCGTACCGGCCAGGGCCTCAGCCCCGCTCTCGTCGGCCTGCGCGGCGGCCTGCGCCGCCCTCGCGCTCGCCAGCGCGGTGCCAGCCTTCGGCCAGCCTTTCCCGTCGCGGCCGGTACGCATGATCGTCGGCTTCCCGCCCGGCGGTGCGACCGACCTGGTCGCGCGCATCCTGCAGCCGAAGCTCGCCGAGTCGTTCGGACAGCAGATGGTGGTCGACAACCGCCCCGGCGCCAACGGCGTGATCTCGCTCGAGATCCTGTCGCGCAGCGATGCCGACGGCCACAGCGTGGCGTTCGGGCATATCGGCAACCTGGTGATCAGCCCGACCCTGCAGAAGGTGCCCTACGACCCGTACAAGAGCTTCGAGCCGATCGGCATGATGGTCACGCTGCAGAACATCATGATCGTGCATCCGTCGGTACAGGCGAAGTCCCTGAAGGACCTGATCGGGCTGGCGAAGGCGAAGCCGGGCACGATCAACTACGCCACCTCCGGCATCGGCAGCCCGGGGCACCTGGCCACGGTGCTGTTCGAGACGATGGCCGGCACCGTGCTCAACCACATCCCCTACAAGGGCGGCGGCCCGGCCCTGACCGACCTGATCGGCGGCCAGGTACCGATGTTCACCGCGGTGATCTCGACCGCCGTGCCGCAGGTGCAGGCGGGAAAGGCGCGGGCGCTGGCGGTCACCGGAGCCCGGCGCAGCGAAGCCCTGCCCGATGTGCCCACGGTGGCGGAAGCAGGCGTGCCAGGTTACGAGGCTACCAACTGGTATGGCCTGATCGCGCCGGCACGAACGCCGAAGGCCGCGATCACTCGGTTCCACAAGGACATGGTCGCCGCGCTCAATTCGGGCGACGTGCGCCAGCAGTTGAAGGACCGTGGCATCGACGCAGCGCCGGGCACGCCGGAGGAATTCACCCGCTTCGTGCGCGACGAAGAGAA
>CAIQON010000061.1 GCA_903873475.1 uncultured bacterium
CAACCCGGGGGACATCCTGTTCCTGGTCGGTGCGGCGTTCTCGCTGGCTGCGTCTGCGTTCTTCCCTGCGCTGGTGCTGGGCGTGTTCTGGAAGCGGGCGAACAAGGCTGGTGCCATCGCCGGCATGCTGACCGGCCTGGCGGTCTGCATGTACTACCAGGTCGCGACCTATCCGTTCTTCACCGCGATGACCGGTTACAAGATCGACCTGTGGTTCGGCATCGCGCCGATCTCCGCGGGCATCTTCGGCATGCCAGCCGGCATGCTGACGCTGATCGTCGTGTCGCTGCTCACCGCGCCGCCCGGCCGCTCGGTACAGGAGATGGTGGAGAACGTGCGCTACCCGGTGCTTGGCAACGAGGCGAAGCAGGGCGCCTGACCACCGGCGCAATCCTGCCTGACCGGCAACAGGGAAAGCCCGCTTCGGCGGGCTTTTTCCTTTGTGGCGGGCGCTTTTGCCACTGGCGGGCGCTCGTCATACACTCGCCGCTGTTGCACGGCAGCGATCGGATGCCGGATGCATCGTTGCGCGGGCGACCGGACGGCGGACATGGCGGGAATACGGACAGACGGAGTCGGACAGACGGCGCACCGCCGTGGCGTGCGCCGGGGGCGGCCCGCCACGATCGCCGCCGCAGCCGTCTTGGCCGGCATGCTCTGGCTGGCACCTTCGCCGGTACCGGCCGGGCTTGCCCTGGCGCAGCCGCAGCCGGTCGAGGCAGCCCCGGTCGCTGGAGCGCCCTATGTCCCCACGCCCTGGCCGGTGGTCAGGGCGATGCTCGAACTGGCGCGGGTCGGCGATACCGATTTCGTGGTCGACCTCGGCTCCGGCGATGGTCGCGTGGTGATCGAGGCGGCGCTCAGTCGCGGGGCCCGGGGCCTGGGCGTCGAGATCGATTCGGACCTGGTACTGTCGAGCAACGACGAGGCACGGCAACTCGGCCTGTCCGCCCGGGTGGCCTTCGAGCGGCGCGACCTGTTCGAGACCGACCTGTCCACGGCGACCGTGGTGACGCTCTACCTGCTGCCAAGGCTGCTGATGGAACTGCAACCCCGGTTGGCACGCTTGCGGCCGGGTACGCGCATCGTGTCGCACGACTTCCGGCTGGGCGACTGGAAGCCCGATGCCACGGTCAAGGTCGACGTGCCCGACCGGGCGTTCGGGCCGCCGTTCAGCACGGTCTACCTCTGGGTGGTACCAGCCTATGTACAAGGCACCTGGGAGGGCAGCGTTGCCGATCGCGGGCGCAGCGAGCGTTTCCGCGTCGACCTGCGCCAGGATTACCAGGCGCTGTCCGGCACCCTGCGCGTGGGCGCGCGCAGCGGCCCGATCGACCGGGCTGCGATCGCAGGCGACCAGGTCACCTTCGGCGCCCGCATCGACGGTGCGGGCGGTCCGGTGCGGCATTCGTTCGAGGGCCGTTCGCTGGCGGGCGAACTCGTGGGCCGGTGGACCGTGGAGGCGGCCGGTCGCACGGCAGGCCCGTCGGCCGCGGCGTCCGCGTCGTCTGTGGCCGCAGTTGCCAGGACCGTTGCCAGGACCGTCGCCACGACCGTCGCCGTCACCGCGACGCGTGCCGAGGCGTCGCCCGTTCCGGCGCGCCGCCCCTGAGCGCCCGACGATCGTATCTTCTACCCGATGACCCCGTTGCCAAGGACACCCCGACCCATGGACATGCATGCAACAGGCCCAGGCCGTCCCGCGCGCCGGCGCACCCTGCAGGCGCTGCTCGCTGGCGTGGGCGCTTTCGCGCTGCCGGCGCTGGCACAGCCGATGGACCGGCCGCTCGACGTACCGTTCGTGCCCACCAGCGACGAGACCGTCGACCGGATGCTGCGCATGGCCGGCGTCGGCCCGAAGGACTACCTGATCGACCTCGGTTCCGGCGACGGCCGGATCGTGATCACCGCGGCGAAGCAGTTCGGTGCCACCGGTTTCGGCGTCGAACTGAACACCGCGCGCTGGAAGCTGTCGCTGCGCAATGCCGAGCGGGAGGGCGTCGCCGACCGGGTGGCGTTCTACCAGCGCGACCTGTTCGAGACCGACCTGTCGAAGGCGACGGTACTCACGATGTACCTGCTGCCGGCCGTGAACCTGAAACTGCGGCCGCGCATCCTGTCCGAACTGCGACCAGGAACGCGCGTCGTGTCGCACGACTTCGACATGGCCGAATGGATGCCCGACGCGCGCGCCGACCGCGGGTGGACCCGCGTCTACCTGTGGATCGTGCCGGCGAAGGTCGACGGCGAATGGTCATGGCGGCAGCCGGTCGGCAAGGGCGCGCCCGAGTTCACGATGGAACTGCGGCAGCAGTTCCAGATGATCAGCGGCCCGGTGAAGATCGACAACGATCCGTTCTGGCTGATGGATGCACGGCTGCGCGGCGATGAGATCTCGTTCACGGTGATCGGCGATGCGGCCGGCATGCGCATCCGGCATGAATACAGCGGCCGGGTGGCGGGCAACGCGATCAAGGGCTCGGTGCGCATGGTCAACGGCGACAACGCGGCGCCGGCGACCGCGCCATGGTCGGCGCTGCGCATGCCGAAGAAGCCGTGATGGTGGCCGCGCGGCGGTTGCTTCGAACTGGCGCGTCGATGCCTTCGAACGAAGCCACTGTTCGACGGGCGGGCCGAAGGCGCTACCATCACCGGTGTGGTCACGGCGGGCGTCGGACGTTCGTGGCGGCCGATGCCGTTTCGCGCCGTGCGCGCCTGATCTGATACCGTCGCTCCGCCCTCTCGAACAACGCGTAACCCTACTCCTCCGGAAGGAACGGCATGTCGCAAGGCTCCGCAGTACCCCGGCAGTCCCTGTCGGTTTTCGATGCGATCACCCTGATGGTCGGGATGGTGATCGGCGTGGGCATCTTCGGACTGCCGAACCTGGTCGCCGGCAACACGCCCGACGAAACCTGGTTTTTCGGGCTGTTCATCGCCGGCGCGCTGGTGACCCTGTGCGGCATCCTCTGCTATGCCGAACTGGCGGGGCGCTACCCGGATGCAGGGGGCGAGTACAACTTCCTCACTCGAGCCTACGGCAAGCCGGTCGGCTTCCTGTTCGCCTGGGGCCGGCTGACGGTGATGCAGACCGGCATCATGGCCGGCATCGCCTTCCTGTTCGGCGACTACATGACCGGCCTTGCGAAGTTCGGCTTCGCGTGGGCGAACCTCGGGCCCTACAGTTCGGCGATCTGGGCCGCGCTGGTGATCATCGTGTTGACCGCGATCAACATCGGCGGCACCAAGCAGGGCACACGGCTGCAGAACATCCTGACCATCATCCTGGTCTGCGCGTTCGTGACCATCATTCTGTCGGGCATCTTCCTCGCGCCTGAAATTCCGCCGGTGGTCGAGAAGCCGCGGCCGTTCGATCCCGAGAAGGTCGCCCTCGGGCTCGCGTTCGTGTTCGTGATGCTCACCTACGGTGGCTGGAACGAAACGGTATACGTGTCGGGGGAACTCAAGGACTCCCGGCGCAACATGCTGCGCGTGTTCCTGATCGGCCTCGCGGTGATCACCACGATCTACCTGCTGCTGCTGTACGCCTTCGTCAACACGCTGGGCATCGTCGGGGTGCGAAACACCTTCACCATCGGTGCCGACATGATGAACGTGATCTTCGGGCCCGTCGGCGCGACGGTGATGACCGTGATCATCCTGACCGAGATCGGCACCACGCTCAATGCGACGATCTTCACCGGGGCCAGAACCAACTACGCGCTCGGGCGCGACTACCGGTTGTTCGGCTGGATGGGCCGCTGGAACGCGGGGCGCAACACCCCGGCGAACGGCCTGCTGGCCCAGGCTGCGATCGCGCTGCTGCTGGTGGTGCTGGGCGCGTTCGACCGCGAAGGCGGCTTCAAGAAGATGGTCGAGTACACGACGCCGGTGTTCTGGAGTTTCATGCTGCTGATCGTGGCCTCGCTGTTCCTGTTCCGCATGCGCGAGGGCCGGCCGAAGGATTCCTATTCGGTGCACCTGTATCCGGTGGTGCCGCTGCTGTTCGGTGCCGCCTGCTGCTACATGCTGTACTCGAGCATCAACTATGCGTGGGCAAATGCACTGCTCGCGCTGTCGATCCTCGCCGCCGGCATCCCGGTGTACTTCGTCACCCGCGCGATGAACGAGCGCGCCGGTGACGGCGCGGCCGAGTCGGCCGCCGCCGACCGTACCTCCTGACGCGCGCTGCGCGTGCCCACCCTCACCGCACAGGAACGCACATGAAACTGGTCACGTTCTCCGATGCAGCCGGCCCGCGGGTCGGCGTGCTCGACGACAAGGGTCGAACGGTCATCGATCTTTCGGTCGCGGCGCCCGCGCTGCCGCGCGAGATGGGTGCCTTCATCGCGGCCGGTACGCCGGCCCTGCACGCAGCGCGCGAGGCCGTCGCCTCGGGTGGCGGCCGGCTCGCGCTCGAGGGCGTACGCCTGCTGGCGCCGATCCCGCGCCCGGCGAAGAACATCCTGTGCGTGGGCAAGAACTACCATGAGCACGCGAAGGAGTTCCACCA
>CAIQON010000062.1 GCA_903873475.1 uncultured bacterium
CTCGATCAGGTCGATGGTGTCCTCCGGCAGCCCGAGCAGCCCGGCGAGGATGCGGCGGTTGGCGAACGGCATCTTCGCCGCGCCCGAGACCACCAGCCTGCCGCTGCCGGCATCGCGCCGGGCGAGCAGGCCGCGCGTCTCGATCGGCGAGGCGAAGTGTCGATGTACCCGGAAGCGCTCGCGGCGTACATGAGGGGCCGAGCGGAACAGTGCCTCGATGTCCGACGCGTCGCCGCGCACGGCCTCGAGGCGCACCACGGCATTGCTGCCAGCCGAATCGGACAGCAGGACGCGGTCGTCGGCGTCCAGCCCGCCATCGACTACCGCCGCCAGCGCTTCGATCTCGACGGCAATCGCTTCCAGTGCATCCTCGGCCAGTGCCTGCGTCTCGGCCACCACCACGGCCAGCGGTTCGCCGACATAGCGCACCCTGTGCACGGCGATCACCGGCTGCAGGAAGGGCTCCGCCTCGGGCAGCGGATCGAGCAGCATCGGGATGCGCGGCATCGTGCCGCGGCCCGGCCCGGCGATGCCGTCGATCACCTCCGCGGCGGCGAACGCATCGCGCACGCCCGGCATCGCACGGGCTGCTGTCACGTCGACGCGCAGCAGCCGACCGTGCGCGACCGCGCTGCGCAGCACTACTGCGTGCAGCTGGCCGGGCAGGTGCAGGTCGTCGACGAAGGCGCCCGCGCCGCGCAGCAGCCTTGCATCCTCGACACGATCGATGCCCTGGCCGATCAGCCGCGCCTGGGTGACGGTGGAGTCGCTGAAGGGTGCCGGGTCGTTCAACTGCGATTGCCTCCTGGGTGTTGCCGAGTATGCCAGCGGCGGCGGTTGCCACCGGGGCTCGCCATTGACAAGGCCCGGAGGCTCGGTCAGCCTCGCGGCGGTGTCTGCAAGGGCAATGCGCGAGGGGAATGCGATGGCAGTGACGAAGAAGATACCGGGCAAGCGCAGGGCGGCGTCGGGGCCGGCCAGGCCGCGCGAGCCGCACATGCAGCGCATGGAAGACCAGCGCTGGCTGGTCGATGCGACGATCCGCTCGGTCGGCGTCGAGTGGGACCAGCCACGGCTGAACAGCTATGGCACCGCCTGCGGCCCACTCGCCTCCGGCGACCTGGCTGCGGTGCGTGCGCGCGTCCAGAAGTACAGCGACATCAACCCGGCCTTCGAGGGCGTCGCCCGCCGGCGCGAGGCAGTTGCGAAGAAGGCCGAAGCTGCAGGCCATGAGGCCACCGCGCGCGACAACTGGTTCATCGCCTCGGTGTTCTGGGCCGCGTCGCAGTGGACGCTGCTGTCCAACGATGCGCACAACCTCGCGAACAACGTGCGCAAGCGCGAGTGCTTCGAGGCCTACGCGAAGAACGCCGACCATATTGTCGAGGCGGCGTGGATCCCGCTGCCCGGCGGTGGCCGCCTGCCCGGCTGGTTGCACCTGCCGCATGACTATCGCGGTGGCAAGGTGCCGGCGATCGTGTCGATTCCCGGCATGGACGGCTTCAAGGAAGCCAACGTTGCGCTGGCCGGCGACCGCTGGCTGTCGCGTGGCATCGCGGTGCTGGTGCTGGAAGGGCCGGGCCAGTACGAGGCGGTCCTCGGTGGCGTGCCCTTCAGCATGGACGCCTGGAAGGCGACCGGCAAGGCAGCCTACGAATGGATGAAGGCACGCAGCGAAGTCGATCCGACGCGCATCGGCATCATCGGCAACAGCTTCGGCTCGTTCTTCGCGACGCTCGCCGCCGCCTGGGAGCCGCGCTACTGCGCTGCCGCGATCACCTCGATCTGCCTCGAGCCCGCCGGCGAGACCATCTTCCAGAAGGCGTCCCCGACGTTCAAGCATCGCTTCATGTACATGTCGGGCTTCACCGACGAGGCGAGCTTCGACCGCATGCGCAAGACGATGACGCTCGAGCCGCATGCGAAGCGCATCCGCGTGCCCTTCCTGTGCGTGGCCGGCGAGCGCGACGAACTGTGCCCGGTCGAATGGGCCTACCGTACGCTCGATGCGATGCGCGGCCCGACGCAGCTGATGGTGTACCAGGAGTCCCGGCACTCGGTCGGCAACGTGCCCTCCACCGTGCTCGGCCCCAATCCGCCGTCGATGAGCGCCGACTGGATGCTCGATCGCCTGAACGGCGTTCCCTTCGAAAGCGCTCGCCTGTTCGTCGAGGCGAACGGCAACGTCGTCACGAGGAACACGCCATGAATCGAGGAATGATCGTCCGTTCGCTGTTCACTGCAGTGCTGGGCAGCACGCTGCTTGCGGCCGCGAGCGCGAGTGTCGCCCAGTCCGCCTTTCCGGCCCGGCCGGTGCGCATCATCGTCACCTTTTCCGCGGGCGGTGCGGCGGACTTCACGGCCCGCGTGGTCGGCGAGCGCCTGAGCGAACTCTGGAAGCAGCCGGTGGTGGTCGAGAACCGTATCGGAGCCGGCGGCAACATCGGCGTCGAGGCGGTCGTGCGTGCAACGCCCGATGGACATACGCTGCTGCTCGCGTCTTCTGCGCAGCCGATCAATGTCGCGCTGTATCCGAAGCTGTCCTTCGACCTGTTCAAGGACCTCACGCCGGTGGCGCTGGTCACGGTGTCGCCGATGGCGCTGGCCGTGAACCCTAAGGTGAAGGAGACCGACCTGCGCGCGTTCACCGCGAACATGCGCGCCAACCCGGGCAAGCTGTCCTACGCCACCTGCGGCGTGGCCACCTCGCATCACTTCGCGTTCGAGCTGTACAAGATCCAGGCGAAGCTGTCGGCGTTGCACATCCCCTACCGCGGCTGCGCCGCGGCGGTGGCGGACGCAGCCGGCGGGCAGGTCGAGACGGTGATGTCTTCGCTGAACACGCTGCTGCCGCATCAGGCTTCCGGCCGCCTCAAGGTACTGGCGATCACCTCGCGCGATCGTTCCGCGTCGGCGCCGGACGTGCCGACGTTCCGGGAGTCGGGCGTGCCCGAGCTCAAGGACTACGCCAGCAGCGTGTACTACGGCTTCATGGTGCCGTCGGCGACGCCGCGCGACATCGCGGCGAAGATCGAGGGTGACCTGCGCACGGTGATGGCGCTGCCCGACGTGGCGAAGCGGGTGTCCGGCGGCGGCCTGGAGGTAGCCTTCGCCAGCGGCAATGAAATGGGTGCGCTGATGCGCGCCGATGCAGAGCAGCTGCGCAGGATCGTCGAGGTCGCGGGCATCAAGCCCGAGTGACGGGGCGCACCTCGGTCAGTCGAACCCGGGGGGTGGGGTGAAGCCGCGGTGCGTGCGTTCGAGCAGGCGCGCGAGCGCGATGCAGCGCAGGTCGGCGTATTCGGGGCCGATCACCTGCAGGCCGATCGGCAGCGCCTTGCCGCACGTCGACCACCCCGCCGGTATCGTCGTCGACGGCAGGTTCGCCGCAGATGCGAGTCCGATCCAGAAGTAGGTATCCGCCATCGGCCGCTGGATGCCATCGACATCGAGCGTGTGCATCGGCTTTGGCAGCTCGCGGATGTGCGGGAAGGCCGGTGTCGGCGACACCGGCGCGATCAGTGCATGGTGCCGGGTGAAGAACACCTCCCAGGCATCGCGCAATCGCTGGCGCTCGGCATTGCGTTCCAGCCATTCGCGATGGGACTGGGTCAGGCCGCGCAGCATCAGGGCTTCATAGCCGCGATCGTCGGTGTCCAGCGCGGCGGCCGCGGGCGCGAGTGCAGCGATCGATGCCCGGTCGCGGCGGAACGCTGTCGAGCCGCGGGCCAGGGCGAGGAACAGTTCGTAGTAGTCGCGCGACGGCATCGGCAGCGGCGGATCGATCACGACCGTCGCGCCGAGGTCCTGCAGTCGCGCGGCGATCTCCTGCGTGGTGCGCGCCGTGTCGGCATCGACCGGGAAGTCCGGATCGCTGGTGACTACCGCGATCGTGCATTCGCCGGGCGACGGCAGGTCGGCGGCGGGCAGTTCCAGCGTCCATCCACGCGCCGCCGTGCCGTCCACGCCGGCGAACAACTGCATCGCCAGCGCGAGGTCTTCCGTCGTGCGCGCCAGCGGTCCGACCACGTTCACGTCGTCGGCCGGCAGCCCGGGTTCCAGCGCATGCCCGCGCACCGGCACCACGCCCCAGGTCGGCTTGTGTCCGTACACGCCGCAGAAATGCGCTGGTATCCGGATCGAGCCGCTGTTGTCGCTGCCCACCTCGAGCGCGCTGAAGCCGGCCGCGAGCGCGGTGGCCGAGCCGCCGGACGAACCGCCGGGTGAGCGCGTGGCATCCCATGGATTGACGGTGGCGCCATAGGCGTCGTTGAACGTCTGCCAGTCGGCGAGGTCGAGCGGCACGTTGGTCTTGCCGAGCACGATCGCACCCGCCGCGACCAGCCGCTCCACCACGGCGGCATCGGACGCAGCGCGGTGCCCCAGCCGTGACGGGCGCCCGAACGTGGACGGCGTGCCGGTCCAGTCGAAGCATTCCTTGATCGTCACCGGCACGCCATGCAGCGGCCCGGTCGCGGCACCTGCGCGCAACGCGGCATCGGCTGCATCCGCCTGCGCGAGCGCCTCGGCGCCACGCAGCAGCACGACCGCATTCAACGCCGGGTTGAACCGCGCGATGCGGTCCAGGCAGTGCGCGACCAGCGTACGCGAGGACAGCTCGCCGCGGCGGATGCGTCGGGCGAGTTCGGCGGCGCCGAGGTGGTGAAGGGCGGTGTCGGGGTTCAGGAGAGATGTCCGTGGATCGTGTGCCGGAACGGGCAGGCGCAGGCAGGGAATCCCCGCCTTTTACCCGCTTTCGCGCTGCGCTGCGACGCCAGGACGGCGCCAACATCCCCCACGAGCTGCGCGAGCATCCCAAGGGCGCATTGAAAGGAGCATCATTTGATGATAGTTTTGATGCCTGAAGACCCTGCCGAAAAGGAGAGCATCCATGCGTACGACGATCAACATAGACGACGACCTGCTGGAGCGGGCGGCCCATCTGATGGGTCCGATCGATCGCACGGCCCTGGTGCGGGAGGCGTTCAAGGCGCTGATCGAGCGCGAGAGCGGCCGCCGCCTTGCAAGGCTGGGTGGCAGCCAGCCGGGGCTGGAAGCCCCGCGCCGGCGCCGGGTTGCAGCGCCGAATTGATCCTCGCGGACACGTCCGTCTGGGTGAATCATTTCAGGCGCGGCGATGCCCTGCTTGCGGAACGGCTGGAACGCGGCGAGATCCTGATGCACCCGCTCGTGCTGGGAGAACTGGCGCTTGGCCAGCTCGAGGACCGGGCTTCACTGCTTTCGCTGCTGGCAGACATGCCGATGGCGGTGGTCGCGGAGCCTGCCGAAGTTATGCTGTTCATCGAGCGGCACCGCCCGTCCTGCACCGGGCTCGGCTATGTCGACGTCGCCCTGCTGGTGTCGGTCGTGCTCAGCGAGCACGCGACGCTGTGGACACGCGACAGGCCCATGCAGGCGGCCTGCGAGCGCCTCGGGTGCTCGGCACCGCAGGCCTGACCGCCAGGCCCTGCCCGCATCCCGGTGCGCGATCAGCCGCGTCCGACGAACGGCATGGTGGTCGGCAGGATCGTCACCGACAGCACGTTGACATCGTTCGGCATGCGAGCGATTTCGCGTACGGTCGCTGCGATATGCGCCAGGTCGAGCCGTGTCTCCGGGCGCATCGATCCGTCGGCCTGCAGCGCCCCACCCTCGACATGCGCGGTCATCGCGGTCGCGGCATTGCCGATGTCGATCTGGCCTACGGCGATGCCATGTGCCCGGCCATCCAGTGCCGCGGCGCGCGTCAGGCCCAGCACCGCATGCTTGGTCGCGGTATAGGCCACCGACTCGGGCCTGGGTGCGTATGCGGCCAGCGAGCCATTGTTGATGATCCGGCCACCCTGCGGCCGCTGCGACTTCATCAGCCGGAACGCCCGTTGCATGACGTAGAACATGCCGTCGACATTGGTCCGCACCGCATCGCGCCAGTCCGTGTCGGACACCTCGTCCACCGGGCGGTGCGGCGGGAACACGCCGGCGTTGTTGAACAGCAGGTCGAGCCGGCCGTAGCGCGACCGGATGATCGAGAACAGGTCGTCGACCGAGGCGGGGTCCCCGACATCCACCGCAGCCGCCAGGGCGCGCGCCCGCTGCGCTTCGCTCGCCGTGCAGGCCTCTACCGCGGCCGTGGTACGCGCCGCATCGCGTGCCGCGAATACCACCTGCCAGCCGTCCTCGAGCAGCGCGCCGGCGCATGCGGCGCCGATGCCACGCGACGCACCGGTGACCAGTGCCACCCGGCCATGGCCGCCACCGCTTGCGGTCACCATGGCAGGGAGTAGGTCTTGACCGTGGTGAAACTGCGGCAGCATTCCTGTACGCCTTCCTTGACGCCGGTGCCCGAGTCCTTGATGCCGCCGAAGGGCGTCACCTCCAGGCGGTATCCGGGGACTTCCCAGATGTTCACCGACCCGACCTGCAGTTCGCGCACGAACCGCATGATGTCGTCGAGCCGATTGGTACAGACGCCGGAGGACAGGCCGAACGCCGTCGAATTGACCTTGGCGATGGCGTCGTCGACGTTCGTGAAGGTCATGATCGGGGACACCGGACCGAAGGTCTCTTCGCGCACCAGTTCCATGTCGCCGCTGACCCGGTCGAGCAGGGTCGGCGAGTAGGATGCACCGCTGCGCAGGTTTCCGTGCAGCAGGCGTGCACCGCGCGCCACCGCGTCGGCGACGCGGCGCTCGAACAGCATCGCCGCACGTTCATCGATGACGGTACCCATGTCGACTTCCGGGTCGAGCGGATCGCCATGGCGGAAATTGCGGGTGATGTCGACCATTGCCTCGGTGAACGGCTCGACGATGCGCTCATGGACGAAGATGCGCTTGACCGCCGTGCAGCGCTGGCCCGAGTTGCGGTACGACCCGCTCGCAGCCAGAGCCGCGGCGCGGCCGATGTCTGCGTCGTCCATGACCACCAGCGGATCGTTGCCCCCGAGTTCCAGCACCTGGCGGCGATAGCCGGCCCGGGCGGCGATCCTGCGGCCCACGGCTACCCCGCCGGTGAACGTGATCAGTTCGGCGCAGGGGTTGTCGATCATCTCGTCGCCGATCTCGGCCGGGTCACCCGTGACCACGCTGAGCATCTGCGGCGGCAGGCCGGCCTCGTAGAGCAGGTCGGCGAGCAGGAGGGCGGAAAGCGGCGTCTTCTCGCTGGGCTTGAGCACCATCCGGTTGTTGGTGGCCACCGCCGGCGCGACCTTGTGGATCACCTGGTTGAGCGGATGGTTGAACGGCGTGATCGCCGAAATGACGCCGAGCAGAGGCTCGCGCATCGTGTGCACCCGGCGTGAACGCCCGTGCGCGGTCACGTCGCACGAGAACGACTGACCGTCGTCGAGCAGGGCCTGTTGCGCCGCGAACAGCAGCACGTCGCTGGCCCTGCCCACTTCATAGAGCGAATCCCGGATGCACAGCCCCGACTCGAGCGTGATGGTTCGCGCGATCGCGTCGCGCCGCTCGGCGACCAGCGCCGCCGTGCGCGACAGGATCGTGTTGCGTTCGTGCCTGCTGAGTACCGGCACGTAGCGGTGGGCGATGGCGAAGGCATGGCGCACCTGGTCGACCGTCGCGCGCGGCACGGTGGCGATCACCTCTCCCGTCCAGGGATAGCGCACCTCGATCACACGGTCCGAGTGCACGCGCTCGCCCGCGATCCGCATCGCTTCAACCGACGAGGGGCTGCCCGGGCTGCCCACCGTCTCGGCGCGTACCCCCGTCATGCCGGCAGCAGGCAACGTTCGATCACCGTCATGAAGTGGGAAAGCGGTGCGGTTTCGCAGTCGGCCTTCTTGCCGAGGTCGTCCCAGCGGCGCAGGTCGATGGCATTGCGCGCATGCGGCAGGCGCTCGAACGCCTCGGCTTCGGCGGGCTGCATGGGGCCGCCCTGGAGGTGCAGTGTCCGCGTGGACACCCTGGACAGGCCTTCGAGATAGCCCGGATCGCGTGCGCACAGGTAACGCTTCGCCTGCACATGCAAGGCGACCGGTTGCACGACGTCGTCGCCGAACCAGCGGGCCAGCCAGTCAGCGCCCAGTGATTCATGGCGGTCGTCCTCGCCGGTATCCAGGGCCGTGGCGGCGTCGCCGTGCAGCATGTGTCCGATGTCGTGCAGCATGGCTGCGGCTACCATGGCATCCGTCGACCCGGACGCCTGCGCGAGCGAGGCGCACTGCATGGCGTGCTGGATCTGGTTCACCTGCTCGCCGTAGACGAGAGTGCCGTGCGCCGTATAGAGACGCTCGATGGTTGCCAGGACGGACGAAGAATCTGCGTGCATGGTCACTGCAACTTCCGGTTGGTTGATCACGCTTCGGAGGTTAGCGGGCGCACCGCCGCCGGACATGACAGCTGGATGAACCTTTGGTGAAAGCTGCGGTCCGGCGCTTGACCTGCCGGCCCGTGCCGCCGACGCTACTGCAATGAAACACAAGGCAGGTGATGCGCGACTGGTCGCGATCCTGGGCACCGCGCAGACCCTCGGCTGGGCGTCCTCGTACTATCTGCCCGCGATGCTGGCCGAACCCATGGCGGCCGACCTCGGCGTCAGCCCGGTCACTGTATTCGCTGCCTTCTCGCTCGCGTTGCTGGTGTCCGCGCTCGTCGGGCCGCTCGCTGGCCGGAAGATCGACGTCGGCGGCGGTCGGCCGGTCCTGGCGGCTGCCAGCCTGGTGTTCGCCGGCGGTCTCGTCGTGCTTGCGCTGGCCCAGGGTCCGATCGGGCTGTTCCTCGGCTGGGCGGTGATCGGACTGGCGATGGGCTCCGGCCTGTACGAGGCCGCCTTCTCGACCCTCGTGCGCCTCAGGGGCAGCGACGCGCGGGCCACGATCACCGGCATCACGTTGATCGCAGGGTTCGCCAGTACCGTCGGCTGGCCACTGTCTGCCGTGATGGAGGCGCACCTGGGCTGGCGCGGCGCCTGCATCGGATGGGCGCTGCTGCACCTCGTCGTGGGCCTGCCGCTGAACCTGTCGCTGCCCCGCGCCACCCGCGTCGTCCGTGCCACCCCCGATGCGCAGGCACAGCCCGTGCCGGACACCGGAGCGGTGCCCGTACCGGGGGCAGCGCTGGCTGCGGTGCTTCTGGCCTTCGTGTTCGCCGTGACCTGGTTCATCAGCACTGCGATGGCCGCGCACCTGCCCCGCCTGCTGCAGGATGCAGGCGCCTCGCTGGCGATGGCGGTGGCGCTGGGTGCGATCGTCGGCCCAGCCCAGGTCGCGGCGCGGCTGCTCGAGTTCGGCTTCCTGCGCCATGTGCATCCGCTGCTCTCGGCGCGGTTGGCCGCGCTCGCCCACCCGCTGGGCGTCGTGCTCATGGCAGCCGGGGGTGCCGCGTTCGCGCCGGCGTTCGTGCTGCTTCACGGTGCAGGCAACGGCATCCTCACCATCGCCAAGGGCACGCTGCCGCTGGTGCTGTTCGGCCCCCAGGGCTACGGCCTGCGCCAGGGATGGCTGACCCTGCCGGCACGCCTGTCGCAGGCCATCGCCCCGCTCGCGTTCGGCGCGGCCATCGACCGCTGGGGGGCTGGCGCACTCTGGCTGTCCGCCTTCCTGGGTGCCGCGGCCCTGGGTGCCCTGCTGCTGATGCCGAAGGTAGCCCCGCGCTGAATGCAGCGGGTGCCCGGTACGGCGCTGACACATAACTGTCCCGGTCCTGTCACGAACGGTTGCTACCTTGCGCCTCTTACTGACGGAGACAGGCAATGCTCGAGATCCAGCAGATTGGTAAAGCGTTCGGAAAAGTTCACGCGCTGAAGTCCGTGAGCCTCGAGATCCCGCAGGGCCAGATGGTCGGGATCATCGGCCGGTCCGGCGCAGGCAAGTCGACGCTGCTGCGCATGATCAATCGCCTTGCCGAACCCACCTCGGGAACGATTACCTGGAAGGGCGAGGCGGTCAGCGCGCTCCGTGGCAGGGCCCTGCTGCAGTGGCGTGCGCGCTGCGCGATGATCTTCCAGCAGTTCAATCTCGTACCGCGCCTGGACGTGATCACCAACGTGCTGCTGGGTTGCGTGTCCCGTCACGGCACCCTGCCTTCCCTGGTCAAGCGCTTCACCGAGGCGGAGCGGGCCATGGCCGTGCTGGCGCTGGAGCGGCTCGACTGCGCGCATCTGGCGCTGCAGCGCGCCGAGACCCTGTCTGGCGGCCAGCAGCAGCGCGTGGCGATCGCGCGCGCGATGATGCAGGACCCGGACATCCTGCTGGCCGACGAGCCGATCGCCTCGCTCGATCCGCGCAGCGCCATCCAGGTGATGCAGGCCCTGCGCTCGATCAACCGCGACGATGGCATCACGGTGATCTGCAACCTGCACACCCTCGACACCGCGCGCCAGTACTGCGACCGGATCGTCGGTATCGCCAGCGGTGAAGTGCTGTTCGACGGCGGGCCGGCCGAACTCACCACTGAAACGGTGCGCCGCATCTATGGCGTCGAGGGTGACGCGGCCGGGTTCGACGAATCCGCGACCTCCACCGCGGCTGGATTCGAGCCGCCCGCGGTGGCCCAGGCCGCAGCCGCCTGATCCGCCCCCCCATACCTCAACACCCACAGGGAGAAGTTCCAATGTTCGCAAGCAACCGCCTCCTGGCCGCAGGCCTGCTCGGCATCGGCGTGGCGCTGTCGTCCGCCGCCAGCCACGCACAGGAGTGGAAGAAGAAGTATCCGGTGGTCGGCTTCAGTTCCGTGAGTTCCGAGAACCAGTCGGCGACCCAGGCCCGATTCAAGCAGCTGGCCGATGTGTTCCGGGAGAAGCTCGGCGTCGAGCTGCGTATCTACACCGCCACCGACTACGCTGGCACCGTGCAGGCGCTGACGTCGGGGCAGATCCAGATGGCGCAGGTCGGTGCGAGCGCCTACGCCTCGGCCTGGATCGATTCCAACGGCCAGGTCGAGCCGCTGGTGACCAACCAGGAAGTCGACGGTTCGCTCGGCTATCACTCGATACTCATCGTCAAGGCGGACAGCCCGTTCAAGCGCCTCGAGGATCTGAAGGGCCGGTCGCTCGCCTGGGCCGATCCCAACTCCACGTCCGGCTTCCTGATTCCGCTCGTTTCGCTGCGCGCCATCGGTATCGAGCCCGACAAGTTCTTCAGCAAGACGCTGTTCTCGGGTGGCCATGAGCAGAGCGTGCTCGGCGTCATCAACAGTCAGTTCGACTCCAGCTTCACCTGGTCGTCGAAGGGCCACAACGCCGGCCAGATCCGCGCGATGGTTGACCGCGGTGTGCTCAAGATGGATCAGTTCCGGGTCATCTGGGAGTCGCCGCTGATCCCGAATCCGCTGGTGGTCGTGCGCAAGGATCTCCCGGCCGACATGCGCCGCGACCTGCTCGCGTTCTGGACCGACCTGGCCAAGACGCATCCGCAGATCGCCGAACTGGCCGCGCGCGGCAAGACCGCCGGTTTCGTCCCGGCTACACACGAGATGTACAAGCCGGTGCTCGATGCCGCGCTCGAAGTGCGCAAGAACCGGAAACGCTGACGTGAGGCTCGCCTGGATCGCAGCGCCGCTGCTCGCCCTGCTCGCCGCGTCCGCCTCGGCACAGGACTGGCGGGTGAAGTACCCGGTGGTTTCCATGAGCGCGGTCAGCTCCGAAAGCCAGGGGGCCACCGAGGCGCGCTTCAAGGACTTTGCCAAGGTCTTCAAGGATCGCTTCGGGGTCGAGTTGCGCATCCACATCGCCTCGAGCTACTCGGGCACGATCCAGGCGCTCACGTCCGGACAGATCCAGTTCGCCAATCTCGGCCCCGCGGCCTATGCGGCGGCGTGGATCGATTCCGACGGTGGCGTCGAGCCGCTGGCGGCGGCAAAGGAGGTCGATGGCGATGTCGGCTATCACTCGCACCTGATCGTGCGCTCCGACTCGCCCTTCCAGAAGCTCGAGGACCTGAAGGGGCGCAGCCTCGCCTGGGCCGATCCGAACTCGGCTTCGGGCTACCTGATCCCTCTGGTTGCGTTGCGCGCCACCGGCATCGAAGCGACGAAGCACTTCGGGCGCACCGTGTTCTCCGGCGGCCATGAACAGAGCGCCCTGGGCGTGGTCAACGGCCAGTTCGACAGCGCCTTCGTGTTCGGGGCGCGCGACCCGCTCGCGCGCGGCGTGCTGCACATGATGGCCCAGCGCGGCGTGCTCGATACCATACCAGCCGGCTGCGCGTCGTCTGGCGCTCGCCCTTGATCCCCGGGTCGCCGGTCACCGTCCGCAAGGACCTGCCGGCGGACATGAAGCGCGACATCCAGAAGCTGTTCGTCGACCTGTACTCGCTCGATCCCCGCATGGCCGAGATCGTCGCGCGCGGCAAGACGCAGGGCTATGTACCGGTCACTCATGAGATGTACCAGCCATTGCTCGATGCGGTACAGGAGCAACGGCGCATGCGGCGGAAAGGGTGACCATGGCCACCACGGCTACCGGGCTGGAAGCAGTACGCGCGTTCGAGTCGAACTGGCGGGCGTTGCAGGTGCGCAAGCGCTGGCTCACGCTCGGCTACGGCCTCGTGTTCGCCGCCGTGTTTGCCGCGTCGGCATGGGTCGGCGAGTTCAACCTGGTGAAGCTGTTCCAGGGGCTGCCGCGCATCCATGAGTATGTTGCCAAGACCCTTCCGGTACTGACCCTCGAAAACTTCTGGGGCGATCTGTCCGAATGGTTCTACGGCCTTCCCAAGTGGCTCATGCTGCTCTGGGAGACCATCCTGATCGCCTACATCGCCACGCTGCTGGGCACGCTGGGCGCCCTTGCCCTGTGCTTCCACGCGGCGCGCAACCTGTCGCGCGGTGGCACCAGCTACTGGATCGCCCGGCGCGTGTTCGAGGTCGCCCGTACCATCCCGGAGCTGGTGTTCGCTCTGGTGTTCGTGTTCGCCTTCGGCATCGGGCCGCTGGCCGGCATCCTGGCCATCGCCATCCATTCCATGGGGGGGAGCGGCAAGCTGTTCGCCGAAGCGGTGGAGAACATCGACATGAAACCGGTGGACGGCCTGCGCGCAACCGGCGCGAACTGGGTCCAGACCATCCGTTTTGCGGTGCTTCCCCAGGTGCTGCCGAACTTCACATCCTTCAGCCTGTGGCGCTTCGAGATCAACGTGCGCTCGGCTTCCATCATCGGCTTCGTCGGCGCTGGCGGCATCGGCCAGGAGTTCTACACGGCCATCAGCCGCCTCTACTACGAAGACATCAGCGCACTGATCATCCTCATGGTCGGTACCGTGATCCTGATCGACATGGTGTGCGAGCGGGTGCGGCATCGCCTGATCGGCAAGGAGGGTTTCGCATGACCCCGCGTATCTCCGGAATCGATGCGGCGGCCATCGCGCGCGCGCGCGCGATCAGCCCCGGTGCCTTCGAGCGTCCCCTGCGCGAGCGGATTCCCGGGCTCGCGGCGGGTGCACTGTTCGTGGCGCTCACCGCCTACTGCATCGTGCTGTTCGAAATGTCGCCTGTGCGCCTGTGGGCAGGCTTCGGCAAGCTGCTGGAAGTGGTCGGGCAGATGTTCCCCCCCACCGCCAAGGGCGCAGCGCTCGACTATGCGTACGCGATGTTGCAGACGGTGGCGATGGCGCTGATCGGAACGGTCATCGCTGCGGTGCTCGCGGTACCACTGGGATTCGCCTGCGCACGAAACATGGTGCCCGGGTGGATCGTCCGCTTCGTGTTCCGGCGCTCCAGCGACATGCTGCGTGGCGTCGACCAGCTGGTCTGGGCGCTGATCTTCGTGCGCGCGGTCGGCCTCGGCCCGCTGGCCGGTATCCTGGCGATCATCATCGCCGACACCGGAACCCTCGCGAAGCTGTACTCCGAGGCGATCGAGAACATCGACCGCAAGCCGGTCGAAGGGCTTCGGGCGTCGGGCGCGAGCCCGGTGCAGACTATGCGCTTCGGCGTGATCCCGCAGGTGCTGCCGATCATGCTGTCGAACATCCTGTACATCTTCGAGTCGAACACGCGCTCCGCGACCATCCTCGGCATCGTCGGCGCCGGCGGCATCGGATTCTTCCTTGCGGACCGCATCCGGACGATGCTGTGGGAGGAAGCCTGCTTCATCATGCTGATGATCCTCGGCACGGTGTACGTCATCGACTGGTGCTCGAAGCGCCTGCGCGCGAAGATCACCGGCGGTACGGACACGCCCACCGTCATCCATTGACCGCCTGCGCGTGAATCACGGGCGGCCGAACGTCCTGCTGGTCGTCATCGACCAGCTGCGCGCCGACGCGCTGGGCTGCATGGGCAGCCCCTGCGCGCACACGCCGAACATCGACCGGCTGGCAAGGCGTGGCGTCCTTTTCGCGAGGCACCATGCCCAGGGCGCGCCGTGCGGGCCGAGCCGTGCATCGATGGCGACTGGCCAGTATCAGATGAGCCACCGGGTGGTCAACAACGAGACGCCGACGGCGGCCCACCTGAAGACCCTGCCCTGGTTCCTGCGCGAAGCCGGATATGAACCGGCGCTGGTCGGGTACACCACGACGCTGCCGGACCTGCGTGCGTTGCACCCCGGCCTGGCCCGGCCGCGCACGCATTCGATCGCGGCCGGATGGGACGTCGTGAGGGACTTCGAAGGCGATCGACGGCACTACCTGGCCTGGCTTTCAGGGCAGGGCTATTCCGTGGGCCCGGACTATGCCGAGCTGTTCCGCTGCGCCGAGACCGTCGGCGATGCCAGCCGCTTCCCAGCCGCGCCGATCGCGGCCGAACATACCGACACCGCCTGGTGCGCCGATGGCGCGCTCGACTACCTCCGCGTCCGCGCCGGGCGTCCCTGGTTCCTGCAGCTCGGGTTCTTCCGGCCACATCCGCCGTTCATGGCGACGGCCCCCTTCGACGCGCTGATCGATCCGGGCCGGATCCCGCCGCCCGTGCGAGCGGCGAGCGTGGCGCATGAAGCGGCGGTCCATCCACTGAACCGGCTGCTGCTCGAAACGCTCAGGGCCGGCACGTCCGTGACCGGCATGGCGGGGCTGTCCTGCGACGTCTCGCCCGACGACCTGCGCCGCATCGCCGCTGCCTATCACGGCCTGCTGGCCGAAGTCGACCACCATCTCGGGCGCGTGCTCGACCATCTCGACGCGACCGGGCAGTCCGACCATACGCTGGTGATCCTCACCTCCGATCACGCCGAGCAGCTGGGCGACCATCATCTGCTGAGCAAGCGCGGCTACTACCCGTCCTCGTACCACGTGCCGTGCATCGTGGCCGATCCGCGGCGTGAGGCGGATGCGACGCGCGGCAGCACGGTCACCGCCTTCAGCGAGAACGTCGACCTGCTGCCGACCATCCTCGACTGGCTCGGCCAGCCGATCCCCGAACAGTGCGATGGACGTTCGCTGCTCGCGTTCCTGCGCGGCGCGGTGCCCTCAGGCTGGCGCAGGGAGGCGCGCTGGGAGTACGACTTCCGCGATCTCGCCGGCGGGAAGGCGCCATTGCTGCTCGGTATCGCGCGCCACCAGTGCAGCCTCGCGGTCATCCGCGACGCCGACTACGCCTACGTGCACTTTGCCGCGCTGCCGCCGCTGCTGTTCGATCTGCGCCAGGACCCCGCCTGGCTGGTGAACAGGGCCGATGATCCCGCGTTGCGCGACGTGGCGCTGGACATGGCCAGGCGCATGCTCGACTGGCGCCTCGCCCACGCCGACCGCACGCTGACCTGACACCCGTCCGTTCGCCAGGCTGCGTACGCCGACACCGGCGTACGCCCCAGCGAGGCAGGTCGATCAGACCACGCGGCGGCCCGATCGCCAGACCGCGCGCACCACCGGGTGCATGCGGCCTGCCTGCCCTTCGACCAGCCTGACCTGTACGAGGTCGGCCCGCTTGCCAACGGCGATCTCGCCCCGATCGTCGAGTGCGACCGAGCGGGCCGGGTTGCGGGTCACCAGGTTGACGGCCTGCGGAATGTCGAACCCGGCATCGTCGACAAGGCGAAACGCGGCCATCAGCAGGCTCACCGGGATGTAGTCCGAGGACAGGATGTCGAGCAGGCCGAGCCTCGCCAGTTCGATCGCAGCCACGTTGCCCGAATGCGAGCCGCCGCGCACCACGTTCGGGGCGCCCATGAGCACCGACATGCCGAAGGCGTTCGCCGCCCGGGCCGAGGCTTCCCGGGTCGGGAACTCGCAGATGGCAACGCCGTCGGCATGTGCTTCGTCGACGTGTTCGAGCAGCGTGTCGTCATGGCTGGCCAGCGCGATCGCGCGCTGCTTCGCGTATTCGACGAAGTGCCTGCGGTGCGGGGCGGCGTAGCGTTCCTGCACATGCTTCGCATTGACCACCTGCGCCTCGAACTTCGCGTCCGACCATCCCTTCTTGCCCGTGTAGTAGATGCGTGCCTGCTCGAGGTTCTCCCACTGGCGCTGGCCGGGCGTGTGGTCCATCAGCGAGATCAGGCCGACGCGCGGATGGTCGATGAAGGGCTCGAACAGCGACAGGGTGTTGGCCGCCGCCAGTTCGCAGCGAACGTGCAGCAGGTGCTCCACGCGCAGCAGGTCGGCCGCGCTGGCGCTGTCGATCATCTCGACCACCTCGGCCCAGCCCTGGCCGCGCAACGCCTCTTCATCGATGTCGCCCACGCCCAGCGAGTCGTAGACCGTCGTGATGCCGGAGGCGGCCAGTTCGGCGTCATGCGCGAACAGCGCGGGCAGTGCCGGCCAGCGTACCTTCGGACGCGGCATCAGGTGCCGTTCGAAATTGTCGGTATGCAGTTCGACCAGGCCCGGGATCAGGAAGTCGCCATCGATGTCCTGCGTGGCCGAGACGCCGGTGCCTCCGGCGGCAATCGCCGCGATGCTGCCCCCGGCCACCGCCAGCGTGCCCTGCACCACCTCGTCGCCGAGCACGAGCCGGGCACTCTTGAATACCATGTCACTGTTCATCTTGACCCCGGTCCTGGCTGGAAGCAGTCCATGTCGAGAACGCGCGTGGCGACCTGCTCTCGGATGTGGGCATCGTGGAAGATCCCGATCACGGTCGTCCCGCGCTTTCGTACCTCGTTGATCAGTGCCACGACGGTCGCGCTGTTGCTGGCGTCGAGCGATGCGGTCGGCTCGTCGAGCAGCAGCACCGGCCAGTCACGCACGAAGCTGCGCGCGAGGTTGATGCGTTGCTGCTCGCCGCCGGAGAAGGTGGCGGGCGCCACGTGCCACAGGCGCTGCGGTATGCGCAGGCGCAGCAGCAGGTCCTGCGCCTGCCGGTGCGCGTCGCGCAGTGCGTCGGAGTCTGCCCCCGTACCGGCCAGCAGCGGTTCAGCCACCACGTCGAGCGAACCCACGCGCGGCACGGTACGCAGGAACTGGCTGACATAGCCGATCGTCGAGCGGCGCACGGCCAGCAGGGTCTGCGCACTGGCATGGGTCATGTCGACCTCGGCCCCGGCCTGCACGCCGTCGTCGTGCTGCACGTGGATCGATCCGGTGCTGGCGCGATAGTTCGCATAGATCAGCTTGAGCAGCGTGCTCTTGCCTGCGCCCGAAGGCCCGTCCAGGGCGATGCATTCGCCGCGGAAGGCTTCGAACGCAACGCCTTCCAGGACGGGCAGTTCGATGCCGCCCTGGTTGTGCAGGACGAACCGCTTGGACAGGCCGGATACCCGCAGCAGGGGCTTCATGGCAGCGGCGGGCATCATGGCTGCAGCACCGAGGACACCAGCAACTGCGTGTACGGGTGCTGGGGATCGTCGAGGACCTGGTCGGTCAGGCCGGTCTCCACGACGCGGCCCTCCTTCATCACCATCATGCGGTGCGCCAGCAGACGCGCCACGGCCAGGTCGTGCGTGACCACGATCGCCGCCAGCGACAGGCCGCGGGTGAGCGTGCGCAGCAGGTCGAGCAGCTTGGCCTGGACGCTCACGTCCAGGCCAGAGGTGGGCTCGTCCATGAACACCAGCCGGGGCCGGGTGACCAGGTTGCGCGCAATCTGCAGGCGCTGGCGCATGCCGCCGGAGAAGGTGGCAGGCGTGTCGTCGATCCGTCCGGCGTCCATCTCGACCCGCTGCAGCCAGTTCGCCGCCTCGGTGCGGATGCGGCCGTAGTGGCGCTCGCCCAGGGCCATCAGGCGCTCGCCGACATTCGCCCCGGCGGAGACGTTCATGCGCAGCCCCTGCACTGCATCCTGGTGCACGTAACCCCAGTCGGTACGGGCCAGCAAGCGGCGCTGGGCCTCGGACATCGAATACACGTCGACCATGCCATCGTGCCGGGTCATGAATTCGACGCGGCCGGCATCCGGCTTAACGCGCGCCGCGACCGCATTGAGCAGTGTCGTCTTGCCCGAGCCGGACTCGCCGACCACCGCGAGCACCTCGCCCGGCCACAGGTCGAACGAGACATCGTCCACGGCCCGGCGGGCACCGTAGTGCATGGTGACGCCCTGGACGCGAAGAAGCGGTGGGTTAGCGGTCATCGTCCTGCCTGTTGAGTCTGCAATGATCGGTGTCGGAACAGACGAACATGTGCCCACCGCTGTCGTCGGTGATCACCTCGTCCAGGAAGCTGTCGGTCGCACCGCACAGCGCGCACGGTTCCGTCCAGCGCTGCACCTCGAACGGGTGGTCGTCGAAGGCGAGGCTCTCGACGCTGGTCCAGGGCGGTATCGCGTAGATGCGCTTCTCGCGCCCGGCCCCGAACAGCTGCAGGGCCGGGTTCATGTGCATCTTCGGGTTGTCGAACTTCGGGATCGGCGACGGCGCCATCAGGTACCGACCATCGACCATCACGGGATAGTCGTAGGTGGTGGCGATATGGCCGAAGCGTGCGATGTCCTCGTAGAGCTTCACGTGCATCAGCCCGTAGTCGGCCAGCCCGTGCATCACGCGTGTCTCGGCCTCGCGCGGCTCCAGCTTCTGCAGTGGCTCCGGCAACGGTACCTGGTAGACGATGACCTGCCCGTCCTGCAGCGGCGTCTCGGGGATGCGGTGCCGGGTCTGGATGATCGTCGCCTCGGTCGTGACCGAGGTAACCGCTACCGCCGTCGTACGCTGGAAGAAGCGCCGGATATTCACGGCGTTGACGGTGTCGTCGGCGCCCTGGTCGATCACCTTGAGCACATCGGCGGGCCCGATGATGGATGCAGTCACCTGGATGCCGCCGGTACCCCAACCGTAGGGCAGGGGCATCTCGCGTGAACCGAACGGCACCTGGTAGCCCGGGATCGCCACCGCCTTCAGGATCGCGCGGCGGATCATCCGCTTCGTGCGTTCGTCCAGGTAGGCGAAGTTGAAGTTCGCATCGCGCTCGACGGGCGGCGGCAGGTCGCTGATCTTCATGCCGCCTCCGCGCCGGATGCCGGCATGGTTGCGCGCATCTTGCGCACCAGTTCGAGTTCCGACTGGAAGTCGACGTAATGGGGCAGCTTCAGGTGCTGCACGAAACCGGAGGCTTCGAGGTTGTCGGTGTGCGAGAGCACGAACTCCTGCATCTGGGCGGGCGAATCGGCGGCCTCGCCGAGTTCGGTGGCGCGTAGCGCCCGGTCGACCAGTGCCATGCCCATGGCCTTGCGCTCGCTGGCGCCGAAGGCGAGCCCGTAGCCGCGCGTGAACTTCGGCGGCTCGGTCTTCGACCCGGCGAACTGGTTGACCATCTGGCATTCGGTGATCTCGATCTCCCCGATCGACACCGGGAAGCCCAGTTCCTCGGGCTCGATCTCGACGTCGACCAGCCCGAAGCGGATCTCCCCGGCGAACGGGTGCGAGTTCGCATAGCCGCGCTGCGTCGAGTAACCCATCGCGAGCAGGAAGCCCTCGTCGCCGCGCGCGAGGTTCTGCAGCCGTGCGGCACGGTCTGCGGGGAAGCTGATGGGCACGCGGGTGAGGTCGACCGGCTCCGGATCGCCAGGCGAGGGTTCATGGCTTTCGATGAGCCCCTCGTTGCCGAGCAGGTCGACCACGCGGGGTACCGACCCTGCCTCAGCCTGCACCGGAGTCTCGGGTGCTGCCTGTGCCTCGCCCGAGGCCGCCAGCGTGAAGTCGAGCAGGCGCTGGGTGTAGTCGTAGGTGGGTCCCAGGACCTGCCCGCCGGGCAGGTCCTTGAACGTGGCCGAGATCCTTCGCCACAGGCGCATGTCGGCGGTGTCCAGCGGCAGTGCATAACCGAGCCTGGGCAACGTGGCGCGATAGGCCCTGAGCAGGAAGATCGCTTCCACGAGGTCACCGGCGGCCTGCTTGATCGCCAGCGCGGCCAGTTCCGGATCGTAGACCGACCCCTCGCACATCACGCGATCGACCGACAGCCGCAACTGCTGCTGGATCTGATCCAGGGTCAATTCCGGCACCGAGGCATCGCCGCGGCGCGCCTGCGCGAGCAGCGCATAGGAATTGAGGATTGCGCGTTCGCCACCCTTGACTGCAACGTACACGTCAGCCTTCCAGCCGCGTCGTGCGCGGCAGTGCAGCCAGCGCGTCGGCGCTGGCGAAGAACACATCGACACCGCAGGGGAAGCCGGCACGGTTCTCGGCCCACTGGCTGGCGAACGTGTCGCCGATGCCTTCGGCCGAAAGCCATGCACGGTCCTGGATGCCCGGGCCGGACAGGCTCCAGCCGCTGCCGGCCGTCAAGGCGGTGCATTGCACGACCAGGGTGGCCGAGCGGTCCGGATACGATTCGCTGCCGGCACCGAAGTGCGCGAGGGGCGGCAGGTCGGCGCCGCTGGCGGCGAGTACGAAGTCGGCCGACTCCGGCGCATCAACGATCGTGCATCCGGTGTGGAAACGCAGGAAGGCGCCTGCGTTGCCGCCGCGAAGCGCGGGCGACAGCCAGAGCCGCGTATCCTGATCGAGCAGCGCAAGCAGGATGGCCGCAGCGGGGCGATGCATCCCGGCAGGAGCGGACAGGAGCACCGACGGTTCCACTGTGATCACCTTCCCTGGATGCGACAGCGCATCCAGGCAATGGCGGAAGACCGTCTGGCTGCCGAACGAGGCATCGTCGAATCCGGCGGCGAGCCCGGACAGATCGAGCGTGGTATTCATGCGCCGGCCTCCCGCGCGACGGTGAAGAACTCGACGCGTGTCGACTGTGCCTGCTGCTGCATGCGTGTGCGGGCATCTTCCGCGGAACGTTCGAGCGGTGCGACCAGCGACCGCTGCGCCGCCTCCCGATGCAGCGGTGACTGCAGCAGTGCATCGGCGAGCGCAGCCAGTTCGGCATGCCGGTGCGAGCGGCCTCGCACATAGGCAACGCCGGTTTCTCCGGTGGCCAGGCGCAAGGCGCAGCGCGTGACGGTCACTTCGCCGAGGTTGAACCTGTCCCCGGTGCCACCGATCCTGCCGCGCAGCATGAACAGGCCCGTTTCGGGCCGGCGCAGCCATTCGTGGGGTGCGGGTGCCAGGGCGCCGATGCCCTGCTCGAGTTGATGGAGGGGGGCACGGGCCAGAAGGCCCATCCAGTGACGTCGTCCGTTCGCATCCGGGGACCCGTCAACCGATTGCAACATGGCCACGCTATCGTCCAATCACAAAGTGCGGTGCAACTGCCGCGCGAAAAGAATGGAGAGGTTATGCCGCAATCATTGCTGTCTCGTGACCGTCCGGTTACGCGATGACGCATGCACCGTACCGCTGCGCGATCTACTTCGCGCCCGACCCGCGTGGCGAATGGGGGCGCTTCGGAAGCACCTGGCTCGGACGCTGTGCGGCCGATGGCCTGCCGAGAGTTCCCTTCGAGGTTCGCAGCGCCGGCGCGCCGGAACTCGAACGGATGACCGCAGCCCCTCGCCGCTACGGCTTCCATGCCACGCTGAAGCCACCGTTCAGGCTTGCCGATGGCAAGGATCGCGAATCACTCGTGCAGGCACTGCGTGCCGAATTCGAAACCGTCGAGGCTTTCGATCTGCCACCGCTCGAACCGCGGTGCCTGGGGGACTTCATCGCGCTGGTTCCCGCCGACGGACATCCGCGAAACGAAGACGTGGCGGTGATCGCCGCCCGCTGCGTCACGGCTTTCGATGCATGGCGCGCGCCGCTCACCGAGGCGGAGATCGCCCGCCGTGCCGTGGATCCCGCGGATGCGCGTGCATCCGAACTGATGTTGCGATGGGGCTACCCGTCGGTGCTCGATCGATTCCGCTTCCACCTCTCGCTCACCGGTGCGCTCGATGCCGGCGAGGTCGTCCGATCAGGCCCGCTGCTCGAGGACATCGCGCGCCTGCTGCCCGCCGTCCCGATGCGCTTCGATGCAGTCTGCCTGTTCGAAGAGGCGCAACCCGGCCACCCGTTGCGGCTCGTCGAGCGAATCGGGTTCCGGCCATGACCGGACGACTGGTCATGGTGGTTGGCCCGTCGGGGGCTGGCAAGGACAGCGTGATCGACTGGGCGCGCACGCGCCTGGCTGCGGCGGAGGTCGCGCATGTGCGGTTCGCGCGGCGCACCATCAACCGCCCCGAAGACGCCGGGGGTGAACGGCATGCCGGGGTCGATGACGCAACGTTCGAGCGGATGCGCCTGGCCGGGGCTTTCGCACTCTCGTGGCGGGCGAACGGACACGCCTACGGCATCGGCATCGAGATCGTCGAGTGGCTTGCCGCTGGACATATCGTGGTGGTCAGCGGGTCCCGTGCCGGCTTGCGTGACGCAGCCGTGCGCTTCCCGGGGCTTGAAGTGGTGACCATCACCGCCCCGGAAGCCCTGCTGCGCCAGCGGCTGCTCGACCGCGGGCGCGAATCGCCGCGCGAGGTCGATGCGCGGCTGGAACGCGCACGCAGCGTGACGGTCGCGCCGGACCTGCCGGGCATCACGATCGTGAACGACCGGACGCTCGACGAAGCGGGTGCCGTGCTGCTCGACTGCCTGTTGCGGCCGCCCTATGCCGAACGGCCTGCCAGGAACGCAAGCACCACCTTCGCCGTCGCATCCGGATCGGTGCCGGCGGCGTGATAGCCGTCGATCGGGATGATCTCGAGCTGCGAGCCGGGGATCGTCTGCTGCCAGCGTGACATCGTCGCACGGTCCTTGCCGGGGGCGTTGGTGCCGATCACCAGCGTCGGGCACTGGATGCGCTGGATGTCCTCGCGGATGTCGATCGCACCGACCCAACGCAGGTAGGCCTTGGCAGTGGAGAGCGCGGTCGCACCCATCATGTCGACCCACCAGTCGATACCGCGCTCGGGCATCCGGCTGCCGAGCCGGTTGCGCATCGTCTTGCGCGCCCAGCTGCGCATGCCGTGCTGCTCCATGTGTTCGACCCAGCCGGCGCCGGTGGGCGGCGTGACGATCGAGCTGCAGAGCGTGAGCGTCTTCACCAGGTCGGGTCGGTTCGCCGCCAGCATCGCGCTGCTGATGCCGCCGCTCTTGCCACCGACCACATGCACCGGTCCGCCGCCCGCGACATGGTTCACGATGCGCACCAGGTCGTCGACGAACAGCTCGGTCGACAGCGGGAAGTCTTCCACGACCGGGCCTGACTTGCCGAAGCCCCGCTGGTCGATGCGGATCATCCGGTAGCGGCGCGAGAAGTGCGGCACCCAGGCCCGCCACGCGTCGTGGTTCTCGGTGAAACCGTGCACGAACAGCACGGTCTCGGGCGTGGCCCACGCGTCGGTATGGTCGTCGATCGCGTAGAACAGTTTCGTGTCTGGCAGTTCCAGGAAAGGCATGGTCCGGTCCTCCTATTCGGGCTTGATGCCGGCGTGGCGGATCACCTTCGCCCACTTGTCGATGTCGGCGCGGATCACCTTCGCGAACGCTGCAGGCGTGTTTCCGACAGGCATCGCGCCCTCGTTCGACACCAGCTTCACGAAGTCGGGCGAGTTCACCACCTGCACCACTTCGCGGTTCAACCGGTCGATGATCGACGCGGGCGTCCCGGTGGGTGCGAGCAGCCCGTTCCAGCCCAGGGCTTCATAGCCGGGCACCGACTCGCCGATCGCCGGCACGTCGGGCAGCGACGGCAGCCGCTTCGGACTGCTCACGCCCAGCGCACGGATGCGTCCGGACTGGATGTGCGGCAGCGCCGAGGCGACCGAGGCGATGAAGTAGTACTGGATCTCGCCCTGGATCAGCGCGGTCAGGATCTGCGGGCTGCCCTTGTACGCGACATGGGTGCCGTTCAGCGCCGTGGTCGATGACAGCAGTTCGGCGGCCAGGTGGCCGATGCTGCCGCGGCCCACTGATCCGTAGTTGAGCCTGGATGCCGGGTCCTTCGACATCGCGATCAGGTCCTGTACCGTCTTCGCGTGGCTGTTGCCCGGCACCAGCAGCGTCGTCGATACCGCACTCACCAGGGTGATCGGCGCGAAGTCGCGCACCGTGTCGTAGGGCAGGCTGGCATACAGGCTCGGATTCACGACATGGGTCGGGAACACCATCAGCAGGTTGTAGCCGTCTGCCGGTGCCTTGGCGATGATCGACGAGCCGACGATGCCGCTCGCGCCGGGCCGGTTGTCGACGATCACCTGCTGGCCGAAGCGTTCGGTCAGGCGCTGCCCGATCGCCCGGGCGAGGATGTCGGTGACGCCGCCGGCGCCGGAAGGCACGACGAAGCGGATCGGGCGCGACGGATAGGGTTCAGCGGCGCTGGCCACGCCGGGGAGGACAGGCAGCGTGGCGAGGGCGATCGCGATGGCCGACGCGGCTTCAGGGTTCGACAAGGGGATCCTCCGGCGATCGGATGTGCTGATCGGCGGCCGTACGGATGCGGCGCGCCGACCCCGCTACTGGGTGAACTTGCGCATCGTGCGCACTGCCTCGCCGATGCGGCGCGCGTCGGCTTCCAGGAACTTCTGGAACTCCGGCGAATCGAGATAGGCCACGGGCGTGAGCACCTTCGACATCGCGGTGCGGTAGTCCTCGCCGCTGGCCACCTGGCGCACCGCGTCGCGCAACTGCCGAACCACGGCATCGGGCGTGCCGCGTAGCGCGAACAGCCCGACCCAGAAGTAGAACTCGACGTTGTAGCCCGACTCGATCAGCGTTGGCGCCTCGGGGAACATGGGATTGCGCTCCGCGCCCCAGGTGGCAAACACCCGCACCTTGCCCGCCCTGACGTAGGGCGCAGCGAGCGCCGGTGGCGAGGACCACATGGTCGCGTGCCCTGCGAGCACGGCCGTCATTGCCGGCGCGCCGCCTACATAGGGCACGTCCTGCAGGCGAATGCCGGCTGCGTTCGCGAACATCTCCATCGGAATATGCGACGGCCCGTAGACGCCCGAGTGCGAGTACATCATCTCGCCAGGCAGTCGCCGCGCCGCAGCGACGAGTTCCTTGACCGACTTCCACTGCGCGGCCGGGTTGGCCACCAGAATCGACGGGTCGGCCGTCAGGCGTGCGATGGGCAGGAACTGCTCGCGGGTGAAGGCGGGCGCCTTCTTGAAGAGCGCATCTACCTCGGGGAGGATGTTGTAGGACGGCAGCGTGGCGAGCAGCGTGTAACCGTCGGGCTTGGCTGCTGCGGCGGCGGCCATCCCAAGCGCGCCAGCCGCACCCGGGCGGTTGACGATCAGCATCGGCTGCTTGAGGAGCTTTTCCATCTGCGCCGCCAGCGGGCGCATCGCAAGGTCGGCGCCGCCGCCGGGCGGGAAGGGCACGATGATCGTGACTGGCCGCGTCGGGAAGTTGTCCTGCGCCATTGCAGGCGCGGGCGCTGATGCAGCCAATGCGGCAGCAAGTACGGCAACGAGCGGTGGCAGTGCGATCAGGGACAATGAACGGACCGAATGGGGCTTGCGTATCTGGATCATCGTCGGGACTCCCGATCTGGCTGCGGACGGAGCGCAACTATAAGCAAACTTCCTGCCCGATAGTAGGCTTTCGCGCAGGTGTGCGCGTGATGCCAACTGCGTGATGCCAAGTTGCGATCACACCTTGCCGATGCTAGCCTGCGCGGCTCACTGTTGCGCATCGACGATGCGCGGAACCGGGCCCGCCGTCATGATCGGAACACGCTTCAACGAAGACCTCGCACAGGTCTGCCGCATCCTTGCGCAGCACCGGATGCTCGATCTCTGGGGTCATGCCAGCCTGCGCGTGCCGCGGTCGGAGGTGATCGCGGTGACGCCGCGCTTCCACAAGGGCGTGCTGCCGCAGACGATCACCGGCGACGACATCCTGGTCTGCGACCTCGACGGGCGAGTGCTGGAAGGGCGGGGCGAGCTGCCGCTGCAGTTCGCGGTCGACCTCGCGCTGTATCGCGCGTCGCCGAACACCGGGGCCTGCATCGCCAGTTCACCGAAGACCGCGCTGGCCGCTGGCATCTCGGGGGCGAGCTTCCAGCCGATCACCCACATGGAAAGCGAGACGCTGTTCCGCAAGCCGGCCAACCTGCCGGGCGACCTGGCGACCGGCGAAGCCGGCGATGCCACTGCGGCCCTCGCCGCCGAACTGAAGCGCGCCGGCCTGGTGCAGCAGCGCGGCATCGCCGTCTGGACCAGCGGCGTCGATGTGTTCGACGCGCTGACCGTCGCGTACCACTATGAATACCTGGCGCAGGCGAACCTGGTGCTCGCGGGCACCGCACGGCCGGTGGCGGCGGTCGCGCAGCCCGATTCCGAGCGGCTCTGGTCGCAGTTCTCCGGGCAGCACCACTACATCGAGTTCCTGCAGTCGCTGGATCCGGGGCCTATCGCGCATCCGTGGCATTCGTTCGTCGCTGCGCACGTTCGTCCGGACGATCCGCATGGCGAACTGAAGGCGGCGATCGCGCTGAGCTGCCGCGCGCTGTGGACACGCGACACGCTGGTCGCCTTCCTCGAGCACATCAGCCATCGCCTGCCCGAGCCCGACCGCTTCCTGATGAGCGCCGCGCACAGCTTCCGCGACATGCTGCCGGAACACCTCGTGCTGCTCGACTTCCGCGCCAACTGGCTCGATGGCCCGAAGCCACCGAACTTCAAGTGGTTCCATGCCCAGTTGCTGGCCGAGCGCACCGATGCGCAGGCGGTGGTGCATACCCACGACCTGTACGGACGCGCCTATGCCGGGTCGATCGACCGGCTGGTGCCGGCCAGCCCGATCGGCCTGCGCATCGCTACCCTTTCGCTGCCGGTGTATCCGCGCTGCGACCTGATCGTCGATGCCGAGGTGCGCCGGCAGACGCTCGATGCGCTGGGCACCGGCCCGATCGTGCACGAGGTCGGGCATGGCACCGATTTCGTCGCGACCACGCTCGAGCAGGCGACGGTCGATGCGATCCAGCGCGAACAGTTCCTTTCTCTGCACAACCTCGCCGAGCGGTTCGGCACGCCCCGTCCGCTGCCTGCGGCGACCGTCGAGCGCCTCGCCACGGTCGAGCCGTCCGCCGACGACTGGTGGTGGTTCCATACGGCCGAGATCGGCGCCGTGCGCCGCAGCGCCGGTGGCCTGAACTGAAGCAACCAGGAAAGCAACGTCCATGACCGACCAGGAACTCGCCGCGCAGATGAAGTTCGCGCACGGCATCGCCATCGACCCCGCTTCGGCGCTTGCCGCGGCAAGCCTCGTCGCCAGCCTCAACACCACGGTGCGCGACGCGGCGACCGCGAAGCTCGCGTTCGAGGACGAGCCCTCGCACTACCTGGCACTGCTCGCCGCGGGCGGGAAGCGATGAGCCAGGATCTCGCCGGGCTCACGCTGGTCGAACTCGCGACCGCGATCGCGGAGGGCAGCATCACCTCGGTCGCGGCCACCACATGGTCGCTCGAGCGGCTACGCCGCATCGGACCGCAGCTCAACTGCATCGCGGTGCTGTCGGACGACACGGTGCTCGCGCAGGCCGAAACGCTCGACCGCGAGCGCGCGGCCGGCAAGCTGCGTGGCAAGCTGCATGGCGTGCCGCTCGCACACAAAGACCTGTTCTATCGCGCGGGCCGCGTCGCCGCGTCGGGCAGCAAGGTGCGCGCGGGCTTCGTGCCCGACACCACCGCCACCGTGCTGGAGCGGCTCGATGGCGCCGGTGCACTCGACCTCGGCTCGTTGCACATGTGCGAATTCGCCTACAGCCCGACCGGCTTCAACCAGCAGATGGGCCATGCCCGCAATCCATGGGATCGCGAGCGCGTGCCCGGTGGTTCATCCAGCGGCTCCGGTGCTGCGGTCGGCGCGCGCCTGGTGCACGGCTCCCTGGGCTCGGACTCCGGTGGTTCGCTGCGCCATCCGGCCTCGCTGTGCGGGCTCTCCGGCCTGAAGCCGACCCAGACCCGCGTGCCGCGCTTCGGCGTGCTGCCCCTGTCGCATTCGCTCGACTGCGTCGGCCCGCTGGCGCCGGCCGCGCGCGACGTGGCACGGCTGCTGTCGGTGATCGCCGGCGCGGACGTGCGCGATGCGACCGCGTCGACGCAGCCGGTGCCCGACTACGAGTCGCTGCTCGATGGCGACATTTGCGGGCTGCGCATCGCGGTGCCGGACAACTACTACTACGACACCGTGGCCGATGAAGTGCGGGCGCTGCTCGAGGCTAGCCTCGACGTGTTGCGCGGGCTGGGTGCGAGCGTGGTGCGCGTGACCGTGCCGGACATCCCTCAGGTCAATTCGCTCGCGCAGCTGGTGATGGCCGTCGAGGCTGCGACCGTGCATCGCAAGTGGCTGGCGGAGCGGCGCGACGACTACGGGGCGATCGTGCGCAGCCGGGTCGAGCCCGGGCTGCTGGTGTCGGCCGTGCGCTACTGCGAGGCGCTCAACCTCCGTGCGCGCATCACGTCGGAATTCATCGACGCCACGCTGGGCCAGGCGGACGTGCTGCACCTGCCGGCGGTGACCATCCCGGTGCCGACGATCGACGAGACCACCACCGATGCACCCGATCGGGTGAATGCCCGGCTGGGTGCCATCACGCATGCCACGCGCGGCATCAACTACCTCGGGCTGCCGGCCGCCAGCGTGCCGATGGGCTTCACGGCCAACGGCATGCCGGCCGGGTTCCAGCTCGTCGGCCGGCCGTTCGACGAGGGCGGGCTGCTGCGCGTGGCCGATGCCTACCAGCGGGTGACCGACTGGCACCGGCGGCATCCAGGGCTCTGAGCCGCGAAGCGCCCGATCATCCTCGACTGCCGGGCGATGTTCCGGATGATCGAAGACCTGCAGGCGCCCGAGTGCGGCTCAGCTGCCCGGCACGATCCCCGCAGGCAGAGACTCGACGTACTCGCAGATGCTTCCCGGGTGGGTCAGCCATATCTTGTCGCGGTGCCTCAACACATGCTCGATCACGCGCCGGAACTGGCGTGCACGGTACGGCTGGCCGAGGATGAAGCTGTGCAGCACGAGCGGCATCACCAGCGGCCGGCGCTCTGACTCCTCGAGCATTTCGTCGAACTGGTCGATCAGGCTCTCGCAGTAGAGCTGCGACGGCGTGCGGCGCGACACGGCCTCGAACGAGTCGTTGAGCTCATGCGCGTACGGGACCGAGAGGATCGGCCCGTGCTTCGTGCGGAACCACACCGGCTGGTCGTCGAGCGGCCAATCCATCATGTAGCGGTAGCCGGCCTCCTTCAGCAGGTCGGGCGACTGGTGGGTCTGGGCGATGTACGGCGCGAGCCAGCCGAGCGGCTTCTTTCCTTCGTGTGCCTCGATCGCCGCGGTCGCCTCGAAGATGCATTCGCGTTCCTGCTCGGGCGTCATGTCGCTCTGCCGCTCGACGTTGCTGCGGCCGTGGCCGACGATCTCGTCGCCGCGCTCGCGGAAGGCGGCGATCATCTCGAGGCAGTAGTTGTACAGTGCGGTGTTGATCAGCAGCGCCATCGGCAGCTCGTACTTCTGCGCCATCTCGAGCAGGCGCCAGGCACCCACCCGGTTGCCGTAGTCGCGCCAGGCATAGCTGCGGCTGTTGGGCTGCGGCGACGGCGGGCCGTAGTCGTTGCCCAGGCCTTCGCCGAACGAGAAGTGCTCGACGTTCAGCGACAGGTGGACTGCGAGCCGCTTGCCCCCCGGCCAGGAATAGTCGGGGCGGCGCGTGATCGCCGAGTAGTCGTATCGGCCATGGGTCTTCAGCGTCAGCATGTGCGGCCTCCGGTATCGAGCACGTGCGAGAACGTGGCGAAATTGTCGATGCGTTCGATGGCCATCAGCCCATCGAGCAGGCGTTCGGTGGCGTCCGTGCCCCACGCAGGGATGCCGAGTTCCCGGAACTTGGCCTTGAGCTCGTCGTCGGAGTGCGGCGTGGCCGGCTCGCCCTTGGTCACTACCGAGCGGCCTTCGTATGACGTGCCGTCGCGCATCACGATGCGCAGGTCGACCGGCTGCTCGGCCGGGTAGCGCGCGCTGTAAGCCGGGTCTTCCTGCAGGTCGACCTTCTTCGCGATCGCCTGGATCGCAGGGTTGTCGACCGCGGGCTGCTCGTAGGCGGCCAGGCTGGAGCGGCCATGGTGCAACAGCGTCGCCAGGATGAACGGCACCGAGAAGCGCGCGCCGAAGCTGGACACCACCGCCTTCTCGGCGAGCATCGCGCAGCGCGCATACGCCCGCACCTCGATGCGTTCGATCGCGGCCGGGTCGAGGCGGCCACCGGGCACCGCCTGCAGCAGGTCGAGCAGGGCATCGATCGCGGAGTGTGCGTAGCGGCCGGTCGGGTACAGCTTGAAGTAATTCAGCGCGATGAGCCATTCGCTGCCAAGGCCGTCCACGACCTTCTGCGGATCGAAGGCCTCGCCGTAGATGCGGCCATAGACGGTACGGTAGCTGTCGACCTCGCCGGTGAAGCCGCATTCGACCAGGCGTGCCGCGGTCAGGCCCATGAAGCCGGAGTGGCCGGTGAAGATGTTGCGGACCGTCGCGCCGTCGAGCAGCGTCTGCCGGCTCGAGGCCATGCCCATCGTCGCCGACACGTTCAGCGCTTCGAGCATCTGCGCGGCGCTGAAGCCGCGCAGGCAGGCTGCCGCGACGGCGGTCCCGATCACGCCGTAGGTGCCGTGCGGATGTACTGCGATGCGCGTCGCGGTGGCGCGGCTCACGCGCGACGAGACCTCATAACCGAGTGCGATCGCGCGCAGCAGGTCGGCGCCGCTCGAACCCAGCTGCTGCGCGAGTGCGACCGCACCCGGCACGACCTGGATGCCCGGGTGCCCGTGGGCGAACAGGTTGCCTTCGTCGAGTTCGAGCCAGGTGCCCGCGGTGCCGCCGAGCAGCGCCGCATCGAGCGGATCGGCCCGGCGGGCGGTACCGATCACCCAGGCACGGCCGGGCGCGCGACCCTCGAGATGGCGCTCGACGAAGGTCTGCATCTCGGGCTGCGCCATGCCGGCGGCGATGACCGGGATGCAGTCGGCGAGGACCCAGCGCGCCTTGTGCAGGGCGGCCGGCGACATGGCGGACAGCGGCGTGTGGGTGGCGAAGTCGGCCAGCGTGACCAGCCAGGCCGGCGGCGTGCGGTCGCTCATCGTGCAGCCGCCTTCGACGGTGCCGGCGCCAGTCTCATCGGCGCACGCGAGGGGCGTGCATGCTCATTCTGCATCTGCAAGGTTCAGCTCCTTCTTCGATCCGAAGTAGTTCTTCATCACGGCGGCGTGGTACTCGACCGCTTCCGGCGTACGGTCGCCCTGCGGGCGACGCTCGTGGTCGAAGTGGCCAAAGCGGTCGGTGCCACGCACCAGCATGCCGGTGAGGCGCGTCTTCCCGGTGAAGCGGCAGCGCGTCGGGATGTAGCTGATGCCCACGCCCAGCCTGCGGTCGTCGGAGAGGTTGGGTTCCGAGCCATGGATCGCCAGCGTATGGTGCAGCGAGAACTGCCCAGGCTTCAGCGGCATCTGCACCGCCTTCGATTCGTCGATCTCGGTGTCGATGGCCTGCCGGCGCGGCAGCATGTGGTTGCCGGCGCCCTCGCGGATGCTGTGGCGGAAGCCGCCCCTCAGGTGGCTGCCCGGAATCACGCGCACGCAGCCGCTTTTTGCCGAGCTCTCGGACAGCGCGATCCATGCAGTGACCTGTTCCTTCGGCTCGAGCCCGAAATACGATGCGTCCTGGTGCCAGTCGACGAACGCGCCATCCTTCGCGCCCTTGAGCCACAGGGTCAACGTGTAGATCAGGATGTCGCCGCCGATCAGGTCCTCGACCGCATCGAGCACCTGCGGATGACGCGCGATCTCGTCGACCCAGGTGAACAGCAGGTGCGACTTCGAGCCCATGCCACCGATCTTCAGCGGGCCGAACGCCTGCTCCGATGCTTCCAGCCGATCGCGGAACCGGCGGGCTTCCGCTTCGCTCATCGCGGTGAGCGGCGACAGGAAGCCCTGCGTGCGCCAGGCCTCGACCTGTGCTTCGGTCAGGTGTTTCATGCCTTCTCCTCCTTGGTCGTTGGCAGCCGCTGAACCGCCGCTACTGGATACGCGCGCCCGAGGCCTTCACCACCGCCGCCCACTTGGTGGTCTCGGCGCGCAGGAAGGCGCCGAATTCCTCGGGCGTGTTCGCGATCACGGTGAGCGCCTGTTCTTCGAGCGACTTGCGCAGTTCACCCTTGAGCAGGCCAGCGACCTCGGTGTGCAGCCGCGCGATGACCGATGCCGGCGTACCTGCCGGGACCATCACACCGTTCCACGTGCTCACTTCATATCCCTTCACGCCGGCGTCGGTGACCGCCGGCAGGTCGGGGACGCTCGGCGCGCGCTGCAGGCTGCTGACCGCCATGCCGCGCAGCTTGTTCGACTTGATCATCGGAAGCATTTCGGGCAGCGGGTTGACCATCAGGCTGATGCGTCCACCCATCAGGTCGGCCATGCATTCGACCGACCCCTTGTACGGCACGTGCACGATGTCGATCTTCGCCATGCTCTTGAACAGTTCGCCGGCGAGGTGCGACGAGGTACCGTTGCCGGCCGAGCAGAAGTTGAGCGTGCCGGGCTTGGCTACCGCCAGTGCGACCAGCTCCGACACCGTCTTCACCGGGATCGTCGGCGAGCTCACCAGCACCAGCGGCGCCGAGGTCATCAGCGTAACGGGTGCGAGGTCCTTCAGCGGGTCGTAGGTGAGCTTCGCGTACAGCGACGGGTTGATCGCCAGGCCCGGGAAGCCTGTGAGCAGCGTGTAGCCATCGGCTGGCGCGCGCACCACGAGGTCGGCGGCGATGTTGCCGCCAGCGCCGGCCCGGTTGTCGATCACCACCTGCTGACCTAGCGTCGCGGATAGCCGCTGCGCGACCGCGCGCGCGACGATGTCGCTGGTGCCGCCGGGCGCGAAGGGCGCCACCCAGCGGATCGGCTTCGTCGGGAAAGCGGGTGCACCCACCTGGGCACCGACCTGCATCGATGCGCTCAGCGCGAGGCAGCCGAAGGTCAGTGCGGCCGTATCCAGGCCCTTGCGGTGCAGCGTCGAAGCCATGTGTTCCTCCTGTCGGGGTGGGGATCAGTGGATGATGTAGCCGCCATCGATCACGATGTCCTGCCCTTGCAGGAAGGCCGGCGACGATGAGGCGAGGAAGAGCGCGAGCTCGGCGATTTCTTCCGGGCGGCCGAGGCGGCCGGCGGGCAGGTAGGGGGCGAAGCGCGCGGCCATCTCCGCCTCCGAGCGGCCGCCCACCACGGCCGGTGTCGACACCGGCCCGGGGCTGATCGCGTTGACCAGGATGCCTTCGCGCCCGAGTTCGAACGCCATCGACTTCGCGAGATGGATGATCGCCGCCTTGGTCAGGCCATAGAGTGCGCGGCTCGGATACGTTACATGGCCGAGCTGGCTGGCGATGTGGATGATCCGCCCGCCACCCTGACGGCGCATGAGCGGCAGCACTGCCTGGCTGGCGAAGAACGGCGCGGCCAGGTTCACGGCCACGACATGGTCGAACTGCGCGCGGGTGTAGTCGCCGAACGGTACCGACGCACGTGCCGCGGCGTTGTTGACCAGGATGTCGACCCGGCCGAACAGGCGCTCGGCGGCCGCGACCATCGCGGCCGGCCCTTCCGACACGGACAGGTCTGCCTGCAGCGTTTCGATGCGACCACCGTCCCGTTCTTCCAGGCACAGCGACTTCGCCTCGTCGAGCCCTTCCGGCGTGCCTTCAGCGACCAGCAGCACCGCGGCGCCTTCGCGCGCGAAGCGGCGCGCGATCGCGCGGCCGATGCCCCCGGGAGACGAGGCCCCGGTGACGATCGCGCATCTGCCCTCGAGTGACGGCAACCTTGCCCCTTCTTTCCTTTGCGCTGCGTCGACCTGCAGGAGCAGGCGCGCAAGCTGCTTATCATGCGCGCAAGAATGCCCTACAACGAGGGCCGTCTCAAGTTGCCGCGCCGCCTCAGCCACCCGATCCCGTGCGCTCCGCCTGCGATCGCACGATCGGCATGATCGCCGGTTCGTATCGATGATGTTCGATATGAAGCCGGGGCAGGCGGCGGTCAGCGCAACGCCATCATCCAGCGCGCCCGCGCACACACGTCTCCATCGCGGCCGTGGCGCCCGATCAGTTGCAACCCGACCGGCAGGCCGTCCACCTGCATCAGCGGCAGGCTGAACGCGGGCAGCCCGAGGAACGTCGCGTAGACCAGGAAGCTGCGGCTTCCGGTCGCAGACAGCCCGATGGGTGCCGGGCCCGACGCCGAGAGCGTGACGATGCCATCGAAGCCGCGCATCAGCGTGGCGACCTTGCGCTGCATCGCCTCGCGTCCGGCGAGCCGATCTTCGTAGTCGGCCAGGGTCATCGCGAACGCCTGCGCCATACGGTCGTGCACCCGCTTCTCGATCAGGTCGCCGTGGCGCTCGACGTACTGGCGGTACGGCCAGCGCATCTCGTAGGCGGTGATGCCCAGGCAGCGCTCGGCGAAGGCCGGGGTGAGCGACGCTTCCAGCTCGGCAGCCGAGGCATCGCTGGAGGCGTCGCGCACATCCACCCCTGCAGCGACAAAGCGCTGCATCAACGCGTCGAAGGCAGTCGAGGTGGCTGCGTCCAACTCGCGCGCCCATGCCTCGGTGCGCAGCCACAGCAGCCGCTTCGGTGCAGCGGCACGCGGCAGCGCCTCCGAGGCGCGCTGCAGCGGCGGTCGCGCCGGGTGCCCCTGTGCATGTGACAGGAAGGACGCGATGCGCCAGGTGTCCTCCAGCGACGAGGCGAGCACGCCCAGGTGGTCATGGGTGGCCGAGATGGGATGTACGCCCTGCATCGACAACGTGCCCCAGGTCGGCTTGAAGCCGACGATGCCGCAGAACGAAGCGGGGCGCAGCAGCGAGCCCTGGGTCTGCGTGCCCAGCGCCGCAGGCAGCATGCCGGCGCCGACCGCAGCGGCGGATCCGCTGGACGAGCCGCCCGGGGTGCGGGCCGGATCGAGCGGATTGGTCGTCTCGTTGGAGATCCCGCAGGCGAAGGCGGTGGTCACCGTCTTGCCGGGCAGTACCGCGCCGCCGTCGCGCAGCGCCTGCACGCAGGCCGCGTCATATGCCGGCTGCCAGCCGGCGAAGGCGGGGCTGCCCATCTGGGTCGGCATGTCGCGCGTGTCCATGATGTCCTTGATGCCGATCGGGCAGCCATCGACCGGCGACAGCGGGGCGCCGCGGCGGTAGCGCTCGGTCGAGGCATCGGCCGCTGCGCGCGCCGCGTCGAGTGCCAGCGTCCTGAAGGCATGCACCGTCGGTTCGCGCGCGGTGATCGTCTCGATGCAGCGCTCGAGATAGGCGCGCGGCGTGTCGCGACCGCTGCGAAAGCGCGGCAGCACGGCGGTGAAGGACGGCAGGGGCTTCACGGATGTCTTCAAGGCCTTCATTCCACGCTGATCTTCGCCGCCTTGACGACCTTGGCCCACTTCGCGGTCTCGGCGCGGATGTAGGCGGCAGTGCGGTCCAGCGTGTCGGCGACGGGTTCCATGCCCTGTCCGGCGAGCTTCGCCTTGAGGGCTGGCTGGCTCAGGATGCGGGCGACCTCGCTGTTCAATGCCTGCAGGATGTCCCTCGGTGTCGCCGAGGGCGCGAACATCGCATACCAGACATCCACCGCATAGCCGGCCACGCCGGCCTCGGCCATCGTCGGGATGTCCGGGATGCTGGCCGAGCGTTTCGCGCCCGAGGTGGCGAGCAACCGCAGCCGTCCCGAATCCACATGCTGGCGCACGGAGATCACGCTGGCGAAGGTCATCGAGACCCGGCCGGCGACCAGGTCGGCCATGCCCGGGCCGGTGCCCTTGTAAGGCACATGCACCAGGTCGATGCCGGCGAGCATGCGGAACAGTTCCATCGCCATGTGCGGTGGGCCAGCATTGCCCGACGATGCATACAGCAGTTCGCCCGGCTTGGAGCGGGCCAGGGACACCAGTTCCTTCACCGACTTCACCGGCAGCGACGGGTGCACCACCAGAACGTTCGGGCCGTTGACCATCACGCTGACCGGCACCAGGTCGCGCTCCGGGTCGTAGGACAGGTTGCGGTGGGTGCTCGGCAGAACCGAGTGGCCGATCGAGATGGTCTTCAGCGTGTAGCCGTCGGGCGCCGAGCGCGCGACGATATCGCCGGCGACCGCGCCACCGCCCCCGGGCCGGTTCTCGATCAGCACCGCTTGGCCCCAGCGTTCGGTCATGCCCTGGCCGACGATGCGCGAACTGGTGTCGACGCCGCCACCGGGTGTCGCGGACACCACGATGCGGATCGCCTTTGCGGGATACGCTTGTGCACCGGCCGTTCCCGCGCAGGTTGCGGACAGGACGACGAGCATCGCAGGGAGGACAACCGGGGAGTGCAGCGCCAGGGTGGATCGGGGCATCGACATGCCTCTCGCGTTTCGAAGGTGCTCTATGATGCCATCGGGAGGAGGCATGGACGACATGAACGACAGGATCAACAGCATGGATGCAGCCCTCGAGCCGGCAGCATTCGCGATCGAGCCGGGCAGCGTGCGTGCGCGCGTGTCCGCGGAAGAGTGGGCGGTGCGCATCGACCTCGCGGCCTGCTACCGCTGTGCCGCGCTGTACCGGATGACCGACCTCATCTACACCCATATCTCCGCGCGGGTGCCGGGCCCGGACGAGCACTTCCTGATAAACGCGTTCGGCCTGACCTGGGACGAGATCACCGCGTCCTCGCTGGTGAAGGTGAACCTCGATGGCGAGATCATCGATGATCCGACCGGGCTGGGCATCAACCGCGCCGGCTACGTGATCCACGGCGCAGTGCATCGGGCCCGTCCCGACGTGGCCTGCGTGATGCATACGCATACCGCCGCCGGCATCGCGGTGTCCGCGCAAGAACAAGGCCTGCTGCCGATCTCGCAGCACGCGATGCGCTTCCATGGCCAGCTTGCTTACCACGACTACGAGGGCGTGGCGCTCGACCTCGACGAGCAGCAGCGGCTGGTGCGCGACCTGGGCGCGCACCGCGCGATGATCCTGTGCAACCACGGGCTGCTCACCGCCGGCGAGACGATCGCCCAGGCGTTCGACCTGATGTACTACCTCGAACGTGCCTGCACCGCGCAGGTCGATGCGCTGGCGGGTGGCTCGAAGCTGCGTATCCCGTCGGCCCCTGTCGCCGCGAAGGTGGCAGCGCAGTTCGCTAACCTGCCATACAAGAAGAAGCAGACCGAATGGCGCGCGCTGCGCCGCGCGCTGGACCGCAGCGATCCTTCGTACCGCGACTGAGCGGACCGCCTGCAGCGCTCAGTCGTGCGGCTTGGCCAAGTTGTTCACGTAGTTGGTGAACAGGTTGATCGCCACCAGCGCGGCGATGTCGACCATGCGCGCATCGTCGATGCCGGCTGCGCGCGCGGCATCGACGGCTGCGTCCGGGACATGGCCACTGCGATCCTTCACTGCGCGCGCGAACGCGAGGGCGGCGGCCGCCAGGGGATCGGTGGATTCGAACCGGCGCGCGGCATCGAGCTCTGCGTCGGACAGGCCCGCTTCGCGACCGA
>CAIQON010000063.1 GCA_903873475.1 uncultured bacterium
CCGTCGGCCTGCAGCGTGCGTGGCCGCGCGGCGCCGAGCAGGTCGAGCACGACCAGCGCATGCCGTTTGGGATCGCGTCCCGGTTTCTCGTCGGAATGCAGTACCGGACCGACGCAGGCCGGGCAGCCGTGCCGGCAGGCACAGCCGCGGATCATGTCGGCGGCCTGCCGGACCACCTGTGCACGCAGGTCGTACAGTGGCGTGGACAGGCCGACGCCGCCGGGATGGTTGTCGTACAGGAACACGGTCGGCGAGAACGCGTGGTCGATATCCTGCTCGAGCGCGCCGGTATCGAGTGGCTGGTCGTCCGGGCCGCGCAGCCGTCCGCGCCCGTCGGCATCGACGCTCGCATGCCAGCGGCCTTCCGCATCGCCGACCGCGCGGCCGAGGTCGCGCACTTCGGCCATGGACAGCAGCGCAGCCACATGGTGCATCGCGTGGGCCGCACCGAGGAACCCGTCGAGTGCCTGCCAGCGGCGCTCGAATGCGCGCTCGAGCAGCCCCGGCTCGAGCCGCCACCAGACTGCGGTCGTGTGCATCTCGTTGTCGGGCAGGCGCACCTCGCCGTAGCCGATGTTCTCGTGCGTGTAGTAGCGGATCTTCTTGTATCCGGCGACGCGGCGCACGATGTGCACCTCGCCGCGCACGGCCAGCGCGCCGCCCGTGCCTTCCTGCTCGAACGCGTCGAGGATCTTCAGCCGGGTGAAGTCGATCGCATCGGTGTAGTAGTCGGCATCGGTGCGGGTGACGAAGGCCTTGCGGCCTTCCCAGTCGAGGCGTTCGACCTGCCATGGCCGGCTCTGGACCATGTAGATCGCGCCCTCGTAGAGCGTCAGCGGTGCGCTCGACCAGTCGACCTCGGCGATGACGTTGCGGGCGCCGTCGGTGGTGTCGATCACGACGAAGTTGCCCTCTGCGATCGCGCGCAGGCTCACCGTGCCGGCGGGGTAGCTGTCGGCGATCCAGTGCCAGCGGTCGCCCTCACGGTGCACGACACGCTCGCCGGCCAGGTAATCGAGCATCTCCGCGAGGGGCGGGGCGCCGAACGCATCGCCGGCCTGGAATGGAAGTTCGAACGCGGCGCAGCGCAGGTGTTCCATCAGGATCAGGAGCTGGTCCGGATCGATGCGGGCATGTTCGGGCGAGGCGCCGAAGAAGAACTCGGGGTGGCGCACCATGTACTGGTCGAGCGGCTCGCTGCTGGCGACCAGCACGCCCAGCGAGGTGCGCTGCCGGCGTCCGGCGCGGCCCAGGCGCTGCCAGGTGCCGGCGATGCTGCCCGGGTAGCCGTTGAGCAGGCAGACATCGAGCGAACCGATGTCCACGCCGAGTTCGAGCGCAGACGTGGACACCACGCAGTCGAGCGTGCCTGCGCGCAGGCGGCGCTCGATGTCGCGCCGCTCGGTCGGCAGGTAGCCGCCGCGGTAGGCCGCCACGCGAGGGGCCAGCCGTGGATCGGGGTCGAACACGTCTTTCAGGTACTTGGTCAGTACCTCGACGGCCAGCCTGCTGTTGGCGAACACGATCGTCGACAGCGACTGCTTGAGCGCGATCCGGGCGAGCCGGGTGACCTGTGAGCGGCTCGATGCGCGCAGTCCGAGGTCGGCATTGACCACCGGTGGGTTCCACAGCAGCACATGCTTCTCGCCGGCTGGCGCGCCGTTGTCGGTGATGCCGTGCACCGGCGCGCCGACCAGCCCGCCCGCCAGCTCGACCGGATTGGCGATCGTCGCCGAGCAGAGGATGAACACCGGGTCGGATCCGTGGAAGCGGCAGATGCGCCGCAGCCTGCGCATGACGTTCGCGACATGGGAGCCGAACACGCCGCGGTAGCTGTGCATCTCGTCGATCACCACGTACTTCAGGTTCTCGAACAACTGTGCCCATTTCGTGTGATGGGGCAGGATGGCCTGGTGCAGCATGTCGGGGTTCGACACCACGATGTCGCCGCGGGTGCGGATCGCCTGGCGCGCATCGCCGGGCGTGTCGCCATCGAAGGTGAATGCGCGCACGCCCAGTTCGCCGGCTTCGTTCAGGGCGAGCAGTTCCGCGACCTGGTCCTGGGCCAGCGCCTTGGTCGGGAACAGATAGAGCGATTTCGCGCCGGTTTCGCGCACGGCCTGCAGCACCGGCAGGTTGTAGCAGAGCGTCTTGCCCGACGCTGTCGGCGTGACGACCACCGTGTGGGCGCCAGCGCGCACGCTGTCCCAGGCCGCACGCTGGTGCGTGTACAGCGATTCGATGCCGCGTGCGCCCAGGGCCTGGCGCAGCGCCGGGTCGAGGTCGTCCGGGAACGGTGCGAACTTCGCCTCGCGAGCCGGGGCGACCCGGTGCGCTGTGATGCGGTCTGCGTAGCGACGCTCGAGCCGGGACAGCAGGGGCTCGAGCGCCTGTGCGCGTGGCGCGACCTGCGTCCGGTGATCTGCATTCGAGCGGCGCCGCAGCGCGCGCGCCGAGCCCGGAGTGTCGGGGCCGTTCGCGCGGGCGGGAATCGTCATGTCGGGCACGTTGTTCTCCATTCGTTCTCCCTGAGATACTATGGGACATGACTGGTCGGCGTCCACCTCCCCCTGCAGCCTGTCGACGACCGGGCGTGCAAGCCACGAGGCCTCGATCGCCGGCTTCGCTCACGCGCCGGCAGGCACAGGTCCTGGCATGGCTGCGCGAAACGCTGCCTGCCCTGGATCACCCGCCGACACTCGACGAGGTCTGCGCGGCGCTCGGCCTGAGTTCACGCGGCTCGCTGCACAAGCATGTCCAGGCGCTGGTCGTGGCCGGGCTGGTCGAGCCGATGAACGGCAGGCAGCGCGGTATCGTGCTTAGCCCTGGACAACCTGCGTCGCGGCAGGCCGTACCCGTCGTCCCGGTGCGCACGCAAGGCCCGACGCTGCCCTTGCTCGGTCGGGTCGCCGCCGGGCAGCCGATCGATGCGCTCGAAGAAGATGCCGTGATCGAAGTCGGCGCCGGCTGGGCCGGCCGCGCTGACCACTACGCGCTCACCGTGCGCGGCGATTCCATGATCGACGAAGGCATCCACGATGGCGACGTGGTGGTCGTCGAGCACCGTACCTCGGCACGCAATGGCGAGATCGTGGTTGCGCTGATCGATGGCGAGGCAGCGACCCTGAAGCGGATCGAGCAGCGGCCTGGCCGCGTCGTCCTGCATCCGGCAAATTCATCGATGCGGCCATTGGTATTCGACCCTGCGCAGGTTACGATCCGCGGGGTGGTCAAGGGGCTGATACGCAGGTACGGATGAATCGCCGAACGTTGATTGCAGCGGTCGCCTCGACGGCGATGGTGGGGAAACTGGCAGCCCAACCGGCGCCGCGTGCCCTGTCGGCCGACGCCGAGGCATTCATCGAAGAGATGGTCGTGCGCCACCAGTTCGACCGCGATGCACTTCGCGCACTGTTCGCGCAGGTGCGCGTGCAGAACCAGGTGCTCGGTGCGATGCAGTCGCAGTACACGCCGCGTCCCTGGTTCGAATATCGTCCGGCGTTCGTGAACCGGCCGCGGATCGCCGGCGGTGTCCGCTTCTGGCAGGAGAACGCAGCGGCCCTCGAACGCGCACGTGCGCAGTTCGGCGTGCCGCCCGAACTCGTGGTCGCGACCATCGCGGCAGAGACGCTGTTCGGCAAGATGATGGGCTCGCACCCGGTGCTCGACACGCTCGCGACCCTGGCCTTCGACTTTCCGAAGCGCGCCGAGTTCTTCCGCGGCGAACTCGAGCAGTTCCTGCTGCTCGCCCGCGAACTGGCGATCGACCCGGCGCAGCCGCGCGGGTCGTTTGCCGGGGCGATGGGCATTCCGCAGTTCATGCCGACGAGCTACCGCAAGTATGCGGTCGACTTCGATGGAGACGGCCGCATCGACCTCTTCCGCAGCGCGCCGGACGCGATCGGCAGCGTCGCAAACTATTACAGGCTGTTCGGCTGGGTCACCGGCGGTCCGGTCGCCGTGCGTGTGTCCGCGCCTGCCGAACTGGCCGGCGCGCAGGCGAAACTCGGCATCAGGCCGCACACCACGGTTGGCGCATTGCGCGACATGGGGTTCGTGCCGGCATCCGAGGTCGATGCAGCGCTGCCCGCGATGGTTTTCCCGCTGGTGATGAAGGAGGGCACCGAGTACTGGCTCGGGTTCGACAACTTCTTCGTGATCACCCGCTACAACCGCGCGATCCACTACGCGATGGCGGTGTTCGAACTCGCGCGCGAGATCCGCGCGGCGCGGCCTGGCTCGACCGCGGCACCCTGATGCCGTCGCTGGCGGGTCCCGCCGGTCCACCGCCAGTGACAGGCCCGGCCCGGCGCGATGCGCTGATCGACGGCATCCGCGGCCTGGCGCTGTGCGGCGTGCTGGTGGTCAACACGATGTCCTTCCCGCACATGTTCAGTTCGCCCGTCGGCGTCGTCGAACCGCCGGAGTCGATGCTTGCGCTGTTGATCCAGGGCATCTGCATCGCGCTGTTCCAGGCCAAGAGCTACCCGCTCCTGATGTTCCTCGTGGGTTATGGCTGGGCGA
>CAIQON010000064.1 GCA_903873475.1 uncultured bacterium
CGTCGATGCCCGGGGTCGAGCGGATCAATGTCGAGGGACTGCTGGCGGTCGCCGGCCGCTGCGTGGAGGAAGGCATCCCGATGATCGCCCTGTTCCCGGTGATCGAGACCGCGCTGAAGACGCCGGACGGGCGCGAAGCGCTGAACCCGGCCGGCCTGGTGCCCCGCGCGGTCGCCGCGCTGAAGGCACGCTTCCCGCAACTCGGCGTGATGACCGATGTCGCGCTCGACCCGTACACCAGCCACGGGCAGGACGGCCTGATCGACGAGTCTGGCTACGTGCTCAACGAGCAGACGGTCGCCGTGCTGGTAGAGCAGGCATACGTCCACGCACAGGCCGGCGTCGACGTGGTCGCACCGTCGGACATGATGGATGGACGGATCGGCGCGATCCGCCGCCGGCTGGACGAAGCCGGCCTCATCCACACCCGCATCCTCGCCTACTCGGCCAAGTATGCGTCGTCGTTCTACGGACCGTTCCGCGATGCGGTCGGCTCGGCGGCCACTCTGGGCGGTGGCTCGAAGTACACCTACCAGATGGACCCCGCGAACAGCGACGAGGCGCTGCGCGAAGTAGCCCTGGACCTCGCCGAGGGCGCCGACATGGTGATGGTGAAACCGGGCATGCCCTACCTCGACATCGTGCGCCGCGTGAAGGAGACATTCGGCGTACCCACCGCCGTCTACCAGGTGAGCGGTGAATACGCGATGCTGAAAGCGGCGAGCGCAAATGGCTGGCTGACCGAGAAGGCCGTCGCCATGGAAGCGCTGCTGTCCTTCAAGCGCGCTGGAGCGGATGCCATCCTGACCTATTTCGCGCTCGACGCCGCCCGCTGGATGCGCGAAGCAGACTGAGCCGGGCCGCTCAACGGCCGAGCTCGGCCTCGCGGCTGCGCCGGTCGCGCTCGACCCGCATCAGGTAGCGTTGTATCTGCTGCTGCGCCGGCTCGGGCAGCCGGACGAACATGAATCCGGCGCGCGTCGAATCGATGCCGCTGCGCAGGCGCACGTGGTTCAGGTTGCGCAGTTCGAGTTCGACCGCGAAGGCACTGCGGGCGCCGATCTGTACGCTGGAACCGGGGAAGCACGTCCCGATCTCCATCCGGTCGGACGGCAGCTGCACGAAGGCGGAAAATCCGCCGACGCTGAGATCGAGCACCTGCGTTTCCAGTGTCTCGGTGTCGCTCAGCGGCAGACGCACCCTGACCGGCTCGATCGCGAGGGTGCGTACGCGGAAGAGCTCGCGCCGCTGCAGCTTGAGCAGTTCGGCCGGCAGCGGGATGGAGAATGCAGGCGCGCCGGCGTACTCGATCTCGCGCACCTGCTTCGCGCTGAACTGCACCTTGACCTTGTCGAGTGCACTCACCAGCACGATCCGATCGCTTTCCAGCAGCCTGGCGTTGGTCGCTTCGTCCGAGCCGCGATCGAGGACGATCCGCCCTCCGGTCACGTCGACGTCGATGATGGCAGTCAGCAGGAACTGGCGGCCACGGTTGAAGTAGGCAGTGACGATCTCGCGATGTTCCGCGACCGCAGAGAGGATCTGCCTGATCTGCGTCTGCGATCGGATGAGGAAGCGGCCGAGGTCGTGGGCCTCCCCGTCGCCGGCCCTGCCAGCCTCTTCAGCGGCCATGCCGACCAGCCTTGCCGCCAGGAAGGCGGCTCATCGCTCGATCCGCATCGGTTCCGGTGCCGCGGTCTCGTCCAGCTTGGCCGCGAGGCTCGCTCGCCCCGCGCGTGCCATCGGCCGGCCTTCCGGCGTCAGCCGGACTGGCTGGTGACGGTCGGCGCCGATGAACTGCAGCAGGTGCACGTCGGTTCCCTCGACGTTCAATTCGAAACACGGCACGGTGGACGCAGCTCCGGCAATGAACACCCGGCGCTGGGACGGGTCGTACGGTATCGCTTCCTTCAACAGGAACCACTCTATCGCCTTTTCATCTTCCGTGAACAGGTGCAGGTGGATGGTCGGATACCTGCCGATCGCCCCGGACAGCACCGGCCCCACCAGATGCGGCTGGAACCGTTCGAACAGATCCATCAGATCGAGCGCCTGGGAGCGCAGCCAGTGGAGTTCTTCCCGCTGCCCGTCCTCGTCGAAGATGCGCTGGTACTCGAGCAGCGCCGCCTCGAGTTCGGCGTTGGTCGGGAGGCAGTGGGCCTCGATCAGGCCCAGCGTACGAGCCGCCTTCTTCTTGGCCAGCCCCCAGTCGTCGATGCCGTCTTCGGCGATAAGGCGCGCGGCCAGTTGTGCGATCTGTTCGCGCAACTGGCGCTGCCTTTGATGAGTCTCTCGTGCCACGTGCTGCCCGATCTCAGAAAATCTGCGCCTTCACCTCGTCCTGCGGCCGGGCATCGACGCCAGGGGCGCCACCCTCATGCTCGCGCGGGAGGTTCTCCTGGTAGAAGAACTCGGCGATGCCGCCACCGCTCGCGTCGCGCAGGCCCGTAGCGGGGTCGATGCGCGCCGTGGCGATGCCCTCCGGCGGGACCAGCGGCTGCTCGGGCACGCCCTTGAGTGCGACAGCCATGTAGTTGACCCACATCGGCAGCGCCGCACTGCCGCCCGTCTCGCCACTGCCCAGGGTGCGTGGTGTCGAGAACCCGATCCAGCTGACCGCGACCAGCCCCGGCTGGTAGCCGGCGAACCATGCGTCGAGGAAGTCGTTCGTGGTGCCGGTCTTGCCCGCGAGGTCGCCGCGCCCGAGGGACATCGCGCGCGTTGCGGTACCGGCCCGAACGACGTCCTGCATCAGGCTGGTCATCATGAACGCGTTACGCGCGTCGATCACCCGCTCCGCGCCCTCGTTCGCGACGGCGGGACTGGCTTCGAACAGCACGGCCCCTTTCTGATCTTCGATGCGGCGGATCATGAACGGCGTGACGCGGAAGCCGCCGTTGGCAAATACCGCATAGCCGGCAGCCATCTGCAGCGGTGTCACGCCGCCCGCGCCGAGCGCCATCGTCAGGTAGGGCGGATGAAGCTTCGGGTCGAACCCGAACCGGGTGATGTAGTCCTGCGCGTACTGGGCGCCGATGGCCTGCAGGACACGGATCGTGACCAGGTTCTTCGAC
>CAIQON010000065.1 GCA_903873475.1 uncultured bacterium
TCACCCTGTCGCCCGCAGCCGGCCGGCTGCTGGCCGAACTCGGCGTCCACGCGAAGCTGCGGCGTGGCCGCAAGCCTGCGCCCGCCAAGGGCAGCGCCGCGGCGGGCGCCGCGAAATGACATGAAACAGACCGAAGACAACCAGTGAAGGAGAGCATCGTGGATTCGACGCAATACGACGTGGTCGTGATCGGCAAGGGCAATGCGGCGCTGTGCGCTGCGCTCTCGGCGAAGGACCAGGGTGCCAGCGTGATCGTGCTCGAGGCAGCGTCCGAGGACGAGTCTGGCGGCAACAGCCGGTTCGCCGGTGGCGTGATGCGCTTCGCGTACGAAACGGTGGACGACCTGAAGCGGGTCACCGACCTCACCGACGAAGAAGTCGCCAACAGCGACTTCGGCACGAACACGAAGGAAGAGTACTTCGACGACCTGTTCCGGCTGACGCAGTTCCGCACCGATCCCGAGTTGTCGGAGACGCTGGTCACGCAGAGCCTGGACGTGATGGCCTGGCTGCGCGGCAAGGGTGCACGCTTCGTGCCGAATTTCGGCCGCCAGTCGGGCATGGTGAACGGCAAGCGCAAGTTCTTCGGACGCCTGCCGATCGAGGTGTCCGGTGGTGGCGCCGGCCTGGTTCGCTACCTCGACGCGGCGGTGGCCAAGGCCGGCATCGAGGTCCTGTACGAGACGCGCGCGCTGTCGCTGATCTACGACGGCGTGAAGGTGTCCGGCGTGCGTGCGCGGCGCAACGGCGAGGTGGTCGAATTCAGCGCGAAGTCGGTGGTGCTCGGCTGCGGCGGCTTCGAGGCGAACCCCGAGTGGCGTACGAAGTACCTCGGGCCGGGCTGGGAACTGGCCAAGGTGCGCGGCTCGCGCTTCAACGTCGGCGACGGCCTGAAGATGGCGCTGGACATCGGCGCCGCCCCCTACGGCAACTGGTCGGGCTGCCATGCGACCGGCTGGGACCGCTATGCGCCCGAGTTCGGCGACGTCAACGTCGGCGACCAGTTCCAGAAGCACAGCTACATCTTCGGCCTGCTGATCAACTCCGATGGCAAGCGCTTCGTCGACGAGGGCTGGGACTTCCATTCGTTCACCTATGCCAAGTACGGCGGCGAGGTGCTGAAGCAGCAGGGACAGTTCGCCTGGCAGGTTTTCGACTCGAAGGTGAAGCATCTGCTGCGTTCCGAGTACCGGATCAAGTTCGTGACCAAGGTCTCCTCCGACACGCTGGAGGGCCTGGCCGCTCAGCTCGAGGGCGTCGACGGCGAACAGTTCCTGAAGACCGTGCATGCCTACAACGCGGCGGTGAACAAGGACGTCAAGTTCGACCACACGGTCAAGGACGGCAAGGGCACGACCGGCATCGAACCGGCGAAGTCGAACTGGGCCCAGGCGCTCGACGCGCCGCCCTACGAGGCCTACTCCACCACCTGCGGCATCACCTTCACCTTCGGCGGCGTGCGCATCCGGCACGAGACCGGGCAGGTGGTCGATTCGCACATGCAGCCGATTCCCGGGCTGTACGCCTGCGGCGAGATGGTCGGCGGGCTGTTCTACTTCAACTACCCGAGTGGCACCGGCCTGGTGTCTGGCGCGGTGTTCGGCCGCATCGCCGGCCGTGGTGCCGGCCTTGCCGCCACCGGCAAGGCAGGAGCCTGATCGATGTCACATGAAGCGGGCGGCGACAACCGCTATACCCGGGGCATCGCGGAGTTTGTCTCCGCGTTGCGTTACGAGGACGTGCCGCCCGAGGTGCTGGCGCGGATCAAGCTGCTGATGCTCGATTCGCTCGGCTGCGCGCTGTACGGTGCCGACCTCGAGTGGAGCCGCATCCTGCAGCGCACGCTGTCGGCGGTCGACGCCACCCGCACCTGCCCGGTCTGGGGCACCGACCAGCGGTTGTCCGCGCCGCATGCTGCGCTGGTCAACGGCACGCAGGTGCAGGGCTTCGAACTGGACGACGTGCACCGTGCCGGCGTCCTGCATGTCGGGGCCGTCGTGCTGCCGGCCCTGATCGCCGTCGCCCAGATGCGCCCGGGCATGACCGGGCGAGAGTTCCTGGCGGCGGCGGTGGCCGGCTACGAGATCGGGCCGCGCGTCGGCCTGTGCATGGGGCCAGAGCACATCGCACAGGGCTGGCATTCCGGCGCCACGCTGGGCGTGTTCTCTGCCGCGGCAGGCGCCGCGCGGGGGCTTGGCCTCGATGCCGATCGCACCGTGCATGCGCTGGGCATCGCCGGTACCCAGGCCGCCGGCCTGATGGCGGCGCAGTACGGGGCGATGGTCAAGCGGGTGCATGCCGGTCGTTCGTCGCAGAGCGGGCTGTACGGCGCGCTGTTCGCGCGCGAGGGGCTGACCGGCATCGTCAACGTGCTCGAAAGCGAGTACGGCGGCTACTGCACGACCTTCTCGCGCTCGACCGACCGCTTCAAGCTGTCGGAGCTCACCGCCGGGTTCGGCACGACCTGGCAGACCATGGGCGTCGCGCTGAAGTTCTATTCCTGCGTCGGCAGCAACCACACGACACTGGATGCGATCCGCGACATGCAGGTCGAGCGACCGTTCGGCGCGGAGGAGGTCGACCGCATCCTGGTCCACGGTTCGCAGGTCACCATGGACCATGTCGGCTGGAAATACGTGCCGCAGGGACTGACCTCGGCCCAGCTCAACCTGCCGTACTGCGTGGCGACCTGGCTGCTGGAGGGCGACTGCTTCGTCGACCAGTTCACCGACGACAAGGTGGCAGACCCGGAGCGTATGCGCATCGCGCAGAAGGTCGCCGTGCAGCATGACGACGTGATCACCGCCAAGGGCGCCAAGTACCGGCATGAGGTCAGGGTCGAACTCTGGCTGAAGGACGGCACGCGATTCGAACGCCGGGTCGAGTCGGCGCGCGGCAGCGAGTACCGCTTCGCCTCGGATGCCGACGTGGTCGAGAAGTTCGGCAAGCTGGCGTCCAAGGCGCTGCCGCCGAGCAAGGTCGAGGCCCTGCGCGATGCGATCCTCGGGCTCGACTCGATGGCCGACGCCTCCACCCTCGGCGAACTGCTCGTCCGTTGAGCCTCGAGCCGGCGGCAAGCGGGCAGACTGCGGCGCGCGTGCTGGCCGGCTACGCGGCCGGCCTGGGCGCCGATGCACTGCCGTCCGCCGTGGTCGCGCGCGCGCGCCAGTGCGTCGTGGACACCGTCGGCGCCAGCCTGTTCGGCGCCGGGCTGCCGTGGGGCCGGATCGCGGCCGGGTTTGCGCGCCAGCAGGGTGGTGCGGGCGGGGCGCCTTGCCGGGTCATCGGTACGGACGTGCGTGCGAGCAGCGCCCATGCGGCGCTGGCCAATGGCGTGCTCGCGCACGCGTTCGAACTGGACAGCCTGCGCAAGCCGGGTGCCGGGGTGCATCCCGGTGCGACACTGTGGCCGGCTGCTCTCGCCATCGGCGAGGAACTCGGTGCCGATGGGCGCAGCCTGCTGGTGGCCTTCGTCGCCGGCTGCGAGGTGATGTTCCGGATCGGGGTCGCGTCGCGCCATTCCAGCGAGACGCTCGGCTTCCACGCTCCCGGGCTGACCGGCCCGTATGGCGCGGCGGTGGTCGCCTGCCACCTGCTGGGCCTGGATGCCGACCGGACCTGCAACGCCCTGGGCATTGCCGGGTCACTCGGCGGTGGGCTGCTGGCGTTCGCGAAGGCCGGCAACGGGGCGATGGTCAAGCGCCTGCACATGGGCCGTGCAGCCGAGGCGGGCGTGCTCGCGGCGCGGCTGGCGGCCGAGGGCTACGAAGGGCCGGACACCGTGCTCGAGGGGCGCTTCGGCTTCCTCGAGGCCTACTGCCGCGACGGCGATGCCTCCCGTCTGGTGCGCGGGCTGGGTAGCGAACACGAGACGCTCACCATCTGCTTCAAGCGCTATGGCTGTCATGTGACCGCCCATACGCCGGTGCAGTCGCTGCTCGAACTGCGCGCCGAGGCCGGTTTCGACGGCGATGCCGTCGCCGCGCTGGCGATCGAGGCCGGGCCCAAGGTGCTGTCGCACCACGCGAATGCCGCGCCGGTCGACCTGGCCGGCGCGCAGTACAGCGTGCCGTTCTGCGCGGCGCTCGCGCTCTACGACGACCCTACCGACCCTTCCGTGTTCTCGATGGCGCGTGTCGAGGATCCACGCGTCCGCGCGGCCGCGCTGCGCATCGTGCTCGAGCCGTTCGCCGACGAGATGCCCGGGCGGTCGGCCTGGGCCAGCCGGGTGCGCGTGGTGCTGAAGGATGGGCGGCGCTTCGAACGCTACGCCGACGACTTCCGCGGTACCCCGGCATCGCCGCTGTCCGACGACGAGATGGCCGGCAAATTCCTGCGCATGGCTGGCGGCTTCCCCTCGGCCGGTCGCCTCCTGGAGCAGTTGATGGCGCTCGAGTCGCTGGACGACTGCCGCCGGCTGGAACTGGCTGCCAGGGGCTGACCCGGCCTGCACGGCGGGAAGGACCGGCTGGTCGGATGGGGCGGGAGCGGCACCGGGATGGTCCCGAAGGCCGCACCGCCCTCCTGCTCGGTCGATTCCGTCTGCGCATCAATGGCTGGCCGTCAATGCATTTTACTGCGCGCATCCGTTGTGCAAGACTTCCACGCGTAACGCACTCCGAGAGGATGGACATGGAACCCAGCGACTACGGCCCGTTCGAGTACTCCCCGATCAACCGGCGCGCGCCCTGGCACTGGCCCAACGGGGCCCGGCTTGCGCTGTGGGTGGTGCCGAACATCGAGTTCTTCCCGCTCACCCGCCCCCTGCCGGGACACCCCTGGGAGAAGGCGAGCGGCAACGCAGCCGATGCGCCGACGGTGCGCGCCTGGGGCCAGCGCGACTACGGCAACCGCGTCGGCATCTTCCGCATCATGGAGGTGCTCGAGAAGATGGGCATCCGCGCCACCGCCACCATCAACAGCGACGTCTGCGACCGGCATCCGCAGATCGTCGAAGACGCGGTGAAGCTCGGCTGGGAGTTCATGGGGCACAACAAGACCAACAGCCAGCGCCTGACCGGCCTCGACCGCGAGGCCGAGCGCACGGTGATCCGCGATGCGCTCGAACGTATCCGGCAGGCCACCGGGAAGAAGCCGGTCGGATGGCTCGGCTCGGGCCTCGCCGAGACGTGGAACACGCTCGACCTGCTCGCCGACGAGGGCTGCCTTTACGTGTCCGACTGGGTCAACGACGACCAGCCGTACCGGATGAACGTCGGCAACCGCGAACTGGTCTACCTGCCGTACTCCTACGAGATCAACGACTCGCCGCAGCTCTACTACCGAGACCGGTCGATCGAGGAGTTCGAACTGATGATCAAGCACCAGTTCGACGTGCTCTACCGCGAGGCGGAGCATTCGGCGCGGGTGATGGCGATCTGCCTGCATCCGTTCGTCATCGGCGTGCCGCACCGCATCGGCGGCCTGCAGCGCGCGCTGGAGTACATCTGCAGCCATGCCGGGGTGTGGAAGGCTACCGGCACCGAGATCGTCGAGGCCTACCTGAAGACCGGAGTGAAGCTGTGACCGCAGGCCGGCCCCGGTTTCTCAAGGGACTGGCCCTTGCTGCCGCCTGCCTGCCGACGGCGGTGGCGGCCGCCGCGCCCGACTATCCACGCCGTACGATCCGGATGATCGTCGCCTTCACGCCCGGTGGCGGCACCGACATCACCGGGCGCATCGCGGCACAGGCGATCGCCGAGGGCCTCGGCCAGCCGGTGGTGGTGGACAACCGCCCGGGCAGCGGCGGCATCATCGGCACGCAGATGGCCGCGCGCGCGCTGCCGGACGGCTACACGCTCATCACCGGTGGCACCGGTTCGCATGCGATCAACCCAGCGCTGTACAAGGACATTCCCTACGACCCGGTGCGCGACTTCGCGCCGGTGACGCTGGTCGCTTCCACGCCGTACCTGATGGTGGTCACCAACGGCCTGCCGGCGAAGTCGGTGCGCGAGTTCATCGCGCTGCTCAAGTCCGATCCGTCGCGCATCAACATGGCGTCCTCGGGCTCCGGCGGCATGCCCCACCTGGCCGGCGAACTGTTCCAGCTGATGGCCGGCGTGAAGATGACCCACGTGCCGTACAAGGGCACGGGCGCTGTGTTCCCGGACCTGATCTCGGGGCAGGTGCAGGTCACCTTCGGCGACCTGATCGCCGCCTTCCCGCATGTGAAGGGCGGCCGCCTGCGCGCGCTGGCCATCACGTCGCCGAAGCGGGTGGCCAGCCTGCCCGACGTGCCGACGGTCGCCGAGGCAGGCGTGCCGGGCTACGAGGCGGTCGGCTGGTTCGGCGTGTTCGCGCCTGCGCGCACGCCGGTGCCCATCGTCGATGCGCTGCAGGGTGCGATCGCGCGTTTCCTGGAACGTCCGGACGCTCGCGAGAGGTTCGCCGGTCTGGGTGCCGACGTGGTCGCCAGCCGGCCGGCCGAGTTCGCCGCGGTGCTGAAGGCGGACATCGCACGCTGGGCGCGGGTGGTGAAGGAATCCGGGGCGAAGGTCGAATGAAGCCGGGCATGGGAGCCGAGCCGGTCACCCGGGCACTGGTCGAACGGGCGCATGCGCTGACGCTGGCCGCGCTGCCGGCCGACGTTCGCACGCTCGCGTTGCAATGCATCCTCGATACCCTGGGCGTGATGCTGGCCGCGCGCGACGAGCCGCTGGTACGCCTGCTCGCACGGTCGGTGGAGGAGGAGGGCGGGCAGCAGCAGTCGACTGTGCTGAGCAACGGGCTGCGCGCCTCCGCGGCGCAGGCTGCGCTGTGCAACGGCACGCTCGCGCATGCGCTCGACTACGACGACGTGAACCTCAACATCAACGGCCATCCGTCAGCGGTGTTCCTGCCGGCACTGCTGGCGCTGGGCGAAGCGGTCGA
>CAIQON010000066.1 GCA_903873475.1 uncultured bacterium
CTGCGAGGACCAGCGGGCGATTGAGCCGCAGCAGCGGATGCCCGACCGGAGTGATGATGATCCGGTCGATCGGATAGCAGGGCACCGTCACCAGTTCCGGGTGTACGTCTGCAGTGGCCACGCTGATACCGATATCGGCCTGCCCGGTCGACACAAGGTAGGCGATCGAACTCGGGTCTCCGGACTGAATGTAGAAGGAGACATTTGGATAGCGGGCACGGAATGGCTTGATCGCACGCAGCAGCGTGTAGCGGGCATGGATGTGCGTCGTGGCGACGACGAGGCGCCCCGCTTCCGGCGCACGCAGCTCATCGCCGATCCGCTGCAGCTGTCCAGCCTCATACAGGATCTGCTGCGCGCGGCCGATCAGAGCCTCCCCCTCGGCCGACAGCCCAACGATACGATTGCGGCGTCGCACTAAGACCTCGAAGCCAAGCTCCGCTTCGAGCAGTTGAATCTGCCGGGTCACCGCGGGCTGGGTGGCGTGAAGCTGCTCGGCGGCGCGCGACATGTTGAACCCGCAGCGGGTGAGTTCACATAGACATTCGAGCGCGCGAAGCTTCATCGTGATGTTTTTAACTGATCGTTTGATGCGGTTTTATCATTTTACGCCATAGCACAGCAGGTCTAGCCTGAACGCAAATTCAGGAGGAGAGACCGCAATGGGAACCGCAGTCCTGTTCGAAGTACACGACCATGTCGCGACCGTCACCTTGAATCGGCCGGAAAAAAAGAACGCGATCAACCGGGCGATGCGCAAGGAAGTGCAGGAAGCGTTCTCGCAAATAAAGCATGACCCGGAGATTTGGGTAGCGATCATCACCGGCAGCGGCGAGGTGTTCTGCTCCGGCAAGGATCTGCTGGAGAAGCTCCCCGACCAGGACAGCGAGGTGATGTCCAACGACGAGCTCTACCTCTACCTCCGGTTCATCTACAAGCCGATCGTCATCGCCCTGAACGGTCCGGCACTTGCCCAGGGGGCCGGCTTCGCACTCAATTCGGACATCGTGATCATGTCCGAGCGCGCGAGCATCGGCTGGCCGCAGGTCAAGCGCGGCATCTCCTCGGTGAGCGGACCCAGCTACATCCCGCACGCCGTGCCATGGAACCAGGCCATGGGCTATCTGATGCGCGGCCGGTTCATCTCGGCTGCCGATGCGTTCCGATTCGGCATTGCAAATGAAGTTGTTCCACACGATCAGCTGATGGAGACGGCGCAGCGCTGGGTGGCCGAGATCATGGAGAACGCCCCACTTGCGGTACAGGCGATCAAGGAGGCTGCCCGACGCGGCCAGGAACTGCCGGTTAGCGACCGCATGTACCTCGCACGGGACATCGCCAACAACGTGCTCCGGTCCGAGGACGCCAGGGAGGGCATCCTCGCCTTCAAGGAGAAGCGCAAGCCCATCTGGACGGCGAGGTAAGCGATGTGCGCGCAGGCAGCCTCGAACCGCCCGCTTGAGGGGGTGCGCGTACTCGATCTGACGCGCGTCATCGCCGGGCCTTACTGCACGATGATGCTCGCCGACATGGGTGCCGATGTCGCGAAAGTCGCAGAGCCGCTGCATGGCGACGAACTGCGCTGGGTCGGGCGCTACCGCGGTCGCGCGGCCCATGACGAAGACTACTTCTACGCCTCGAACCGCGGCAAACGCAGTGTCGGCCTGAACCTGAAGGACCCGCAGGAGCGCGAGATCGCCCGCGCGCTGGCGCAGACCGCTGACGTGCTGGTCGAGAACTTCTCGCCCGGCGTCGCCGAGCGGCTCGGCATGGGCTGGGAGGC
>CAIQON010000067.1 GCA_903873475.1 uncultured bacterium
CGCAAGCTCGTCTTCGAGCAGTACCAGGAGATCAAGGACGCCGGGGGGCTCCCGGTCATGTCCACCGCAACGGGCCGACAGATGGTCCTGAACCCTACCCTCTACGACGTGCGCAAGGAGACGTGCGCGCGAAGCCCGCAGTCGCCGCCCGGCGATTACGAATGTGAGGTCGTGATCAGGATCAGTTTGTCCCCGGATGGCAGTGATCCATCCGAGCAGGGCGCCCGCATCTCTGTGAAATGGGATCCGAGCGGGAAGTGGGTGAGGCGGTAACAAGCCGACGCCTCCCCGGTGGCCACCGCAAATTCCCCCACCCGTGGCCGGGTCAAATTCCCCCACCCCGGAGCCGGGACAGGTGGACATTAGTTGTCGGCTGAAGCCTTTGCAACGCGGGCGGCGGCCTCCTTCAGGCGCCAGCTCTTGCCGTCGAACTTGAGCAGGTGTCCGTGATGCATGAGGCGGTCGATGAGCGGAGCCACGATCACCACGTCACCGAGGAGTTTCGGCCAGTCGTCGAGCCCGCGATTGGAGGTGATGAGGGTCGAGGCCTTCTCGTGCCGGCTCATGAGCACGTCGGCCAACTCGTCGAGTTCCCTGAAGCCGTCCCGCTGAATTTGGCAACACCTGCTACTCGGGCTTGATCCCCGCCTGCCGGATCACCGGCGCCCAGCGGGCGATCTCGGCACGGATGAAGGCGGCGAACGCTTCAGGCGTGGTCGGGGCGGGTGTGGCGCCCTGCGCAGTCACCCGTTCGATCAGTTCGGGCTCGCGCAGCGCGCGCACGATCTCCTGGTTCAGCCGCAGCACGGCTGGCGCCGGTGTGCCAGCGGGTACCAGCACACCGAACCATGCAACAGCATCGAACCCCTTCAGTCCCAGTTCATCGAGCGTGGGCAATTGCGGCAGCAGCGGCGAGCGCTGCGCACTGGTCACCGCCAGGGCACGCAACCTGCCGGCCTTCACCAGAGGGCCCACCGGCGCGATGTTGCCGAACATCAGCGCGACATGTCCGCCAACGACATCGGCCAGTGCCGGGACGCCCCCCTTGTAGGGCACATGTACGAGATCGACGTCCGAAGCCTGCGCGAACAACACGGCGGCCAGATGCGTGCCGCTGCCCGAGCCTGCAGTGCCGTACTGCAATTGCCCGGGACGCGCCTTAGCCAGTGCGATCAGTTCCTTGATCGATCGCACCGGCACGGACGGGTTGACCACCAGCACGCTGGGCGCCGTGGCCACCAGCGACACCGGTGCGAAGTCCTTCAGCGTGTCGTACGGCAGCTTGCTGAAAATACTCGGATTGGTACCGTGCGTCGTGAACGCCATCAGCAGCGTATGCCCGTCGGGCTGGGCGCGCGCGACGATCTCGCTGCCAACAATGCCCCCCGCGCCACCACGATTGTCGATGGTCACCGGCTGGGCCAGCGTCAGCGCCAGCCGCGCGCCCAGCGCGCGCGCGAGGATATCGGTGCCACCGCCCGGCGTCGCCGGCACCACCATGCGCAGTGGCTTGCCCGGAAACGCCACGATCGACTGCGCCGCGAGGGTACTCGCGTTCGCTGCCAGCGCGAGCGTGGCGAGCGCGCGGATCGCCTGCAACTGCAGCGCAACCGCGCCCGACCTGTGCCAGCCGCCGTGGCTCATGCCTTTGATGCCAGAACGCTGCCCGGCGCAGCCGCCTGCACGTCCTCGCTCTCGTCCTGCCACGCCGCGCGTCGCGGAAACTGCAACACCAGCACCTCGGCGCCCGCATCGCCGGCACGCAGCGCAAACGCGCCTTCATCGGCGGCAACAGCGATGCAGGAATGCACGCCCAGTGCCTCGCCCGCGCTCTGCAGCGACCCGCCGACCACCACCAGAAACTGCCCTCCGCTGCCCTCTGGAGCCGGCGCCAGCGCCTGTTGCCGCGCCGGAACGCGCAGCAGCACGCTGGCGAGCCCGTCGGCCTCCCGGGCGAGCACGGGAACAGTCTGCACCGCGTCCAGCGTGGCGAGCTGCGACGGGTCGACAGGCACAGGTTCGCTCAGCCGGAACGTCTTGGGCACACGGCGCATCCGGGGCATCGACTCGGGCAGGTAGAACGCGGCCGAATCATGCCGATCACGCAGCGTGAAATAGGCGAGTCCCTGCTCGCCGGGAACGATCGGGCCATAGCCGGTATAGGCACCGGAGTAATGCACGGCGTACGCGCGCACGGCGTGGCGTCCGAACAGCCCCGCTCCGCGCACGAAGACCTGGAACTCGTTCTCGCGATGAAAATGTGGCCGGCTCACGTCACCGGGCGACTTCTCGACAATGAAAGCCTGCGGTGCCTCGCCCGCAGTATTGAAGTAGTCGGTGCGCCAGTAGGTCACCCCATCGAGCGTGTGCTGACGGCGGCTGTTCGCCGCTGCCGCCGCTGAAACGATGCGTGCCATCGCTGCCCGCCTGCAGGGACCGCCGGTGCTCAAGCCACCGCGCGCGTTTTCACCGCACCGCCGAACTTGCGCTTGATCTCCGCCTCCAGCGCCAGGCCGCGCCGTGCGCACATCGAGTACTGCGGATCGACGAATATTTGCGTGGTGTCGATGTTCAGCAGCGCGACATGCTCGCCCAGGCCGATGCGGTCGCCGAATGCGCCCTTGGGATAGGCCTCGAGTTCCTCGTCCGGCACGTAGCCGCGCCGCTTCTCCAGCTTGTCTGCCATGGTGTCCCCCGGAGTGTGGCCGTTCAGGATCAGCCTGACCGGCGTTGGATCAATGCTTCGAGCTTCACCGCGTCGGCGGCAAACAGACGCATACCGTCGGCGAGCTTGTCGCTCGCCATCGCGTCTTCATTAGGCGCCTAGCGAACCCCATTCGCATCATAGTGCACTTCGGTCAAGGTCATGGCGCGCGCTGCATGCGCGCTCGTGCACCGCCGGGTCAGTCAGCGGTGTGATGCTGCCTGGAGGGTGTGGGCAGAGCCAGAGGACACCCTGCGCTGGCGTTGCAGCAGGCCGGTGGCCGGTCGCAGCGCTGGCCGAACGGGTCGAGGGCCTGAAGCAGAAGGACCCGGCGCGCTTGCGAGAGCAGCGACGATGCATGCCGGGTCTTCCGGAAGATGCTCGAAAGCGGCCATCCGCCCGGCGATCTGGACGAGATGCGCTCAATCCAAACCGCAGCACGGGTGTTGAGCCGTCGGGAACAGCGCATCCGCGATCTGATCAGCCCCGCACAGCAGGCGATCTCGCGCCTCAGGTTGCCTGGATCATCTGTTCCTCGAACACCGGCAGCGCGTCGCCCTGGCACGACCAGCGGGTTGCCGCACCCACCCAGATGCGGGCCTGGGGCGCGAGCGACGGCTCGGTGTCGAGCGACCCCGCTGGCACGCCGACCGCATCACCGTTCTGGCGCGGCAGGCGTCCGCCGCACTCGCTGCAGAACGTGTTGGTGAAACGCGCCGCCTCGGGCACCTTGTAGGCGCGCACGCTGGCTTCACCGGACATCCATTCGAGCCGCGCTGGCTGCAGGAACATGTTGGTCGCATGGCCGGTGCCGGTGGCCTTGCGGCAGCGGCGGCAGTGGCAGTGATAGAACCGGCGCGGTTCTCCAACGATGCGATAGCGCACGGTGCCGCACAGGCAGCCGCCCAGGAACTCGTTCTCGGGCACGGCAGTCGCCTCGGGGAATGGACTGCGCAGGATAGCGAATCGGCGCTGTCCTGCGAAGTCTTGCCTCGGCATCGAGGGCCCCGGTGTGAACGAGCGATTCGGGGGGCGTTTGAACGTACTATTCGCCTCGAGGTGCTCCGGACGTTGCACCTGATCCATTGCAGCGGGTGGTTGGCCCGCCACTGGAGCGATCCACCTTCCCATCCACTTCCCCTGGTTCGGCACCAGCAGCTACGGGCCGGAACAGGTCCGGGCACTGCGGGACCAGATGACTGCCATGCAGTGTGATCTTCTGGCAGCCCAAGACAGCTGCGTTGCTGCACAAGGAGACTCTGCCGATGACAACTACCATCGCTGGCTATGCACCCGCCACCTTGTCGAAGCCCAAATTGCGGCGTTATCCCACGCAGGTCATCAACATCATCGGTGGACCAGGCTGTGACAAGTCGCTGTACTCGTCGGCCATCGTGCTCAAGCTGCACCTGAGGCAAAAAACGGTCGAAACGGTACCCGACGTGGGCAAGATGCTGGTGTGGCAACGGGATACCGAAGCCCTTCGTAACCAGTACGGCATTGCCCTCCACCAGTACGGCATGCTGGAAGTGCTCGATGGACAGGTGGCGTTTCTGGTGACCGAAGGCGCCCTGCCGCAGTTGCTCTACTACAACGCCCACTACGCCGACAACGTGTGCGACGTGGACAAGACCCGCCAGCAGATCCTTGCCTGGTACAAACAGTTCAACAACGTGAACATCCTCGTTCAGCGGGATCTCGACAAACCCTACATCCGCAGTGGTCGCTATCAGGACGAGGCACAGGCCCAGCAGGTGGACAAGGACCTGCGCAGTGTGCTGGTCGAAGAGGGCATCAAGTTCACCGTGCTGCCCCCTGACTACAAGGCCATCATCGACTTTGCCGGGTCACTGGAATGACGCTGTCGCCTCGCACCAGCAGCGCGTCGAGGTGCTTCAGACTGCATGGCGTAGTCGCCTCTTCCACTGTCGGGCAAGCCGACAGTTCGTTTCTGCGCCACCAGCTCGAGGACGATTGCCACTGACGACGGCATGAGAGCGCCATGTATGCGTGTGTGACCCAAGAGCCTGCGGATGCCCAAGTCGAAGATTGAAAGCTGGGGATCTGCCTGTGCGCTGGACTTCCAGCCGGGGTGATTGCGCGCATCCCGGCGTATCGGGATCGGGTATCGGGCAGGGCGCGGCCGGAGCGGGCGCTGCATGCGACTCGCGCGCCATCACGTGTTTCGAGGCCCGGAACCCGTGCCATACCCGCCCACCTGCGGTTGGACCTGTGGTTGGATTTCCTATCCGCCGCGGCACTACCAGTTCAAGCAGCACGGGTTCGTGCCGTGGCGATCGACCAGCGTCGCCTCGGCGTGCCCATCCTCGAACAGCCTGAGCAGCCCCCAGTTGCAGCGATCGTCCTCTGCGATGCCCAGCCCGAGGTAGTTGATCGCCATGCCCGAGGCGATCAGTTCGTGGCAGGGCTGACCCGGACCGCGCGGGTGGAAAACGTTGCGATGGATATCCCCGGCGAGCAGGATCACCCGCCGGCCGCAGTCGGCAATCGCATGCATCAGCCGGGCGTGATCCTGCGGATAGCAGGACCAGTTCTCGTCACCGTCGCGCAGCGTGAGGCTCGAACCGATGACGACGAACGGCTTCTCGGGTCGAGCAAGCAGTTCTCGCTCGAGGAAGGCGAACTGGGCCTCGCCGAGCAACCGGGACGCGGCGGCGTCCGCGCCCGCTGCGCGCAGCGGCGGGCAGGCATGGCTGCGCAGGTCGAGCAGGATCACCTGCGCGAGCGCGGTGTCGATCGACTGGTAGATCTCGCCGGGCACCGAGACGGGGAAGCGCTCGCGAAACAGGTCGTAGGCGACCTGCCGCCGAGCCGCGTCGACCTCGCTGCCGATCGCGTTGTTCCATGCAAAGTCATGGTCGTCCCAGATCGCGTGGATCCGGTCGCGTGCCCGCAGGCGATCGTAGAGCGCCCGGAAATGCGGCTCGGCCCACTGCTGCCGGTACTTCTCCGCCATGACGTCGCGAAACGTCGCGACATCGTATTCGCGCGGCCGCCCGTTCCACTCGTGTGAGAACGGCCAGTATCCGAAGTCCATGTAGATCTGGTCCCCGAGCAGCAGCAGGTGATCGGGATCGGCAGCAGCGATGTCGTCCCACTGTGGCTGATCCGGGAAGGCTTCGCGGCGGATGCAGGAGGTGAAGGCGATCGTACTTGGCATGAGCGTGACTGGATCATATGCAGGGAGGGGACAGGACGCGGACTATTCGCTCTGCGCGACCGGCAGTTCCCGCGGCGCGGTGCGGCGCGCATAGTCGACGAACTGATCGAGCGGCATCGCCGGCGCGTAGAGGAAGCCCTGGCCGAAGTCGCAGCCGTGCCGGACCAGGAAGCGTTCGGCCGCCTCGTTCTCGACGCCTTCGGCGACGACCTCCAGCCCCAGCGTGTGGCCCACCTCGATCATCGCCCTCACCAGAGAGGCAGATCGCCCGGTTTCGTCGAGCTGGCGCAGGAACACCTGGTCGATCTTCAGTTCGTCCACCGGCAGTTCGCGCAGGTAGGCGAGGGAGGAGTAGCCCGTCCCGAAATCGTCGATCGACTGGCGGATGCCCATGCTGCGAAGTTCGAAGGCGGTGCGCATCAGGAACTCCGGCTCGTCGGCGAACGACGACTCGGTGAGTTCCACCACCACCCTGTCGGCGGGGACGCCGCTGCCGGCGAGCAGCTTCGCGAGCACCGACAGCGTCTGCGGATCGACCAGGTTGCGTGCCGAGAGGTTCACCGAGCAGCGCAGGTCGAGCCCCTGGTCGCGCAGTTGCGCGGCCGACGCGAAGAACCGGCGCAGCATCAGTTCGCCCAGCGGCTTGATCAGTCCCGACTGCTCGGCGAGCGGAATGAATTCGCCGGGGAGCACCATCGAGCCGTCCGGACGGATCCAGCGCGCAAGCGCCTCTGCGCCGGAGAGCTTGCCGGTGCGCAGGCAGAACTGCGGCTGGAACCAGATATCGAGACGCTCTCGCGACAGCGCCTCGCGCAGTTCGCCGAAAAGCCGGGTGCGTTGCCGGAAGTTGTGGTCAAGCTGGCCATCGTAGAGCGCGGTATCGACGCGGCGGGCGCGTGCCTGGATCATCGCCTGCTCGGCCTTGCGCAGCAGGTCGCGCGCGTTGTCGGTATGGTCGGGGAGCGTGGCGCTGCCCGAGACGTGGTCCAGGTAGATCGGCAGTCCATCGACCGTGAAGCTGAGCGGCAGGTTGCGCAGCGCGCCCATGACCCGGTCGGGCGTGGCCAGCGCGCGATCGATCCGCTGGAAGGCGATGAACTCGTCGAGGCGGGTGCGTCCCAGCACGCCGCCCTCGCCCACGCGCAAAGAGAGCGCATGCGCTACATGCTGCATCAGGCGGTCGCCGGCGTCCTCGCCGACCACGTTGAAGGTCTCCGGCAGGCGTTCGAGCCGGAGGCTGACCGCCACGATCGACTCGAGTTCCGGGTCTGCGCTGGCCACCGCGGCCTCGAGGGCCAGCAGCAGTCCGGCGCGGTTGCGCAGTCCGGTGACCAGGTCGTGCTCGGCGAGATACTGCAGCTCCTCGAGGTAGGCCCGCGCCTTGCTGGTGTTCTCGGCCACCCGCTCGGCGAGCTGCTGCTCGAAGCGGGAGCGGACCAGGTTGAAGGCAGCGGCGATCAGGGTCGCGAACAGCAGGGAGCTGGCCAGCTGCGCCTTGAACTCGGGCGAGTGGAGCCAGGCGGCCGGGATCGAACTGCCCAGGGCGAGCAGCATCAGGGCGAGCCCGAGCCACGCGAGGCAGACCACCCAGGCGGTGCCCTGCGGCTTGAGGAAGAAGGCGAGGAAGGGATAGGCGAACGCCCACAGCACGCCGCTGCCCTCGACCCCGCCGAAGACGACGAGCGCGAGGGAGATCGTGGCGCCCCAGGCGAGCGCCAGCCACTCCGCGGCGTTCATCAGCCGTGCGCCTCCGCGTTGCAGCCACAGCGCTGGCAGCAGCAGCAGGCTCGCGGCGGCCTCGACCAGCGCGAGGGCGTGGAAGCCGGCGGCGTAGTTGAACAGCGCAAAGGCCAGGGACAGCGGCAGGCCGATCGCCAGCGCGGTGAGCAGATGCTGCCCGCGCTCGGTGGAGACCACGGCCGACGAGCCACGCAGCCCGAGCAGATAGAGCAGATAGAGCAGCAGCGAATTTGCCTGCCGTGCGAGCGTGGCGACCCGGGTGCCGGACTCGCTCATTGCGGCAGCATCCGGTGTCGCGGGCGGATGCCCGAGGATATCCAGCAGCCAGACGCGCGCGGCATGGACTGTCGCGCGGTGCCCGGACGCGTGACCTTCAATGCCGCTCCGGCCCGCCGCGCGTGGCGGCGACCTCGATCAGGGTCGGGCCGGCGTTCGGCCCCAGCGAGCGGCTCACCGCGACCGTGCGCAGCCGCGCATCGGGCTCTTGCGTGGCCAACCAGATGTCCCCGGGCGAGATCGTGACACGCTGGAAGAAACCCATGAGGCCGTGCGGCTTCTTCTCCAGCCCGAGGTAGGTGTGCAGGCCCTTGTAGCAGTAGTAGACGAACTCGGAGCAGCTGAAGCGGGTCGCGGTGTGGCCTTCATTGAACTGGAAATCGTACCCGGATCCGATCTTGCCCAGCGCTGAGCGCAGGGCGGCGCCGATCGCGTCCTCGCGGGAGACGGTCTCGCCGCGCAGCAGCCTGTCGTGGATCTCGCGCTGGTCGCCCTGCAGCGCCAGGTCGTCGATCAGCTGCGTGCGCCGCACGCGCTCGGGGTCAGCGCGGTCCAGCGCAATGGGCAGGTCGGAGATGCGCAGCACGGCGAGATAGTCGCAGCGGGCGAAGGTGAGCAGGTCCTCGGTGAACACGCCGCGGGTCATCGAATGGATGACCCGATCGGGACCGCGGCTGAAGAACCCGGGATCGTTGCGGATCGCGTCGATCTGGGCTTGCGTGGCCGGAACGAGCCCGCCCTGGCCGTCGGAGGCATGGAGGCGGCGGGCGGCGATCGCGTGGTGCTCGTCGCCGAGGGCGCCGGCGTGGAAGGCGGCGTGCGAGAAGCGTTGCGATACCGGGTCGCTGCCGCCGGTCAGTCCGATGAACAGGCCGTCCACGTAACCGTCGTAGCCGCGCAGCAGGATGTCGCCCGGCCGGATGACCTGCAGCAGCGCGCGTACCTCGTCGCCGGTCACCTTGTAGCCTCCGGGATCCACGACGAACACCAGCGGCGTACGGAAGAACTTCAGGCGACCGACCCAGGCGATCAGGCGGTCGATGCGCGAATCGATCCGCCCGAGGAGCCCGGGATAGGCACGCGGTGCGGCGAACTCGGGCGCGCGCGCGGGCGCGAGCAGCCAGACGATCGCGGCCACCAGCGGCAGCGACGCGAGCGCGAGCATCCAGTCGGGTGGCGCGAGGGCGGCGAGCGCGGGCAGCCGCGACAGCAGCCACGCCAGCAGCACCAGCGGGGCGAGCAGCATGAGCAGCGCGAGCGCGAGGATCACCAGTCCCTTGGCAAGCGCCACGATGAGCGCGGCGGAGCGATAGGCGAGAAACGCGGTACGCACGGCGATGTCGCCGAGGTAGAGCGCGATCTTTTCGACAAGGGCGGTCAGCGGGGGCATCGGGGACTCCAGCAGGCGACGGCCGGGAAACACGCTTGCCATCGCAGCGATCACGCGTGGCGCGGGGCTGTCGCCCGGGCCGCGGGGCCGCACCCCTGTCAAGGGAGCACTGACGGGCACGCGCCCGTCGTACGCTACAAGAATCAGTGTCGTATGCGCCCTGCGCGGGGACAAGAGCGACAGCAGCGACGGGGCGGTATCCTCGCACGCATGTCCCTGCGCAAGCTCAAGGCCTGGGAAGACGCCGGCCTGCTCGACGCCGCCACCGCCGCGCGTATGCGCGACTGGGAGGCCGGGCACGCTTTCGCACGGTTCTCGAACCGAAACTGCGCGTTTTTCCTGCTTGCAGGGTTGTTATTCGGCATCGAGATCGAAAGCTGTGCGCGTTGCGGGGCGCGGCGTGTTGCGCTTGACGATCTGGGCGCCGGTGAGGACGAGGGATTCGAGGGTCATCTGGTGCAGCCCGGCCGAGTTGACCGCTTGATCCAGGGGCCATGGCTGCTCGTGCAGCGCGTCGGCGCAACGCTGGCGTCCTCAAGGCCGCGGCCGCAGGGGCGTTTGAAAGTTTTATTCGCGCCGGCCTTCGATCACTGTATCCGATAGGCCATGCCCGTGGACCTGCCTTTCTGGCGGATCTCGAACTCGCCGCTGCCGACATCCCATATCTCGAAGCAGTCGAACATCGAAAGCGCACGCATGCGAATGCCGATCGGATTCACCGTAAAGCAGACGACGTCGTTGCCTAGATCGACCCTGGTCGAGCCGGTCACCTCCGTGCCGTCGAGTTCAACTGCGCGAAAGTCGGAGCCACGAGTAGAGAACGACCGCATCTCGTTGCCGGCGCGCGTGAAGACAAAAGTCTGACGGGTAGGGGGAAGGTGTTGGGCGATGGCGTCTCCGAGCAGTCGCTGACCCCGCACGCCGGCCTCGTTCACCGACGCCTCCTTGGGCGGCACCACCGGCTTGGGTGCGACCATGGATGGACATTTCTTCTCGATGGCAGCCTGCTGAACGGCGTCGTAC
>CAIQON010000068.1 GCA_903873475.1 uncultured bacterium
CGGCTTAGGCATTTTCGGCTAACCCGCTGATCCGCCTTGATCTTCCCTCGGCATGGGGTGCAGGGGGTCGAAGGTTCGAATCCTTTCGCCCCGACCAACCCGCGATGGGTGGTGTCGATCGCACGGATGTTCCGCTTCGAGCAGTGAAGAAGCGCACGCCGCGCACTTCGTGGCGTTCCTGCGCGATGCCCTGCACTGACGCTCGCCAGCCTCAGTGTCCTTCTGGCACGCCGAGCTTCGCTGCCAGCGCGGGATCGAAGGTGCCGTCGATCAGCACGTAGAGCATCCGGCAGGGTTTGTCGGAACGGTTGCTCCAGGCGTGGTTGGTTCCGCACTGGATCACCACGTCGCCCGCCTCGAGTTCCACATCGTGGTCATCGAGCACCAGCGTGACGCGCCCTTCCAGAACCACAGCGTAGTCGATGGTTTCGGTCCGGTGCATCATCGGATGACGTCCGCCCCGACCGAACGTCGCTGCGGCTTCATTGCCCATTGCCTTGAACACTTCGCGTGCGCGCTGCGGATCGAGGTTGCGTACCGCCTCCGGCTCGGGCGCCAGTTCGGAGATCCGGAACACCGTTCCGCCGGGCAGAGGATGTATCTGCTTGGGCCCGCCGGTCGGGTCTTCCATGTCGGCCTTCAGCACGACCGGCGTGGCGCCAGTCTTCCACAGGTCGGTCGAGACATGTCCTGGCCGCAGCGGGTTGGTGCGCACCGCCGGAGCGGGTGCGTCCGAGACGACGATCGCCTTGCCCTGCGCGTCATGGCCGGTGATCACCCGGCGTATGCGTCCCTGCATTTCCATGTTCCCTTCGGTCGTCGATTATTCCGGCTGGAAGCCGGCCTGTTTCACCATGTCCGCGAAGCGGGCAAGCGATGCCTGGAAGAATTTCGCGAATGCCTCGGGCGTGCTGCCCTCGGGCTCGACGTTGAGTGCACGCAGCCGTTCGTTGACCGCAGGTTCGCGCACGGCCGCATGCACCTGCCTCTGCATCCTCGACACGATGGCTGGTGGTGTCTTCGCGGGTGCGAACACGCCGTACCAGCTCATCGCGTCCAGTTCCATGCCGGGCACGCCCGTCTCGGCCATCGTCGGCAGCTCGGGCAGGAAGGGGGCGCGCTTCGACCCGGTGTACGCAAGTGCGCGCAGCCGGCCGGCGGTGATGTAGGGCATCGACAGCGGCGGCGTGATGAACATGAACTGGATCTCGCCCGCCAGCAGCGCAGTCAGGGCAGGGCCCGAGCCCTTGTATGCGGTGTGGACCGCGTCGATGCCGGTACGGGTGGCGAACATCGCGCCGGCGAGCTGGATTGGGCTGCCCACGCCTGGCGAACCATAGGCGAGTCCGCCGCCTGGCTTGCGCCCCAGTGCGATCAACTCCTTGACCGTCCGGGCAGGCAGCGAAGGATTCACCGCCAGCATGTAGCCCTCGCCGGTGCCGATGTTGGTCACCGGTGCGAAGTCGCGGCGCACGTCGAATGGTTGCCTGCGCTGGGTGCTGGGGTTCACCGCGAACGAGGCCGAGGTGACCAGCAGCGTATGGCCATCGGCGGGCGCCCGCGCCACGATCTCCGCACCGATGTTGCCGTTCGCGCCGGGCCTGTTGTCGACCAGGAAAGGCTGACCGAGCTGGCTGGAGAGTTGCTGGCCGACGATGCGGGCGACCGAATCCGGTGCGCCGGCGCCGAAGCCGACGACGATGCGCACCGGGCGGGACGGCCATGGCGCCGGGGCGGCCTCTGGCGCAGCCGCGCCTGCGATCCCCGGCAGCAGGGTGGACACCAGGAGCGCGAGCCTGACGGCTGGCCTGTGCAATGGATGTGCCATGTTTCTCCTCTGGGGGTATGGCTGCCGGCGCGGCAATCGGTGCCGGTCGGCGTGGTGGCGATCGAAGAGGCGCGGCAGTATAGGCTCGATGGCACGTCCACTTGCAAGCGGGGCTTGCATTGAACGATTCGAGGCCGCCTGCTGCAGTGCCTGCTGCCCGCGTGCGGGGCAGGCCTGCCGGTGGTGGCATCGACATCGAAGCGCTCGCCACCGGTGATCACTCGGCCTTGATGCCGGCCTCGCGCGCCACCTTGCGCCAGAACGCGATCTCGTCGCGCACCTGCCGGGCGAACGCCTCCGGTGTCGCGCCCAGCGGTTCGGCGCCTTCGGCGGCGAGTCGGTCGCGCAGTTCCGCGCCCTGCAGGATGCGCGCGACCTCGTCGTTGAGCCGCTGCACGATCGTCCGCGAGGTGCCGCCCGGGCTCCACAGTCCCCACCAGTTGGAAGCCGAGTACCCGGGTACGCCAGCCTCCGAGACCGTCGGCACCTCCGGCATGAACGGCGAGCGCTTCGAGGTCGACACTGCGACCGCGCGCAGGCGGCCGGCGCGGATCTGCGGCATCACGTTCGGCATGCCGACGAGCAGCACCTGCACCTGACCGCCGAGCAGCGCGGCCACGGCCGGACCGAGCCCCTTGTATGGCACGTGCACGATGTCCACGCCGGCCATGCGCAGCAGCACCTCGGTGGTGAGGTGGGAACTGCTGCCCGGCCCGCCCGAGCCGTAGTTCAGGCGACCGGGCTGGCTGCGCGCGAGGGCCAGCAGTTCCGGCAGCGTCCGCGCCGGCGAGTCGGCATGTACGGCAAGGACGTTCGCACCCGCGCCGAGCCGGGCGACCGGAAGCAGGTCCTTCACCGGATCGAACGAGAGGCGGGTGTGCAGCGCGGCGGCGGTCGTGAATGCCGCCGAGTGCACCAGCAGGTTGTAGCCGTCGGCCGGCGCGCGCGCGACGATCTCCATGCCGAGGATGCTGCCCGCGCCGCCACGGTTGTCCACCACCACCGGTTGCCCCATCGCTTCGGTGAATCGCTGACCGACCAGGCGTGCGAACACATCGACACTGCCCCCCGGCGCGAACGGAACCACCAGCCTGAACGGCCGTGACGGGTAGTCCGCCCGACCCGGCGCTTCCGCAGCCCGTGCAGCGTCCGCGAGGCCCGCCGTGCTGCACGCGGCGAAGATGGCCAGCACCATGCAAGGCCGTGCACCAGGCTGCATCGCGCTCGAGCGAAGCGGTATCGGGCTGCGGCTGGCCTGCAGCAGTTTTCGTCCGGCGCGCTTCAACGACCGATCCATACCACCTCCGGTGTGCAGGTAACATGCGTATCGGGCCGGGTCTATGTCCGTTCCGGCGCCACGATCACGAACCGAATCCGAGTTTCACGCGAAGGGGTCCCCATGTCGAGCCTTCCACCCGCGCTTGCGAACGAGCCCGTGCGCCTGCCGGCCGCCCACGCCGAGCCCGATGCGCGCGCCGCCTCACGGCCCCCGCGCATCCTCGGGCGCATGCTCGCGCTCGATGACTTCGAGCCGGCAGCCGCGCGGATACTGCCCCGGCCGATCTTCGGTTATGCATCGGGCGGGTCCGAGACAAACGCCTCGCTTCGCGGCAACCGGACCGCGTTCGATGACTATGCATTCGTGCCAAGGGTGATGGTCGACGTCTCGGTGCGCTGCCAGCGCCGCGAACTGTTCGGGCAAACCTACGATTCACCGTTCGGCTTTGCGCCGATGGGTGGCACGTCGCTCGCCGGATTCGACGGCGACCGGGTACTGGCACGGGTGGCCGCCGCATCGAACATCCCGATGATCCTCAGCGGCGCGTCTCTGACACGCCTCGAGGACGTGAAGAAGGTCGGTCGCACCGCCTGGTTCCAGGGCTACATACCGGGCGAGGCAGCGGCGATCCGCGCGCTCGTCGAGCGTGTCGGCAACGCGGGCTATGACACGCTGGTGGTGACCGCCGACGTGCCGGTAGCCGGCAACCGCGAGAACAACGTTCGCAACGGATACTCGGCACCGCTTCGCCCCACGGCCGCACTCGCCTGGCAGGGCATCACGCATCCGCGTTGGCTGTTCGGTACCGCCATCCGCACGCTGATGCGCCATGGCATGCCGCATACCGAGAACATGGGCAGCGTTCGCGTGCCACTCGTGTCGCGCGCCGGCGTGCGCGAGCGTGCGCGCCGCGACCGCTTCGACTGGGAGCACCTCGCGCTGATCCGCAGCATCTGGCCGGGGCGGCTCGTGGTGAAAGGACTGCTGGCAGGCGAGGATGCGCACCGGGCTGCCGAGAGCGGTGTCGATGGCGTGATCGTGTCGAACCATGGCGGTCGCCAGCTCGACGGTGCCCTGGCCCCGCTGCGGGCCTTGCCCGGGGTGGTGGCGCGCGCCGGCCGCATGACGGTCATGATGGACAGCGGCGTGCGGCGCGGCACCGACGTACTCAAGGCGCTCGCCCTGGGTGCGCGCTTCGTATTCGTCGGGCGACCGTTCCTTTTCGCCAACGCAGTGGCTGGCGAGGCCGGCGTGATGCACGCGGTGAGGCTGTTGCGCGAGGAAATCGACCGCGACCTCGCGCTGCTGGGCACGCCATCGCTCGACGCCGTCGGGCCGCAACTGTTGCGCGAACAGGGACGCTGACTCGCCAGCTTTGCGGTCGCCGCGCCGGTCGCCGCGGGAGCCCGGCCGGGCCCCCGCGAAACGTGCCTACTTGCCCGGGTTGCGGATCAGCAGCACCGGCGCCGAGGCCGTACGCATCACGCCTTCGGCCACGCTGCCGAACACCAGGTGGTCGAAGCCCGATCGGCCGTGGGTGCCCATCACGATCAGGTCGGCTTTCCACTTGGTGGCATCGTCGACGATCAGCTTCGCCGGCTTGCGCACGCCGGAATTGACCATCTTGCCATCGACCTTGGTGACGCCTGCCTTGTTCGCCATCGCCGTCGCCTGCTCGAGCAGCGTCTTCGAGCGCTTCTCGAGGTCGGCCTCGTACTTCTCGAGCGCCTTCACGTTCGGCGCGACCGTCAGGCCCGACGCCGTCTGCGCAGCGTAGGTGTCCCACAGCACGGAGACTTCATGCACGTGCAGGAGGCGCAGCGCTGCGCCCTGTTCGGCCGCCAGTTCGATCCCGCGCTTGAGGGCCTTCTGGGACGTCTTGCTGCCATCGATCGGGATCAGGATACGCTTGAACATGTCTTCTCCTTGTGGTCCGGCCGCAGCCGGTGGAATGAACCCGTTCGGATACGGGGCGCACATGCACTATTGAAGCGTGGTGCAGGCGAGCCATCCTTGATGCATGTCAACCAAGCCATCGATCGACCCATGCCGTCTGCAAAAGGCGGTGGGCGACCAAAATGTACACCTAAAGATCGACGACGGCGATTCATGCCGGGCAACTGGCGCAGGAAAGACCGCCGTCGACGCACCGGCATCCGATAAGGCCAGTCCAGCCCGCGCGAGCATCGCCGACGCAACGCGTCCGCCTTCGCCGGCACCGATCGATCACGCCCCGCCGGGACACGCGCCCAGTTTCTCGGCCGCCCAGTCGGCCATCCAGTCGACCACCAGGGGCGTGTTGTCGGCGCCGCAATGCTCGGCGCCGCCGTCCGCAAGCCGGAAGATCTTCAGTTCGCGGCCGATGCTGTTCACCGCTTCGTCATAGGTGCGTTGCGCATGCCAGAGCGGCACCTGACGGTCGTTCTCGCCATGCACGACCAGCAGCGGGCAGGTGATCCGGCTGGCTACACCCTCCAGGGTCATCTGGCCAACGACCTTGAGCGAAGCCTCGATGGTGTCGCATCCGAATACCCAGTTGATGTGTTCCGCATAGCCGGGTACCGATGGTTCGCCGCGCCCGCCGATGCGGTCTGAAACAGTCTTGCCGTAGTCGAAGATCGCACCCCAGGCGACTGCGCACTTGAAGCGCTTCTCGAATGCTGCCGCACGCGGTGCGTAGTAGCCGCCGAGCGAGATGGCCATGATGCCGATGCGCGAGGCGTCCACGTCGGCGCGCGTCTCGAGGTAGTCGACGCAGGCGCCAGCCGGCTTCTCGGTATCCGGACCGCTTGGCAGGCCCTGCAGGCGCAGGGCCTCGCCTGCGCCAGGGTGGTCGACGATCAGCATCGACATGCCGCGCCGGCGGAACTCGTCGGCCGTCGCGGCATGGATGATTTCCTTGGTCACGTCCAGCCCGTCGAAATGCACCATGCACGGGTGTGGGCCGGGTCCTGGCGCCCTGGAGAAGATCGCCTTCAGGCGATGTTCGCCGAACGGGACCTCCACATACTCGACCGGCTCGCGCCGCAATTCGATGCCGCGACGATAGGTCTGGATGCCGCGCCTGAACGCATCGAGCCGTCGCGGATCGCGATGGCTCGGCATGCGCTCGGCAAGCAGGAAGTAGATGCCGGCGCGCAGGTACTTGCGGCCGGCGGAGATCGTGCGGCCGAGCGCTTCGTCTGCCTCGCCCTGCCGGCGCACCCGTTCGGCGACTTTCATCCAGCTCTCGAACCAGGCGCGCTGCTGGGTCTGGTCGCCCTGCAGCGCCTTGGTACCGGCGATCTCGCGCAGCGGGCGGCAGGCCTCGTCGACCTCGGACACCTGGCCACCGCGGTTCAGCGCGGACATCACGGCAAGGCTCCAGGTGTAGTTGTTCGGAAAATATTCGAACATGACGGTTCCGCTCCATGGTTGTGCGCGCGACAGAGGTTACACCGGTGGTGCGGCGTGTCGATGCTGATCGTCGACCACCGGGGTAGCGGGCGGGTCTGCCGGACAGGTGCCGTGGCCGCCGCAGGCCCGGGCGCCGCGGTAGACTCCGGGCCCGCGCTGCACCGAACGCGCCCCGGAGCGACCCGATGACCACCCCCGTCCCGCTGGACAAGAAGAGCATCCAGTTCCTGCTGCTGGAGAACATCCATCCGAACGCGATCGAGATCCTCACCGCGAACGGCTACGGTGGCGTGGTGCAACATCCGAAGTCCCTGGGTGAAGATGCGCTGATCGAAGCGTTGCAGCAGGTGCATTTCCTCGGCATCCGTTCACAGACGCAGGTTACCGAACGCGTCCTTCGCAATGCGCCGCGGCTGGCGGCCATCGGCTGCTTCTGCATCGGGACCAACCAGGTCGACGTCGATACCGCTGCCGAACTGGGCATCCCGGTGTTCAACGCGCCTTTCTCGAATACCCGAAGCGTGGCCGAACTCGTGGTCGCGGAGACGGTGATGCTCATGCGCAGCATTCCGAAGCGCAATGCCGGCGCGCATCGTGGCGAGTGGATCAAGTCTGCCGCCGGCAGCTACGAAGTGCGGGGCAAGACGCTCGGCATCGTCGGCTACGGCAACATCGGCAAGCAGGTGGGCATCCTCGCCGAGCATCTCGGCATGCGCGTGTGCTTCTTCGACACCGAAGCGAAGCTGCCGCTTGGCAACGCGCGGCAGGTGGCGACGCTCAACGGACTACTCACCGACAGCGATGTGGTCACCCTCCATGTGCCCGAGACCAGCCAGACCCTGAACATGATCGGCGCTGCGCAGCTGGCGGCGATGCCGGAAGGCAGCCACCTGATCAATGCCTCGCGCGGCACGGTGGTCGACATCGATGCATTGGCGGCGGCGCTGGAGAGCGGCCATATCGGCGGTGCCGCGCTCGATGTGTTCCCGGTCGAGCCCAAGGGCAACGACGACCGTTTCGTGTCGCCGCTGACACGCTTCGACAACGTCATCCTGACCCCCCACATCGGCGGCTCCACCGCTGAGGCCCAGGCGAACATCGGCATCGAAGTGACCGACAAGCTGGTGCGCTACAGCGACAACGGTTCCACGCTGACCGCGGTCAACTTCCCCGAGGTGACGCTGCCCGAGCATCCGGGCATGTGCCGACTGTTGCACATCCACCGCAACGTGCCCGGCGTGCTCGCGCGGATCAACGAGCGGTTCGGCGTGCGCGGGGTGAACATCACCGGCCAGTACCTGCAGACCACCGCGACCATCGGCTACTGCGTGATGGATGTCGAAATCGCCGCGAGCAACGTCGCCCTGGAGGAACTCCAGGCGATCCCCGGCACCATCCGGTGCCGGTTGCTGCACTGAAGCCCGTCAGGCGAGCATCTGTACGCCTGGCAGTTCGGTTTCGCGGATGGCGTCCGCCACGGCATCGATCGCAGCCATCCGTGCATACGTGCGCCGGCATGCGATGACGATGCGGCGCATCGGCGCGGGGGCAGTGAACGGGCGGTAGACGATCAGGTCGTCGCGCCTTGCCTGCGCTGGCAGCGCGCTGGCGGGGATCACGGTGATTCCCAGGCCCGAGGCGACCATCTGGCGGATGGTTTCGAGGGAGGTGCCTTCGAACGTGCGGCGGATGCCTTCGGCGCTGCTCGAGAAGCGAGCGGCCTCCGGGCAGACCTCGAGCACCTGGTCGCGCAGGCAGTGGCCGGCACCGAGCAGCAGCATGGTCTCTTCCTTCAGGCGCGCTGCATCGATGCGCTTCTGGTTTGCCCATGCGTGGCCCGCCGGCATGGCGACCTGGAACGGTTCGTCGTAAAGATCGCGCTGGACGAGGCCCGAGTCGGGGATCGGCAGTGCCACGATGGCGGCGTCGATGTCGCCATGGCGAAGCCGCGCGAGCAGTTCGTGCGTATAGCCTTCCTCCAGGATCAGCGGCATGCGGGGTGCGCGCCTGACCAGCACGCGGACCAGCGGCGGCAGCAGGTAGGGCGCGATCGTGTGGATGGCCGCCAGTCGCAGCGGACCGGACAGCGGATCCTTGCCCGAGCGCGCCAGCTCGTGGATGACCGTGGCCTGCTCGAGTACGCGCTGCGCCTGGGCGATGATCTGCTCCCCGATCGGTGTCGCGGTGACCTCGCCGGTGGCACGCTCGAACAGGGCAAGGCCCAGTTCATCCTCCAGCCGCTTGACCGCCACGCTCAGGGTCGGCTGGGACACGAAGCAGGCGGCAGCGGCGCGGGCGAAATGGCGCTCCCGGGCGAGGGCGACGATGTAGCGCAGTTCGGTCAGGGTCATTGGCAGGCACCGCCAGGCATGCAGATGCGCAAGCTTAAACAAAAACAATCGATTCAGACACTGGCATAGAAGATGGCTATCGCGCAAGCCCGGGCGAGGCCAGGCCCGAGGATGCGGGCCGAGCGTCTGCCGCAGGCTGCGACCATTGCCTGGTGAAGCCGTTGGACGCGGCTGCGCTGCTGGCGCTGCCGGTGCAGGGTTGTGCGTGCGCTGACAGGCAAGATGCAGGGGAGACGCAGGGGAGATGCCGTCCTGCTCCCGAATTGATTACACTCCGGTCTACCGTCAGGGTGTAGCTCAGCCTGGTAGAGCGCGTGCCTTGGGCGCACGAGGTCGCAGGTTCGAATCCTGTCTCCCTGACCAGCGGTGGCATCCGGCACATCGAGGCCCTCGAACGTGTCGTGGCTGCAGCAAGGGCGCACGGCAAGGTGGCCAGGGCGGGCGGCGACTTCAATCTCGCGCAGGTGGCCACCCCGGGGGCTGCCTCGACGCCGCCCGGTCGGCAGCACCCTTGGTTCAGTGCGCGTCCGCTCGCCGTGTGCGCGCTGTTGCGGTATCGTCCGCGGCATGGACATAGCCAACCTCCGCAAGGACTACACGAAGGCGAGCCTCGACGCGTCGGATGTGGATGCCGACCCCTTCAGGCAGTTCGACCTGTGGCTCAGGCAGGCCGTCGAGGCCGGCGTGCCCGAGCCGACGGCCATGACGCTCGCCACCGTCGACCAGGCTGGGCAACCGTCGGCACGCGTCGTCCTGCTGAAAGGCGCAGACGCCTCCGGTTTCAGTCTGTTCACGAACTACCTGAGCAGGAAGGGGCGTGACCTGGCCGTGAATCCACGGGCTGCGCTGCTGTTCCATTGGGTCGAACTCGAGCGGCAGGTGCGCATCGAAGGCCGGATATGCAGGTTGCCGGCGTCCGAGTCGGATGCGTATTTCACGCAGCGGCCGCTGGGCAGCCGTATCGGGGCCTGGGCGTCTCCTCAGAGCGAGGTCATCGCCGACCGGGCCGTGCTCGAGCGACGCTACACCGAGGCGGCCGACAGCCATGGTGTCGAGCCCGCCCGCCCGGAGCATTGGGGGGGGTACCGGCTCGAGCCAGCCGCGTTCGAATTCTGGCAGGGCAGGCCCAGCCGGTTGCATGATCGTATCCGCTACCGGTGCGATGGGGCTGCACCCTCCGGCAATGCGTCGATCTGGTTGATCGACAGGCTCGCCCCCTAGGGCTGCGAGCCCGATTGCGCCAGCTTCGCGCAGCGCGATCGCGTACTGCCGTCGTGTGGTGGCCGTGCGCGCGCGCGGCGGGTTCAGTCGACGCCGCCGCAGCCTCTGTCGCGCAGTGCTTCGTCGACCCACTTGCGGTCGAGCGGCTTGCCTGCGCGTATCGCCTTGAGCATCCTGTCTTCCTTGTCGCACCACGCGCGTGCTGCGGCAAGCAGCGCCGGCGCTTCCTCCGGTCTCACCGCGACCAGCCCGTCCTCGTCGCCGATGATGATGTCGTTCGGATACACGATCATGCCGCCGATCGATACCGGTACGTTGATCTCGCCGGGGCCGTTCTTGTAAGGCCCGCGGTGCGTGGCTGCGCGGGCGTAGACCGGGAACGTGCCGGCGGCCAGCGCGCCTGCGTCCCGGATGGCGCCGTCGATCACCATGCCGACGGCGCCACGCGCGGCAGCCATCGAAGACATGATCTCGCCGATGATCGCCTGCGCGGTCGCTCCGCCGGCATCGACCACGATCACGTCACCGGGCTGGGCGATATCGATCGCCTTGTGCACCATCAGGTTGTCCCCGGCGGGCACGCGCACGGTGAGTGCAACGCCGAGCAACTGGCCTTTCCTGTGCCAGGGACGCAGGGCAGCGTCGCTGCCGGCGAGCCGCGACATGTTGTCCGACAGGTGCGCGCAGACCACGCCCTTGAACTTCGAGACCAGTGTGCGTGGGGGACGGGGCGGGCGCGGATGGATGCAGAAGCCGATCGGCATGGCGTGACTTTCGGAGGGTTGGCAGTGGTGGGACGCTGCGGTGGTGCGCCCGGGTGCCGGCATGGCCCGGGCAGTGCAGCTCACGATGAAACCTTGCGCGGCAGGGTTTCATCGTAGCATCAGGGAAAGAGGGCCTGCGCGCCACGCCTTGCGCGGCAGGCTTTCGCCACGGCGCGAACGCGGCGCTGCAGCGCCGACTGCATGGACGCGCGCCGGGGTTGCGATTGTCCGCCGGGCCTGAACCCCGCGCGGCCGGTTATAATCAGTAAACATTCCGTGAGCGCCATGCGCATCCTCCTCAGTAACGACGACGGCTACTTCGCACCCGGGCTTGCAGCGCTTGCCGATGCAATGCGTGCGATTGGCGATGTCACCGTGGTGGCGCCCGAGCGCGACCGCAGCGGTGCCAGCAACTCCCTCACCCTCGACCGGCCGCTGCGCGTGCGCCGCTCGCACACCGGTTTCCTTTACGTGGACGGTACGCCTACCGACTGCGTCCATCTGGCCGTGACCGGGCTGCTTGAACACCTGCCCGACATCGTCGTCTCAGGCGTGAACGACGGCGCCAACATGGGCGACGACACCATCTACTCCGGCACGGTCGCAGCGGCCACCGAAGGGTTCCTGCTCGGATTGCCGTCGATCGCGGTGTCGATGGTCAGCCGGTCGCGGGGGCAGTTCGCGACGGCCGCGCGGGTAGCCGCCGAGCTGGTCGAACGGGTGATGCGCCAGCCGCCAGCAGCGCCGATGCTGCTCAACGTGAACGTCCCCGACGTGCCCTACGAGGCGCTGGGCGGGATGCAGGTGACACGACTGGGCAAGCGCCACAAGGCGCAGCCTGCGATTCCAGCCGTGAATCCGCGTGGCGAGACGGTGTACTGGGTCGGTGCGGCCGGCGGCGCGCAGGATGCAGGGGCGGGTACCGATTTTCATGCGGTCGAGCATGGCAGCGTATCGGTGACGCCGCTGCAGATGGACTTGACCTTTTTCGATCAGTTGCCGATGCTCAGCGATTGGCTGCGCAGCTGAGCGCGGCCTGGGTGGCGGCAACGGGAAGACGAGCGATGCAGCAGGCGATGCGGGACCGGGCGGCATGACAGTGCTGATGACCATTCGGGGCGCCCAGCGTGCGGGCTGGTTCGGCCGCGCGCGCAGCGGCTACCCATGGCCGTGACCCGCAAGCCGCGCGCGAGCGGCGTCGGCATGACCTCCGATCGTACCCGGTTGCGCATGGTCGAACGGTTGCGGGCAGCCGGTATCCAGGACGAAGTGGTACTCGGTGCGATGGGCGCGGTGCCTCGTCACCTGTTCATCGAAGAGGCGCTGGCCAGCCGCGCCTACGATGACCTCGCGCTGCCGATCGGATTCAGCCAGACCATTTCGCAGCCGATGACGGTGGCCCGGGTCGCGGAACTGCTGCGCAATGGCGCCCCGATGGGCCGCGTGCTCGAGATCGGTGCGGGCAGTGGCTATCAGGCTGCCGTCCTGTCCTACCTCGCGAAGGAGGTGTTCGCCCTCGAGCGCATCGCCGAGCTGGCCGCCAAGGCGCGCCACCTGCTCGTGCGCGAACTCAAGATGGGCAATGTGCGGCTGCGCCACGCCGACGGCCTCGGCGGGTTGCCCGAAGCGGCCCCGTTCGATGCGATCGTGATCTCGGCGGCGATCCCGCACATCCCCGACGAACTGCTGGCCCAGCTGGCTCCCGGCGGCCGGCTTGTCCTGCCGAAGGGCAGTGCGGGCGCGGCCCAGCGCCTGTGCCTGATCGAACGCATCGGCAACCGTTTCCGGCCGACCGAGTTCGACGCAGTCCGCTTCGTGCCGGCGCTGCTGGGGAAGGCATGAGCGCCTCGGGCCATCGGGCCCTGGCAGTGCTCTGGATGGCGCTGGTCAGCGCCGGCTGCGCGACGCATGTGCCTGCGCCAGTGGTGCAGCGGCCGCAGCCTCCTGCCGAAGCGCCGGCCAGGCAGGCGCCGCCAGTGGCGGCGCCGGCGCGGGCCGACACGTCGCCGGGCAGCGCGCCGGTGGTCGAGCGGGACACCAGGCCCGTGGTGCATGTGGTGCGCAAGGGCGACACGCTGGCGAGCATCTCGCTCGAGTACGGCCTCGACTACCGCGAGGTCGCTGCCTGGAACCGCCTCGAGAACATCAACCTGATCCGCATCGGACAGACACTCAGGCTTCGTGCGCCAGGCGATGCAGCAACCAGCGTACCGTCGACCGGGGCGATCACCCGTCCCGCCGAGGTGCGGCCGCAAGGCGGGCTGGCCCGGGCCGTCCCGCTGGCCGAGCCGGCCGGGGTGCGTACCGAACCGCGCGCGCTGCGCCAGCCGTTCTCCGAGCGGGCGGTGGCAGAGGCCACCGCCGCCGGGCGCCGGCCAGGTGAGGCGGTAGTGGCGCGCACCGAGCCGCCGACTGCCACCGCGCCTGAGGCCATCCTTCCGCCCCGGCCAGAGGTGCCGGTCGATCCTGTGGTGATAAACTGGGGTTGGC
>CAIQON010000069.1 GCA_903873475.1 uncultured bacterium
CGCCGGCAGCGGTGGCAGGGCCGCCACCATGGCAACGGTGAACGCGAACAGCGCACGGCAGTACCACGGCGCGCGAGCACGAGCCCGCGCTGGCCGCTGTGTTGAAGGAAGGCTCATCGCTGCACCTCGAAATCGAGCGCGCCGATCAGTTGCCCGGACATGCGGACTTCGATCCGGTAGACACCAGGCGGATCGCTGTCCTGGATCTGCCAGGAGTTGCCGATCGAGGTGAAGGTCGATCTCCCCTGCGGCGGCGACACGGACCGGCGGAACATCGTCTCCCAGGACTGTTTGCCCACGATGATCGCGCTGGCTTCGCAGCCAGTGCCGGGCAGCGGGTCGTGCGGGTACGCGGAGGTCCTTGCCAGCGCGCCCTTGTTGTCATAGGTTTTCGTGAGGCCCTCGCACAGACCCCACTGGTTGCTCTGCGTGACTTTGGGCGGATCGCAGCGGAACCCGTGGACCTTGCAGTGGAAGATGCGGGTGCCGGCTGGCGTGATCAGCGACTCGATGAACGGCACCGATTCATGGCCGGAAGACCGCTCGTCGTTCGAGACGACCACGCTCCAGGAGACCACCTGCGAGGGTCGCACGACCAGCCTGCCCCGCTCCGGGTGGCTGGTCCGGTATGCACCCAGCCGGTCGGGGACCAGCACGCCACCGCTGAAACGGTACAGGTAGATGCCGCGCTCCCGTGGCGGGCTTGCAGGGGTCTGGCTGCCCCAGTAGTGGTGGTTCGGCTGGAACACCAGAACGGCCGGCAGTTCCAGCGGCTGGTCGAGCGAAGCCGAGTACTTGACGACGCAGGTCGCCTTCCTGCCGCCGGTCAGCAGCGCGCGAAGGCGTTGACTGCAGCCCGGGCCGTACAGGTTTTCCAGTCCGGTGCCACCGTACTTGCGTACGGCTGCCTCGAAACCGGCGACCTCGACCTCCGTCGGCGTGGTGCGAGGATCGCCGACAATACTCGCGGCAGGCGCGTGCGCCGGCAACAGCAAGGCCACGACGGCCAGCAACGCGGGAAGCATGTAGTGAAGCTGCATCGATACCCCTGGAGACCGTCGCACCGAGGGTCGCCGGGCGCGTGCCTCCGCTGCCGAAGCGTGCCCGAGAGCGTGTCCGCCCGTGTCCACGGCGCGGGCGACGGATCGCGCCGTCAACGCCTGCGAGGCATCCCCGAGGGCGCTGACAGGGCAGATTACGGCCCGGGTGGCGGAAACTTGAACCGGGCACTCGCCGGGTACCCCGCTGCCGCGGGGCGGGCCGGCTCGCTCCGCGCGGCCTTGAAGGTGCAGAAGTCCGGCATCGTGCCCCTGCCGGGAAACCGATGCCGCTGTACTACTCCGGCTTGATGTTCGCCGCCTTGCCGGCCTTCTGGTACTTCTCGAAGTCGGACCGGATCAGCTTCGTCATCGCGGCCGCGTTGAGCACCATCATGTCCATGCCTGCGCCGGACAGCTTGGTACGCAATTCGGGCACGGCGGCCACCTTCAGCACGTCCGCCTCGATCTTCCCGGCGACCCCGGCCGGAGTCTTCGGCGGCGCCATGAACCCGTAGTAGGCCTCGAGCGAGAAGTCCTTCAGTTCGGGGATACCCGACTCGCGCAACGTCGGGATCTCGGGCGCTGACGACGAGCGCTGTGCACTGAGCACCCCGATCGGCCGCAGGCGACCGGTCGCGAAGAACGGCACCGCCGGCGGCAGCGTCGCGACCACGATATCGACCTGTCCGGCGACCGCATCGGCCACCGCCGGCCCGCAGCCGCGGTGCGGGATATGCATCGCGTCGATCTTCATCGCGAACTTGTACATCTCCATCCCGAAGTGGTGCGGGCTGGCGACGTTGCAGCTCGCATAGGAGAACTTGCCCGGCGCCTTCACCAGCATCGAGGTGAAGTCGCGCACGTTCTGTGCGGCGACCTTCGCCGGATTGACGGCGATCACCATCGGAGCGGACGTGACCATCGCGATCGAGGTGAAGTCCTTGGTGAAGTCGAACGGCAGCTTCGAGTACACGACCTGGTTGATGATGTGGGTGTTCGTACCCAGCAGCAGGGTGTAGCCGTCGGCCGGGGCACGGTACACCACCTCGGCGCCGATCGACCCGCCTGCACCGGCGCGGTTGTCGACCAGGACCGGCTGCTTCCAGAGCTCGGACAACCGCTCGCCGAACACGCGTGCGGTCGTGTCTGCACCGCCCCCGGGCGTGAAAGTGACCACCAGGCGCACCGGCTTGGACGGGAAGTCCTGGGCGAATGCCCCACCGATGGGCAGCACGAGCGCGGGCAACAGGAGCGCGGCCGAGCGTGACAGGCGGCGGAAGGACGGGAGCGTAGGCTGGGTCATCGGTTTTCCAGGGGCAGAGAGGTTGCGACGAGGACGAAGCAATCCGCATTCCACTCGATTCGTGCAGGCCATGGCCACAGCGGCAGCCCTGCCCGCCGGCGCCTCGGCCGGGTCAGCCGGCGGCGTCGAGCAGACTCTCCGGATCCATCAGGTCGTAGCACTCGAAAGGCTGGTGGATCCACGGGTTCTCGGGCAGGTAGTGCACGAAGTAATCCGGCTTCACGATGGACACTGCCTTGTACCAGAGCACGGCGGTACGCACCTGCTCGGTCGAGGCATATGCCCCTTCGAGGTGGCGCTTGACCACGTCGAGCGTGATCCCGGAATCGACGAGATCGTCGACCAGCAGGATGCGCGTGCCCAGGCGGGCGGTGGTCATGGTCAGGTGCTCGGCGACGCGGATATGCCCGCGCACCGTGCCGCCCTCCCCGCCGTAGGACTGGGTCGAGATGATGGCCAGCGGGATATCGAAGATCCGCGACAGCGTGTCGCCCACCCGCAGGCCACCTCGGGCGATGCAGACGATCTGGTCGAACGACCAGCCGGACCGCAGCACGTCGCGCGCCAGGCGCTCGGTATCGCGGTGGTAGTCATCCCAGGATATGTGCAGGTCTGCCATCGTGGCTGCCGGTAGGTACGTTGGACAGGGAGACGCGGGCGCTCAGGCGTTGAACGGATGGCGCATCACGATCGTCTCGTCGCGGTCGGGGCCGGTGGAGATCAGGTCGATCGGCACGCCGCAGATGGCTTCGATGCGCTTCAGGTAACTGCGTGCCTCGGGCGGCAATGCGTCGTAGTCCCGGATGCCGACCGTGCTCGCCGTCCAGCCCGGCACCTCTTCGTAGATCGGTTCGCAGCGCGCGAGGTTCTCTGCGCCGAAAGGCAGGATGTCGACCTCCTGCCCGTCGATCCGGTAGCCGACGTTGATCTGCAGCGACTCCATGCCGTCGAGCACGTCGAGCTTGGTCACGCACAGGCCGGACAGGCCGTTGATCTGGATCGCACGCTTGATGGCGGCCGCATCGAACCAGCCGCAACGGCGCGGCCGGCCGGTGACCGACCCGAACTCGTTGCCGCGGGCAGCGATGTGGCGGCCGATGTCGTCGTCGAGCTCGGTCGGAAAAGGCCCGGAGCCGACCCGCGTCGTGTAGGCCTTGGTGATGCCCAGCACGTAGTGCAACAGGTGCGGCCCCATGCCCGAGCCGGTGCCGGCGGCTCCTGCCACGCAGTTGCTCGAGGTGACGAACGGATAGGTACCGTGGTCGACGTCGAGCAGCGTGCCCTGCGCGCCCTCGAACAGCAGGTTCCTGCCTGCGCGGTGCGCGTCATAGAGCATGCGCGGCACGTCTGCCACCATCGGCTTGAGCTTCTCGGCCAGCAGCATGGTGTCGTCCAGCGTCTTCTGGAAGTCGACCGTGGGCGCCTTGAAGTAATGCTTCAGCATGAAGTTGTGGTAGTCGAGTACCTCGCCCAGCTTGGATGCGAAGCGCTCGCGGTAGAACAGGTCTTGTACGCGCAGCGCGCGCCGGGCGACCTTGTCTTCGTAGGCCGGCCCGATCCCCCGGCCGGTCGTGCCGATCTTGTTCTCGCCGCGCGCAGCCTCGCGCGCATGGTCGATCGCGACATGGTGCGGCAGGATCAGCGGGCAGGCCTCGCTGATGCGCAGCCGCGAGCGCAATTCGACGCCCGCGGTCTCGAGCTCGACGATCTCCTTGATCAGCGCCTCGGGCGAGATAACCACGCCATTTCCGATGTAGCACTCGACGCCTTCGCGCAGGATGCCCGACGGGATCAACCGCAGCACCGTCTTGCGGCCGCCGATCACCAGCGTGTGCCCGGCGTTGTGGCCGCCCTGGAAGCGCACGACGCCCTGTGCATGGTCGGTCAACCAGTCGACGATCTTGCCCTTGCCCTCGTCGCCCCACTGGGAACCGATCACAACGACGTTTCTGCCCATGAGTTCCGCCTCGAAATTCTTCAGCAATTGTTCGTTCGGTGCGCAGCGGAGGATTCGCGCCGCGCCTGTCGTTACGCGGGTTCGACCCGCCAGCGGTCGTCGCGCAGCACCAGCACGCGCCCGCAATCGAGTTCGGCGACCGGCCGCTGGTCGCCAGGCAGGTCGATCACCACGATTTCGCCTGCCGCGCGCAACGCTTCTATCGCCGAAAGCAGCGCCGGCTCCGTGCCCGACGGTGCGATCACCGCGCCGGTAGCCGGCTCGGCGCCAACGATGGTCGACACCTCGACCAGGTCGAGGCTGAAACCGGTCGCCGGCCGCGCCCGGCCGAACGTGCGGCCGACTTCATCGTAGCGCCCGCCGGCCGCGATCGCGGTCGCATGCCCGGCGGTATACGCCGCGAACACCACCCCGCTGTGGTAATGATAGCCGCGCAGTTCGGCGAGGTCGAAGTGCAGCGTGGCCATGCCTGGCGCGGTCGCGTCGGCCATCGCAGCCAGTTCGCCCAGTGCCCGCGATATCTCAGGCAACGCCGGCAGTTCGCGCGCGGCCGCATCGAGCACGCTCCGGTCGCCATAAAGCCCGGGCAGCCTGCGCAGCGCCTCGCGCCACGGGGAGGCCACGTCCTCGGTGAGCGCCTGCACTTCGGAGACATCCTTGCCCTGCAGCGCGGCGAACAACGCCGACTCGAGCGTGCCACCGATACCGGCGCGGGCAACGAGCGTGCGGAATACCGCCACGTGCCCCAGGTCGAGGTGGACATCCGGGACGCCCGCCAGCGCCAGGGCACGCAGCATCAGCTGCTGCACCTCGATGTCGCTTTCGACCGACGGATGGCCGAACAACTCGGCGCCCAGCTGGAGCAGTTCACGCCGGCCGTTGTCGGCTGCGGGCCGCGCATGCAGCACGCTGCCGCAATAGGCGTAGCGCGCAACGCCCTCGCGCTGCGCGAGGTAGGCATCGATACGCGCCACCTGGGGCGTGATGTCGGCGCGCACGCCCATCTGCCGGCCCGACAACTGGTCGACCAGCTTGAAGGTGCGCAGGTCGAGGTCGACCCCGGTACCCACGCACAGCGAATCGACATACTCGAGCAGGGGCGGCATCACCACCTGGTAGCCGCGCGTGCGGAACAACTCGAGCAGGCGGCCGCGCAGCGACTCTACCCGCTGCGCTTCCGGCGGAAGGATGTCTTCGATGTGGGCGGGAAGCTGCCAGTTGCGCATGGTCTGGGTCGGTGGGCGGGTCGGGACGATGCCGGGCACGCCCGCATGAAGCGGGCCGGCACGGCGGCAAACCGCCTATTCTAATGGACCCAGTAGGACAGCAGCACGCCGGCCAGCATCGAAGTAAGCCCGAACAGGCGCAACTGGCTGTCCGGCAAGGATACCAGCCGGGCGAACGACTCGCGCCACCACCGCGGCGCGAGGAAGGGCAGGATCCCTTCCAGCACCAGCATCAGCGCGAGCGCCAGCAGCAGCGTGCCTCCCGGTTCCATGCAGGCTCAGCGCCGGGAAGGCAGCCGGTTCATCACTTCTGCGGCGCGCCGGGCGAGCGGAAGTAGCGGAAGAACTCCGAGTTGGGCTCCAGCACGAACACGTTGTTCCGGCCCGCGAAGCTGCGCTTGTAGGCCTCGAGGCTTCGGTAGAACGCGAAGAACTCGGCATTGGCCTGGAACGCCGAGGCGTAGAGCGCCGACGCCTTTGCATCGCCCTCGCCTCGTATCCGCTCCGCGTCGCGGAAGGCCTCGGCGAGGATGATCTCGCGCTGCCGGTCGCCATCGGCGCGGATCTTCTCGCCCTCTGCCGCCCCGGTCGAGCGCAACTCGTTCGCCACGCTCTTGCGCTCGGCCTCCATCCGCCGGTAGACCGACTCGCTCACCTCCTGGGTGTAGTCGACCCGCTTGATGCGTACGTCGACGACCTCGATGCCGATCGCCCGCCCATCCTTGTCGGCGCGCTCGCGAACCAGTTCGGTGATCTTCTCGCGCTCGCCCGCAATGACGTCGTTGACCGTGCGCGAGCCGAATTCCGACCGCAGCGCAGAGTTGATGGTCTGCGACAGGCGATTGACAGCGGCCGCTTCGTTGCCCTGCACCGCGATGAAGTACTGCCGCACGTCGACGATACGCCACTTCACGAACGAATCGACCAGCACGTTCTTCTTCTCGGACGTCTGGTAGCGCTCGGGCTCCGGGGCGTCGATGGTCAGGATGCGCTTGTCGAAGTAGCGCACCGAATCCAGGATCGGGATCTTGAACTGCAGCCCGGGCGACTCGACGACCTGCGCGATCGTGCCCAGGCGCAGCACGATGGCTGTCTGCCGCTGGTCGACGACGAACACGCTCATGCTGAGCGCAATCAGGACAATCAGTAAGACCGCGAGGGTCAGGGATACGGTCGGCTTCATTGACGCTGCTCCCTCTCGCGGCTGCGGAATGCCTCACGAGAGCGTGCGGTTTCGGGGGACGCCGCGGCCGGTTCGGTCGGGGCGGGCTTCGCAGCCGGCGCCGCCGTCGCGGTCGGGTCGCCAGGGTTCACCGCCGGCGCCGTGGCACCGACCGAGGCGATCAGCTTGTCGAGCGGCAGGAACAGCAGGTTGCTGCCCTGGCGCTGGTCGACGACGACCTTGGTCGCATTGGTCATGACCGTGTTCATCGCGTCGATGTAGAGGCGGTCGCGGGTGACGCGCGGCGCACGGTTGTACTCGTCGACCACCAGCCGGAAGCGGGTCGCCTCGCCCTCGGCCGTGGCGACCACGCGCTGGCGGTAGCCTTCGGCCTCTTCGGCCAGGCGTGCTGCCGCACCCCGGGCCCTGGGGATGACGTCGTTTGCATACGCCTCGCCTTCGCTCTTCTGGCGCTCGCGATCCTGGCCGGCGCGTACCGCATCGTCGAACGCGGCCTGCACCTGCTCGGGCGGCTGCGCCGACTGCATTGTCACGTTGCTGATCAGGATGCCCAGGTTGTAGCGGTCGAGCAGGCTCTGCATGACCTTCAGCACGTCGGCCTGGACGCCACCGCGGTCTTCGTAAAGCACGGAATCCATCCGGCGCACGCCGACGATCTGGCGGACCGCGGTCTCGGCGGCCTGCAACACCGACTCGTCGGGGTTGCGCACGTTGAGCAGGAAGTCACGGCCGGATGACAGCGTGTATTGCACCGCGAACTGCACGTCGACGATGTTCTCGTCGTCGGTGAGCATCAGCGACTCGCGCAGCACCTTGTTGCGTGGATTGTTGCGATAGCCGATTTCGACGGTACGCACGCCCGAGACGTTCACCACTTCGGCCCGTTCGATCGGCCAGGGCAGATGCCAGCGCGGCCCGGGATTGGTCTCTTCGACGAACTTTCCGAAGCGCAGCACGACGCCACGCTCGGCTGGTGCCACGATGTATACCCCGCTCGCGAGCCAGCCAAGGACCACGATCGCCCCGATCAGCAGGCCGCCGTTGCGCCATTGGCCCGAGGACAGCCCGCCGCCGAAGCCGCCGCCGCCGGGGCCACCACCGACTTCGCGCGGCCCCTGCTTGCGGCTGCCGAGCATGTCGTTGAGCTTGCGATTGAAGCGCCGCCAGAGCTCATCGAGGTCAGGCGGCCCCTGGTTGTTGCCGCCACCGCCGCTGCCGCCGCCGCGCTTTCCCCACTGGTTGTCGTTCAGACCCATCGTTACCTGCTCCCGGCGCCTGTGGCGGCGCCTCCCGGACCCATGGTCCATGTTTCCGCATCGACGATCGCCGGGGCAGGCAGCAGTGCCAGCCCGTTCATCGGCGCGTCGCCTCTCTCATCCGGTTCGAAGGCCGGATCACGTTCAGCACGATCGAAGAAATCATCCAGCGCCACCCGCAACAGTTCGACGCCTGCGCCGGTGAGTGCCGACAGTGAGACACTGGTCAGCCCGCCAAGTTCATCGTGTACCACCTTCGGATCGATCGATACCTGATCGATCTTGTTGTACACCAGGATCTGCGGCACGCGGTCGGCGTCGATCTCGGCCAGCACGCGGTTCACTTCGCGCACCTGGCGATCGCGGTCATTGCTGGCGAAGTCGACCACGTGCAGCAGCAGGTCGGCCTGCGCGGTCTCGGTCAGCGTCGCCCGGAACGCTGCCACCAGTTCGTGCGGCAGGTCGCGGATGAATCCTACCGTGTCGGAGAGCACGATATTGCGCCCTGCCGGCGAAAACATCCGCCGGCTGGTCGTGTCGAGCGTCGCGAACAGCTGGTCGGCCGCGTAAGTGCCGGCATGGGTAAGCGCGTTGAAGAGC
>CAIQON010000070.1 GCA_903873475.1 uncultured bacterium
ACATGGAGATGGGCAAGACCCGCATGCAGGCCGCCTTCGACGGCGCCAAGGAGATCGGCTTCACCGTGCTGTCGATGACGGTATCGCTGTGCGCGGTGTTCCTGCCGATCCTGTTCATGGGTGGCCTGCTCGGGCGGCTGTTCACCGAGTTCGCGGTGACCGTCGGCATCGCAGTCGCGCTGTCGGGGATCATCTCGCTGTCGCTGACACCGATGCTGTGCAGCCGCTACCTGACCACCTCGCACAGCCACCTGTTCATCTTCGAATGGTTCGAGGCGGCCTTCGAACTGAGCAAGCGCGGCTACGAGCGTTCGCTGCGCTGGGCGATGCGCCACCGCGGCCTGATGCTGCTGGTGTCCGCGCTGGTGATGTACGGCACCTACATGCTGCTGGTGGCCATCCCCAAGGGCTTCATCCCGCGCCAGGATACCGGCGTGATCAACGTCACCACGCGCGGCCCCGAAGGCCTGACCTTCGAGGAGATGGCGCGCCGGCAGGCGCTGGTCACCGAGACCGTGCTGAAGAACCCGAACGTGGCCGGCATCCGCTCGAGCGCAGGACAGGGCTTCGGCGGCGTGCAGCAGCCGAACGTGGGTTCCATGACCGTGCGCCTCATCCCGATGAACGAGCGCGAGCTGCGGGTCGACGGCGTGATCGAGCAGCTGCGTGAAGCCTTCCGTGGCCCGGCGAGCCAGGGCCTGCGGCTCTTCTTCTCCAATCCGCCGGCGATCAACCTGGGCGGCGGAGTTACCAATGCCGACTACCAGCTGGTGCTCGCCGGCTCCGACCTGCAGGCGTTGTATGGCCCGGCCGAGGCGCTCGAGGCGAAACTGCGCGAGCTGAGCACCCTGCGCGACGTGAATACCTCGATGGAGCTGCGCAACCCCCAGCTGCAGGTGCAGATCCAGCGTGACCGGGCGGCAGCGCTCGGCATCACTCCGCAGCAGATCGAGGCGGCGATGTACAACGCCTTCGGCGGGCGCCAGATCAGCACCCTTTATGGCGACACCGACCAGTACGACGTGATGCTGCAGGTAGACAAGGCGTTCCAGCAGAACATCAATGCGCTGTCGATGATCTACGTGCAGAGCCCGGGTGGCGTCACCGTGCCGCTGTCGAGCGTGGCGACGATCAAGCGCGGCGTCGGCCCGATGACGGTGCAGCACTTCGGCCAGCTCGCCTCGGTCACCCTGTCGTTCAACGCAAACGCCGGCGTGTCGGTGGGCCAGGCGGTGGACGATGCGCTGCGCGTGGCCTACGAGACGGTACCGGCCGACGTCTCGGTCAACCTCGCCGGCAGCGCCAAATTCTTCCAGAGTTCGACCAAGGCCCTGCCGATCCTGCTGCTGATCACCATCCTGGTGATCTACGGCGTGCTCGCCATTCTCTACGAGCATTTCGGCCATCCGATCACCATCCTGACCGCCCTGCCGCTCGCGGGCTTCGGCGCGCTGCTCACGCTGATCCTGTTCGGCTACGAGCTCAACGTGTTCAGCTTCGTCGGCATCATCCTGCTGGTCGGCCTGGTCAAGAAGAACGGCATCATGATGGTCGACTTCGCGCTGCAGCTGCAGCGCGAGCGCGGGCTGACGCCGGTGGATGCGATCATCGAGGCCTGCGTGGTGAGGTTCCGTCCGATCATGATGACCAGCTTCGCGGCGGTGTTCGCGACCCTGCCGATCGCGATGGCCAGTGGCGAAGGCGCCGAATCGCGCGCACCGATCGGCCTGGCAGTGGTCGGCGGCCTGCTGTTCTCGCAGCTGCTGACGCTGTACGTCACCCCGACCTTCTTCGTGAGCCTCGACCGCGCCACGCGGTTCCTGCGCGGCGACCGGCGCAAACCGGAAGAAGCCCATTACGTCGAGCCCGAGTCGAAGAAGGCGGTGCCGCCGATGGTCCAGGAGGGCACGGTCGGCTGATCGCCTGCCAGGGAACGCGACCGAGGCTAAAGGTCCGCGGCGCACGGCCGTTAAACGGGGGTCACCGTCCGGTTCATGGAACGTCCCCGCTATGACCGCAGCCGTCAACTCTGCATCCGTCGCCGCCACATCGCTGGATCGCCCGGGCGATCGCCACCTCAATCGCCAGCTGTTCGAAGACCTGTCACGCCAGGTCGAGGCGTTCGACCCGGCACGCTTGCCCAGGCTGTCGCCGCTGGCAGCCCGGCTGTCGGGCATGAATGTGAGCGAGATCGGTTCGGCACGTGAGCTCTGCCGGCTGATCGAGCACGAACCGGCGCTGGTCGCGCGGCTGATCGGCCTCGCCAACTCGGTGGCCTTCGGCGTACCGGGCAAGTCCTTCAACACGCTCGAGCAGGCCCTGCTGCGGATCGGCCTGCACCAGTCGGCACAGATCTGCTTCGCCCTCCTGTGCAGCCAGGCGATGGGACACGCCTTCGCGCCGCGCTGGCGCAGCGTGCTGTGGGTGCATGCGCTGTGCACTGCCGCCACCGCGAACAAGCTCGCTCGCGAACTGGAGATCTGCGACCCGCACGACGCCTACCTGGGTGGCTTGATCTATGACATCGGATTGATGGGGCTGGAATGCGTGCAGCCAGGAACGCTTGATGCGCTCGCTGAAGCGGCCGATGCCGAAGACCGACCGATGCGCGAGATCGAAGACGAGCGCGTCGGCGCTGCGCGCGATGGCCTCGCTCGCACGCTGCTTTCCAGCTGGTCGATACCGGCACCGATCACCGAAGCGGTCAGCTCCCGCTCGCTGTCCTCGATGGCCCAGGACTCGATGCCGGCCGTACTCTGGTGCGCAGACCAGATGGCGCGCTCACGCACCCTGGTCGAGGGGATCTACCTCGACGAGGCGCTGCCGCTGCCCCTGCACATCTGCACGCAGGACGCGCTGCCCGATGCGTTCTACAACGCCTGCTCGCTCACGCCCGCCGATGCCATCCAGATCGAGGCGCGCGTGGCCAGCCAGGTGCAGGCGCTGCGAGCCATGGCTTCCATGATCGCCCGGATCCGCTGAAACCACCGAAGGACACCTGACAGCAACATGGACGACTCACTCGATTTCACCGCAACACCGGCGGCACCGCCACCAACGCCGGCGGCGCCACCCAGCAGCGCGATGACCAAGCTGTCGGAACACCTCGATTCGCTCGACCTGACGGCGCTGCCGCGCATTTCGCCCGTTGCGAGCAAGCTTGCCGCGCTCAACCCGTCCGAGATGGAGTCGACGAAGGCATTCTGCGCGATCATCGAGCAGGAGCCGATCTGCGTCGCACGCCTGATCGGCCTGGCGAACTCCGTCGCGTTCGGCATCCCGGGCAAGAAGTTCAATGCCCTCGACCAGGCCGTGAGCCGGATCGGACTGGAACGTGCGGCACACACTGCCTTCGGCATGCTGTGCGGCCAGGCCCTGAACAAGGGCCTGTCGCCCCAGTGGCGCGAGTTCCTCTGGCTGCATGCGATGGCGGTAGCCCATGGTGCCAGCCTGCTGGCGACCAAGGTCGCACCGGCCGAGCGCGCGAACGCCTACCTGGCCGGGATGATCTACGACATCGGCACGCTGGTGATCGAATGCCTTCGACCCGGCACGCTCGACATGCTCCTCGAGACGGCGGTCGCGCGCGAAATGAAGCTCGGACAGGTAGAGCAGGTGATGCTCGGCAAGGCACGGCGCGCCGTGTCCACCGCGCTGCTGCGCAAGTGGAGCCTGCCCGACGAGATCATCGGCGCGGTCGGCGATCGCGAGTTCCACATGATCGAACCCGACTCCCTGGCGGCGATCCTCGCTGTCGCCGACGAGCTCGCGCGCTCCGAGGTGGTGATGGGTGCGGTGTATGCCGAGGTCGCCCCGCCGTTCCCGCTCGATGCAGTCATGCTCGACGGGGTATCCGGGCGAACGGCCGCACTGCTGTCGATCGATCCCGACATGATCGACACGATCGGTGAACGGCTGTCCAACCAGGTGCTCGCGCTGCGCGCAACCGCGGAAGCGTTCTCCAGCGCCGGGTGAACAGGCCCTGGCGGCGCTCGTTGCCCCGCGTATGAACACCGCCGCTGACGGGTCTGCGCCCGGATAGCTGCGCTACGCTACAAGAATGTCTTCGCGCCCTGCCCTGCTGGCGCTCCTGCTGCCGGTGACGGCCGCCGCAGCGCTGGCGTTATCGACCGCCACCGGCCTGTCCGGGGCACAGCCACTGCAGCCTCGAGTCGCCGAGACCTGTGCCCGGCCAGGCCACTGGCTGGCGGCCATGGGGGGCCACGGCGGTGGACGCGACGCCGCGCTGCAGCTGCGGCCCGCTCCGGAACTGATCGCCGAAGCCGCCCGGCGGCAGGTCGTGCTGCTCGGCGAACAGCATGACAACGCCGACCACCACCGCTGGCAGTTGCAGGTACTGGCCGCGCTGCATGCACGCCGCCCCGACATGGCGATCGGCTTCGAGATGTTCCCGAGACGGGTGCAACCGGTCCTCGACCGCTGGGTGGCAGGCGACCTGTCCGAAGCCGAGTTCCTGCGCCTGTCGGACTGGAACCGGGTGTGGGGCTTCGATCCGCAGCTCTACCTGCCCCTGTTCCAGTTCGCCCGGCTGAACCGTATCCCGATGATCGCCCTGAACGTGGAACGCGCGCTGGTGCGCCAGGTCGGGACAGGTGGCTGGGACAGCGTACCCGAGGCACAGCGCGAAGGGGTCACCCGCGCCGCGCCCGCGCCGGAGGCCTACGTCGCGCTGCTGCGCGAAACCTTCGAGCTGCACCTGCCGCCGCGCGCGCCGGGCGCCGCCCGGCCCCCCGAGGGCGACACCCGGTTCACCCGTTTTCTCGAAGCACAGATCACCTGGGACCGCGCGATGGCGGAAGCCCTTGCCCACCGGGCCCGTACCTCCCCGATGCCACTCGTGGTCGGCGTGATGGGCAGCGGCCACCTGCAGTTCGGCCACGGCGTCCCGCACCAGTTGCGGGCCTTGGGCATCGCGGATGCCTACACGATGCTGCCGTTCGACAGGTCGCAAGGCACGGACTGCGCGAAGCCGCCGCCCGCACTGGCCGACGCGGTGTTCGTCGTACCCGCTGGCGCGGCACCTGCCGCCAGCCCGCGCCTGGGCATCGCGCTCGCAGGCGGCGAAGGATCGCCCCGGATCGAGAAGGTCGCGCCAGACAGCCTTGCGGCACGCAGCGGCCTGCGCACTGGCGATCGCATCCAGCGCGTCGCAGGGGTCGCCATCCACGGCGCGGATGACATCGCTGCCGCGGTGCGCGAGCAGCCCCCCGGAACGATCCTGCCGATCGTGGTCCAGCGTGACGCGCGCGAGATCGAGGTGTTGGTGCGCTTCCCGCCACGCGCCCCGTGAGCGGCCAGCGGCGCAGCGTGCAGCGGGGCGCGTCCGCCACGGCCGCGTGGTCGATCAGGGTCGTCGTGCTGGCTGCGCTGGTGATGGCGGGCACGATGCCAGCGATGCAGGCTGCACAGGCCGCAGCGGCACCGGTGGCGCAGCCTGCGCGCACAGCGGCCCTGCCGCGGGTGACGATGTCCGTCCGGTTCGATCCCGAAACCCGGCTGCTGCACGGAGAAGCCACCTGGACGATCCCGGCGGGCGTTGCGCTCGAGCTGTCGCTCGACCGGCGCTTCACCCTGGAAGCCGTGTCGGTCGAAGGCCGGCCACGACCACTGTCGCCGGGTGCCGCAGCCGCAGGCAGCACCGCCCGCCAGGTGATCGCGATCGCGGCAGCGCCCAGCGGCACGCGGAAGTGGCAGTTCCGCTGGCGCGGCGAACTCGCCCCGCTTGACCGCACGATCGACCATCGCGGCGTGATCGCCGCGATGCCGCCGATGGCCTCGCCCCGAGGCAGCTACCTGCCGGCCGGGTCTGGCTGGTATCCGGAGACCGGGTCACCGATCCACTACCGCGTGAGCGTCGACCTGCCGGCGAACCAGCGTGCCATCGTGCCCGGCCGACTCGTGTCGGAGTCGACCGATGCCACCGGCTCACGCGCCGTGTTCGAATCGCAGTTGCCCACCGAAGGCATCACGCTGATGGCCGGCCCGTATCGGGTCGACGAGCGGATGCTGGCCTTGGCCGGCGGACGCAGCGTGCGGCTTCGCACGTACTTCGTCGAGGGCGTGCATGCGCTGGCGCAGGAATACCTGGCTGCCGCCGCCGCGCCGATCGAGCGCCATGACCGCGAGATCGGCCCCTATCCGTTCGACGCCTTCAGCATCGTGTCCTCGCCGCTGCCGACCGGGTTCGGCCTGCCTGGGGCGACCTACATCGGCGAGGCCGTGCTTGGCCTGCCCTTCATGCGTGGCCAGTCGCTCGCCCATGAAGTGCTGCACAACTGGTGGGGCAATGGCGTGCGCCCCGACTGGCGCAGCGGCAACTGGAGCGAGGGGCTCACCACGCTGATGGCCGACCATGCACTGCGCGCCGCACAGTCTCCGGATGCGGCCCGCCTGATGCGCTGGAGCTGGCTGCGCGATTTCGCCGCAGTCGCACCGGGCTCCGACGCGCCGCTGGACCGATTCACCGCACGCACGCACGGCGCAGCCTCGGCGGTCGGCTACGGCAAGTCGGCGATGCTGTTCCACATGGTGCGCGCCGAGATCGGCGAGGCCACGTTCGACGAGGCGCTGCGTGACCTCTGGCGCAGCCATGCCGGACGCACCGCCTCGTGGCAGGACCTGCAGGCGGCCTTCGAACGCCGCGCCGGGCGCCCGCTGGGCGCACTGTTCACACCGATGGTCACCGGTAGCGGCGCACCGTCGCTGGTGGCGCAGTCGATCCGCGCGCAGGCGGCGGGCACTGCGCTGCAGGTCACGTTCGCCGAGCCGATGCCGTATTCGTTCTCGTTGCCCGTGGTCGCCTGGACCGGCACGCGCGCCGAACCCGGTACGCTGGACCTGCGGCGCGGCGAGCGCACCGCCCTCTATACGGTGCCGGACGGACGCATGCCCGAAGCGCTGCAGTTCGATCCGGGGTTCTCGGCGTGGCGCCGGCTCGGCCCCGGCGAGTCACCGCCGCTGCTGCGCGATGCCATGCTGGCAGCGGACATCCGGGTGATCGTTGCCAGCGACGGCGACGACGGCTGGAGGGCCGCCGCCGGCGAACTCGCGAAGCGGATGCTCGAGGCACAGCGCCCCGCTGCCGCCCGGCCAGCAGACCTGGACGCACCCGTCCCGCTGCTGGTGATCGGGCGCCACGAAGACATCGAGCGCCTGGTGCGCCGCGATCCGCGCCTGGCGCGTCCGGCGGCACTGGCACGCCTGCCCGATGCCGCGTTGTGGGCCGCCCGTGCCGCGAACGGCGCACCCCGCGTGCTGGTCTCGGTCGAGGACACCGCCTCACTGATCGACCTGCACCGGCGGGCGCCGCATTACGGCGCCCAGGGACATGTCGGCTTCCGCAACGGACGGGCGATCGTGTCGGGCGTGGGGGCCATCGAGACACCCCGGATAGCGGTTTCACCCTGAGGCTGCCCGAGTCGCCCTGGCAGCGGCGCAGACCTGGCCGCGCGCATCGTCGCGCGCGGCCTCACGGACGCCTGGAAGGAATCGGTGCTCGTCGACAACCGCGGTGGCACCGGTAGTCAACCTCGCCGATACCGATTACGTGCTGATCGCGTCGGCGAAGTCCGGCATCAAGACCCTCGACGAGCTGCGCGCGCTGGCCCTGAAGCAGCCCGGGCAGCGCACCTTCGCCTCGGCCGGCGTCGGCACCGTGCACCACCTCGGCTTCGAACAGCTGAACCAGCTGCTGGGCATCTCGATGGTGCACGTGCCGTTCAAGGGCGGGCCGCCTGGCGCGGCCGAGGTCGCGGCCGGCAACGTCGACGTGATGTTCGTGTCGCCCGCAGCGGCGATGGGCTTCGTCATCAACGGCCGCTTGTTCCCGGTGGCCACCGGCGGCGTCAAGCGCAATCCCCAGTTCCCGGCGGCACCCGCGGTCGGCGAAACCTACAAGGGCTTCCGCGTGGTGAGCTGGTTCGCGCTGTACGCGCCAGCGAACACGCCACCGCGCCTGCTCGAGAAGATCGCGCGCGATGCCACCGAGGTCGTGCGCTCGCCCGACATCCGCGGGCAACTGACCGCACAGGGCATCAACCCGGTGGGCGGCACGCCTAGGCAGATGGCCGACCTGGTCCGCTCGGACGCGCGCACCTACGGCGAGACGATCAAGCGGCTGAAGATCACGGCCGACTGACTCGCGACCTGCCCAGTGCCGCAGCCAGTCGAGCGTGCCGGCTGCTGGAGCCGAGGTCGCGGTAGAATCGTGGCGTGGGTACCGCGTATCGGTGCACGCCCCGGTAGCTCAGTGGATAGAGCAGCCCCCTCCTAAGGGGCAGGTCGGACGTTCGATTCGTCTTCGGGGCGCCATTACGAACCTCACCCAGGTGCACGGAACATGCATCAGCCTGCAGCGGCCGTGGTGCACCCTTGCCTGTCTGGTGGCGCGCCCGCCTGCGCCTCGCGCGCCGCCACCGCGCGGCGAATCATGCTGGCCACCGCGGGCTCGGTGTGCATGGGCGTGATGACGATCCCCGGGTGCGCATTGGCGAACACCCGCAACAGCTCATCGGCAAAGGCCTGCCCGATATCGTGGATGCCGGAGAAGTCGAGCTCCACGCGCTTGAACCGCTCGAACCGGTTGGCGACGCGCTTGGCCTGCGATCGCGAGACCAGTTGCTCACCTTCGTACTGGGCCAGTCGCATCGGCACCACGGTCCGGTCGAAGGTCTGCTCCTCGGAGTCGGTGTAGGCATCGACGATCTCGCGCATCAGCCGCGGGCTGTCATTTGCCAGCCGCATGTGGATGCGGGTGCCCGGCGTGTCCTGCGGCTGCTCGAAGATCGCGTCGGCCTCGCGCGGCCGGTGGCTAAATCGCAACTGGTGCGATTCGATCTCGAACACATCCACCGCGTGCAAGGTGAAGAAGATCCCCTCTCCGGAGTGGTGCGAGGGCGCCGTGGTCAGCTTGCCCTTGGCGAGCTCCAGGATCGACTCGCGTGCATCCAGCAGCCCCAGCGCGCGCTGGATCTTGAGGAAGATGCCCTCGCCCGCGTCGATCACCTGTAGCTCGGTCCACAGCGCGTTGCGACACACCTCCACCGTCACCTCGGCCGCGCCGGAATGATCGATGGCGTTGTTGATCATCTCGGTAGCCGCGTAGTGCCAGATGTTGCGTACGTTCTCCGGGCAGGCTGCTACCACTGGCGCCACGAGCTCGCGCCAAACCACGTCTTCCTGCAGCCCTTCGCGCGGGTAGTTTCTGCTGGCCTGCTCCAGCGCGCGCAGCGCGTACACCCGCGCCCGGGTCGTGCCCTCGGCACTCACCAGACCGTCGCGCACCATGGACTGCAGGTAACCATTGGCTACCTGTCTCGACACCCCGGCCGACTGTGCCAGACGAGCACCGACCCGGTGGCCGTCGGTCTCGATCAGCGCAAGCGCCCTCGCTCGAATAGCGTTTTTGTCATCTCTCATGAGCCATATTGTAAATATTGCGAATCCTCTTTGGAAGCTTCTAGGGATAATTTAGCAACGATTACTGCACTTTTCTGACGGCTATTGATTGAACCAATCCCTGCCCCGCCCTGCAGGTTGTCGACCGAACGATCGCCCTGGGTCGGACGCCTAGCAGCAGCGTCAGGCTGCTTGCAGATCGCCTTGCTCCGGGTGTAGGTTTCCGGCCTGTGCGGCGGCCTCGACCAGGCAGCCCGCGCCAGGGAGAAGTCCATGCCGATCACGATAGCGCCCGTCACGCCGGGCTTCGTTGCCGAAGTCGGCGACATCGACCTCGCCCGGCCGCTGTCGGCCGCCGACTTCGACCAGCTGAGGCAGGCCTTCACGTCCTATTCCGTGCTGGTCTTCGCCAACCAGGACCTGACGCCTGAACAGCACCTCGCGTTCTCCGCGCGCTGGGGCGCGGTGGAAAAGGACCGCACGCTCGATCCGAAGGCCACGCCGCCACGGTTGAGCGGCGAGTTTGCCGACATATCCAACCTGTCTGCGGAGGGGCGCATCTGGGGCGAGACGAGCCGCCAGCGCATGTACAAGGCGGGCAACCGGCTGTGGCATACCGACAGCTCGTTCAAGCGCCTGCCGAGCCTGTGTTCGCTGCTCTACGCGAGCACCGTGGTGCCCATTGGCGGCCACACCGAGTTCGCCGACCAGCGTGCGGCATACGACGCGCTGCCCCAGTCCATGAAAGCCAGGCTCCAGGGACTCGTGGCCGAGCACTGGATCGTGCACTCGCGCCGTCGGAGCGGCTTCCACGAGTTCAACGAAGACGAAATGAAGCGCCTGCCGCCCGTTCCGCAGGTTGTCGTGCGCACGCTGCCGGAGTCCGGACGCAAGTCGCTGTTCGTCGCTTCGCATGCCGGACGCATCTTTGGCATGCTGGATGCCGAGGGGCGGGCGCTGATCGACGAGCTGATCGCGCACGTGACGCAGCGTCAGTTCGTCTACACCCATCGCTGGCGTCCGCACGAGCTGGTGATGTGGGACAACCGTTGCACGATGCATCGCGGAACGGACTACGATGACCTGCGGTGGGTGCGGGAGATGCGCCGCGTGACGGTCAGCGACATCGCCAATACCTGCGAGCAGGAAGGGGTCGCCTGTGCGGCGTGAGCTGGCGGCCGCGGCTCTCGCGGTCGGAATCCCTGCCGCTGCACAGCAGGCCCACGCGCAGGCCTTCCCGTCGAAGCCGGTACGCATCATCGTGCCATTCGCACCCGGGGGCAGCACCGATATCGTCGCCCGCCTGATCGCACGCGGCCTCGGCGAAGCCTGGCGCCAGCAGGTGCTGGTCGAGAACAGGCCCGGGGCTGGCGGCACGATCGGCGTGGACCATGTCGCCAAGTCGCCTCCCGACGGCCATGCGCTCATCTTCGGCCATGTCGGCACGTTCGGCTTCGGTCCGTCGCTGTACTCGAAGCTGCCCTACGACGCGGTGAAGGACTTTGCGCCGATCGGGCTGTTCACCGCCGTGCCGAACATGCTCGCCGTGCATCCATCGCTGCCGGCGCGCTCGGTGAAGGAACTCGTCGCGCTCGCCCGGGCCCGGCCGGGTGCGCTGAACTATGCGTCGGCAGGCAACGGCAGCGCATCGCACCTGGCGGTCGAATACTTCAAGCTGCTCACGGCGACGGACATCGTCGCGATTTCCTATCGCGGCACCGGTCCGATGCTGGTGGACATGCTGGCAGGCCATACGGTGCTCACGATCACCGGCGTGCCGCCCCTCGCACCCTACGTGGCATCCGGTCGCCTGCGCGCGATCGCAGTGGGAAGCACGAGCCGCCTGCTGCGCTACCCGGATCTGCCGACGGTCGCCGAATCCGGTTATCCGGAATACGAGGTGACGACATGGTACGGGTTGCTGGCCCCGGCAAAGACGCCGCGCGAAACGATCCTGCAGATCAATTCGGAGCTGTCGAAGATGCTCGCGCGCCCGGATGTGCGCGAAACGCTGGCGCAGCAGGCCGCCGAACCGATGGGCAGTACGCCCGAGGCATTCGGCGCCCATATCCAGCGCGAGATCGCGCGCTGGGCGCGGGTGATCAAGGCCGCGGGCGTGCCGATCGAGTGAGGCCGCTGCCTCGCACGGCGGTTGTACGTCCATTGG
>CAIQON010000071.1 GCA_903873475.1 uncultured bacterium
CGGCCGAGCGCACCGGCGACCTCCTCGGCCAGCATGGTCTTGCCGGTGCCGGGCTCGCCCTTGATCAGCAGCGGCCGCTGCAGGGTGACCGCGGCGTTGACCGCCATCTTCAGGTCGTCGGTGGCGATGTAGCGTTCGGTACCGGTGAACATCGGGTCGAGCCTTTCGGACGGATGCGGGCAGGAGCAGGTGCCGGCGATTATAGGGCCGGGGCTACAATCCCACCCCGGCGGCGCAGGATGCCTGACCGCCTGCGCCGTCCACGCCTTCAAGCCATCCGCACGCCCGGTCCCGACCATGCCCCGCTTCGCCGCGAACCTGTCCTTCCTGTTCCATGAGGTGCCTTTCGAGCAGCGCTTCGCGCGCGCCGCGGCCGCGGGCTTCACCGGCGTCGAATACTTCTTTCCCTATGCGCTGCCAGCCGACCGCATCGCGGGCCTGCTGCGGGCGCACGGGCTGGCACAGGTGCTGTTCAACCTGCCGGCCGGAAACTGGGACGCCGGCGAGCGCGGCATCGCGACGCATCCGGACCGCGTCGCCGAGTTCCGCGACGGCGTCCGCCAGGCGCTGGAATACGCCCATGCGCTGGGCTGCACGCAGGTCAACTGCCTCGCGGGCATTCCCCCGGCCGGGGCCGACCCGGCCCGGGTGCGCAGCACCTTCGTAGCCAACCTGCACTACGCGGCAGAACAGGCACGCGCCGCCGGGGTACGCATGCTGTCGGAGCCGATCAACGGCCGCGACATGCCCGGCTTCTACCTGAACCGTTCGGCGCAGGCGATCGAACTGTTCGACGAAGCGGGCAGCGACAACCTCTACCTGCAGTACGACGTCTACCACATGCAGGTGATGGAGGGCGACCTCGCCCCGACCATCGAACGCCTGCTGCCGCGCATCGCGCACATGCAGTTTGCCGACACGCCCGGGCGGCATGAACCAGGCACCGGCGAGATCAACTTCCCCTTCCTGTTCGGCCATGTCGACCGGCTCGGCTACACGGGATGGATGAGCGCGGAATACCGGCCGAGCGCCGGCACCGAGGCCAGCCTCGGCTGGCTTCGCGGATGACCCCCGGCGCACGCCGGGCCTGAACGACGAGGGAGGACGGCAACATGGCGAACATCGGATTCGTGGGCCTGGGCATCATGGGCAGGCCGATGGCACTCAACCTGATCAAGGGCGGCCACAGCCTGTTCCTGCACAGCCGCAGCGGCGTGCCGGCGGAACTGACCGCCGCCGGCGGCAAGGCCTGCCCGGACGCGGCCGAAGTCGCGCGTGCAGCCGACATCGTGGTCACGATGGTGCCCGACACGCCCGATGTCGAGCGGGTGCTGTTCGGCGAGGCAGGCGTGGCCGCAGGGCTGTCGAAGGGCAAGGTGGTGGTCGACATGAGTTCCATCTCGCCGATCGAGACCAAGTGCTTCGCCGCGCGCATCGAATCGCTGGAGTGCGAGTATGTCGACGCGCCGGTCTCCGGCGGCGAGGTGGGTGCCAGGGCCGCCTCGCTCACGATCATGGTCGGTGCGAAGCCTGCCGTGTTCGAACGGGTGAAGCCGCTGTTCGAGCTGATGGGCAAGAACATCACCCTGGTGGGCGACGTCGGCGACGGCCAGACCTGCAAGGTGTGCAACCAGATCATCGTCGCGCTCAACATCGAGGCGGTCGGCGAGGCCCTGCTGTTCGCGGCGAAGGCCGGCGCCGATCCGGCAAAGGTGCGCGAGGCTCTGATGGGCGGCTTCGCTGCCTCGCGCGTGCTCGAGGTCCACGGCGAGCGGATGGTGAAGCGGACGTTCGACCCGGGCTTCCGCATCGAGCTGCACCAGAAAGACCTGTCGCTGGCACTGGCCGGTGCGCGTGCGATGGGGATGAGCCTGCCGAACACGGCCACCGCACAGGAGCTGTTCAATGCCTGCGGCGGCATGGGCGGCTCGAAGTGGGACCACTCGGCGATGGTGCGGGCGCTCGAGGCGCTGGCCGGCAAGACGGTCGGCTGAGACGGTCGGCTGAGACGATCATGAGCGCGCAACGCGAGCTGCTGCTGGAAATGTTCCGCGCGGCGGTCGCGGCCGCCGATCCGATGCACTGCGTCGGCCCCGTGCTGCCACTGCTGCCCGCGCGCGAAGGCGGCGGGCGCACGATCGTCATCGGCGCCGGCAAGGCGGCCGCTTCGATGGCCCGGGCGGTCGAGGCCGCCTGGGCGGCCGACCTCGACCGGATCGAGGGACTGGTGATCACCCGCTACGGGCACGCGCTGCCGTGCCGGAAGATAGAGGTGGTCGAAGCGGCACACCCGGTGCCGGACGCCGCCGGCGTGGCAGCCACCGCGCGCCTGCTCGACCTCGTGTCGGGGCTGGATGCACGCGACCTCGTCGTCTGCCTGATCTCCGGCGGCGGCTCGGCGCTGCTCGCCTGCCCGCCGCCTTCGGTGCCGCTGGCGGACAAGCAGGCCCTGTCCCGGGCGCTGCTGCAGTCGGGCGCGGACATCGGCGAGATGAACTGCGTGCGCAAGCACCTGTCGCGCGTCAAGGGCGGACGCCTCGCGCTCGCCTGCCATCCGGCGCGCATCGCCACGCTCGCGATCTCGGACGTACCCGGCGATGCGCTGGAGACCATCGCCTCCGGCCCGACGGTCGGCGATGCCACGACCCGCGAAGACGCCCTGCGGGTGCTCGCGAAATACGGCATCGACCAGCCGGCCAGCGCGCTCGCCTTCCTGCGCATGCCCGAGTCCGAAACGCCGAAGCCGGGCGATCCGCGGCTGGCTGGTGCAACCACCCGGCTGGTAGCCCGTCCACAGGATTCGCTCGAGGCGGCGGCCACGGTCGCGCGCGCAGCCGGCTATGCACCGCTGATCCTGGGCGATGCGATCGAGGGCGAGGCGCGCGAGGTGGCCCGCGTACTCGGGGCCACCGCGCTGCAGGTGGTGCGGCACGGCCAGCCACTGCCGCCGCGCTGCGTGCTGCTGTCCGGCGGCGAGACGACGGTGACGGTGCGCGGAGGCGGACGCGGCGGGCGCAACGTCGAATTCCTGCTGGCGCTGGCCTGCGCGCTGCGCGGCCAGGCTGGCGTGCATGCAATCGCTGCGGATACCGACGGCATCGATGGCGCCGGGCCGGCGGCCGGTGCGCTGATCGGCCCGGACACCTGGGCACGGGCACGATATCGGGGCATCGACGCAGCTGCGATGCTGGCCGACAATGATGCGCACGCATTCTTCGAATGCCTCGGTGATGCCGTTGTCACCGGGCCGACGCATACCAACGTGAACGACTTCAGGGCGATACTGGTCGACGCTGAGACCTGAGACCTGCCACCTGAGAACCAAGACCGGGGACGTTCGATGGATACGATTACCGCAGCCCCGATCGACCGGGAAGCACTGCTCTTGCGGCTGCGTGCACTGCTGCCCGACGGGTCGATCCTGCATACCGACGAGGCGCAGCGGCCATACGAATGCGACGGCCTGACGCTGTTCCGCCAGCTGCCACTGGCCACGGTACTGCCGTCGACCGAGTCGGAACTACTGGCCGTGGTCGCGGTCTGCCGCGAGGCTGGCGTGCCCATCGTGCCCCGCGGGGCCGGCACCGGCCTGTCCGGCGGGGCGACGCCGCATGCGCAGGGCGTGCTGCTGTCCACCGCGAAGATGAGCCGCATCCTGTCGATCGACCCGCTGGCACGCACCGCCCGCGTGCAGCCGGGGGTGCGCAACCTCGCGATCTCGGAGGCGGCCGCGAGGCACGGCCTCTACTACGCGCCCGACCCGTCCAGCCAGATCGCCTGTTCGATCGGCGGCAATGTCGCCGAGAACTCCGGCGGCGTGCACTGCCTCAAGTACGGGCTGACCGTGCACAACGTGCTGCGCGTTCGCGCGGTGACCATCGACGGCGACGTGGTGGAGTTCGGCAGCGGCTCGCTCGACAGCCCGGGCCTTGACCTGCTGGCGGTACTGATCGGCAGCGAGGGCATGCTCGCGATCACGACCGAGGTGACGGTGAAGCTGATCCCCCGGCCGCAGCTCGCCCGCTGCATCATGGCAAGCTTCGGCGACGTCGGCGTCGCCGGCGATGCGGTAGCGGCACTGATCGCAGCCGGCATCATACCGGCCGGCCTCGAGATGATGGACCAGCCCGCCACGCGCATGGTCGAACCGTTCGCCAATGCCGGCTACGACCTCGACGCCGCGGCGATCCTGCTCTGCGAGGCCGACGGCACGCCGGAAGAGGTCGAGGAAGAAATCGCGCGCATGTCCGAGGTGCTGCGTACGGCCGGCGCCACCGGCTTGCGGGTGTCCGCTTCGGAAAGCGAACGACTGCGCTTCTGGGCCGGGCGCAAGAACGCCTTCCCGGCGGCAGGCCGCGTATCGCCCGATTACTACTGCATGGATGGCACCATCCCGCGCAGGCGGCTGGGCGAGATGCTGCGCGCGATCCAGCAGATGGAAGCGAAGTACGACATGCGCTGTCCGAACGTGTTCCACGCCGGGGACGGCAACCTGCATCCGCTCATCCTGTTCGATGCCAACGATCCGTCGTCGCTCGCACGCGCCGAGGCGTTCGGCGCCGACATCCTCGAGCTGTGCGTCCGGCTCGGCGGCACGGTGACCGGGGAACACGGCGTGGGCATCGAGAAGATCAACCAGATGTGCGTGCAGTTCCCGGCCGATGAACGCGAGCAGTTCTTCGGCGTGAAGCGCGCATTCGACCCCCCGGGGCTGCTCAACCCGGGCAAGTGCATCCCGACCCTGCACCGCTGTGCCGAGTACGGCCGCATGCAGGTGCACGGCGGGCAACTGCCGCACCCCGGCCTGGAACGCTTCTGAGATGGCCGCACGACTGATCGAACAGGTGCGCGCGGCCTTCGAGGGCAGGCAGCGGCTGCACATACGTGGTGGCGGGACGAAGGACTGGTATGGCGAAGCGCCGGCGGGCGACACCGCACCGGTGCTCGATACCCGTGGCCATGCCGGCATCGTCGAGTACGACCCGAGCGAACTCGTGGTCACCGCGCGCTGCGGCACGCCGCTGGCGGAACTGGAGACGGCACTGGCCGCGCACGGCCAGATGCTCGCCTGCGAACCGCCGCACTTCGGCCCCGGCGCGACGATCGGCGGCTGCGTCGCGGCCGGCCTGTCCGGCCCGCGGCGGGCCAGCGCGGGCAGCGTCCGCGACTTCGTGCTCGGCGCGAAGCTGCTCAACGGCCGCGGCCAGCACCTGGCGTTCGGCGGCCAGGTGATCAAGAACGTTGCCGGCTACGACGTGAGCCGGCTGCTGGCGGGCTCGCTCGGCATCCTGGGCGTGATCACCGAAGTGTCGCTGAAGGTGGTGCCGGTGCCAGTGGCCGAAGCCACGCTGCGCTTCGACGGCGTCGCGCAGCACGAGGCGCTCGACCGGTTGAACCGCTGGGCCGGGCAGCCGCTGCCGCTGTCCGCCTCGGCCTGGGCGGACGGTACGCTGCACCTGCGCCTGTCCGGTGCCGCCGCGGCGCTGCGCGCGGCGCGCCACGCCCTGGGCGGTGACCCGCTGGCAGCGGAGGATGCCGCCGCCTTCTGGCGCGAGCTGCGCGAACAGACCGCACCATTCTTCGCGGGCGATCAGCCGCTGTGGCGGATGTCGGTTCCTTCGACGGCACCGCCGCTCGTGCCCGGCGCTGGGCAACCGGCGGCGCAACTGCTGGAATGGGGCGGTGCGCTGCGCTGGGTGCGCTCGGCGCAGCCGGCCGCGGTCCTGCGTGAGGCCGCGCGCGAGGCTGGCGGACATGCAACGCTGTTCCGCCGAGGCCGAGCGGCCGCCACGCAGGCCGTGCAGCCTGGCTGCTTCGCCCCGCTGGAGCCCGCCCTGCTTCGCATCCACCAGCGCCTGAAGGCCGAGTTCGACCCGGCCGGCGTGTTCAACCACGGCCGTCTGTACCCGGGACTCTGACATGCAGACCAGCCTCGCCGAATTCATCCGCGACACGCCGGAAGGCAGGGAAGCCGAGTCGATCCTGCGCTCGTGCGTGCACAGCGGCTTCTGCACCGCGACCTGCCCGACCTACCAGCAGGACGGCGACGAGCAGGACGGACCCCGTGGCCGCATCTACCTGATCAAGCAGGTGCTCGAAGGATCGCCGGCGACGTCGAAGACGCGCGACCACCTCGACCGCTGCCTCACCTGCCGCTCGTGCGAGACCACCTGCCCATCCGGCGTGCGCTACGGCAGGCTCGCCGACATCGGCCGCCATGTCGTCGAAGAGCAGGTCCCGCGCACCGGTACCGACCGGCTGCTGCGCCTGGCCTTGCGCACCGTGCTGCCACGGCCCGCACTGTTCGGCCCGCTGCTGCGCGCCGCACGTATCTTCAAGCCGCTGCTGCCGGCGGCGCTCGCGCGCAAGGTGCCGCCGCAGCGCAGCGCCGGACGGCGCCCGGCACCCCGCCATGCGCGGCGCATGCTCGTGCTCGAGGGCTGCGTGCAGCCCTCGATCGCCCCCGGCATCAACGCCGCCGCGACGCGGGTGCTCGACCGGCTCGGGGTATCGCTGGTACCCGCCGCCGACGCGGGCTGCTGTGGCGCGGTCACGCACCACCTGAACGCCCCGGCCGAGGCACTCGACTGGATGCGCCGGAACATCGATGCCTGGTGGCCGGCCATCGAGGCTGGCGCCGAAGCGATCGTCATCACCGCCAGCGGCTGCACCGCGATGGTCAGGGAGTACGGCGAGCTGCTCGCCGGAGACCCGGCCTATGCGCAGCGCGCAGCCCGGGTTGCGGCGCTGTCGCGGGACCTGTCCGAAGTGGTCGCCGCCGAACTCGCCCGCCCGGGCGCCGCCCTGCCGCCACGCGCGGCACCCGGGCAGCGCGTGGCGTTCCATGCGCCGTGCACGCTGCAGCACGCATTGCGGCTGCGCGGCGCGGTCGAGCCCATGCTGGCCGCCCTCGGGCTGGAGCTGACCGAGGTCCCGGATGCCCACCTCTGCTGCGGGTCGGCGGGCACCTACTCGATCCTGCAGCCCGACCTGTCGCGGTAGTTGCTGGCACGCAAGGTCGAGGCACTCAAGTCGGGCGCCCCGCGTTCGATACTCACGGCGAACATCGGCTGCCTCGGCCATCTGCAGTCCGGCTCCGACCTGCCGGTCGAACACTGGATCGAGGCGGTCGACCGCCTCTGGTCCGATGCCAGCGCACCCGCACCCGCGCCCGAGGAGGCCGGACAGCCCGCACGATGAACGTGCGCTCCGGCGGCGGTCAGGCGATCCCGGCGGCCACCGCCCCGGCGGCGCCATGCCGGGCCAGCGCCCAGCCGACATGCTCGCGCACCAGCGCCGACGGGTCGTCCGCCCGCCGCTGCAGCGCCGCCACCACCTCCGGCGTCGTCGGTGCGTTGCCCAGCCCCACGGCAAGGTTGCGCGACCACCGTTCGTGGCCGATGCGGCGGATCGCACTGCCGGCCATCCGCTGCTCGAACTCGGCCGCGGTCCAGCCGAACAGTTCGACCAGCGAGGCACGATCCAGGCCGTGGCGCACCGCGAAGGCATCCTCGGCCGCAGGCCTTGCATGCCGGTTCCACGGGCAGCAGAGCTGGCAATCGTCGCAGCCGTAGACCCGGTTGCCGATCGGCGTGCGCAGGGCCTCGGGAATCGCACCCTTCAGTTCGATGGTCAGGTAGGAGATGCAGCGGCGCGCGTCCAGCCGATAGGGTGCGACGATCGCGCCCGTCGGGCAGGCATCGATGCAGCGCGTGCAGCTGCCGCAATAGCCTGCCACCGGCGCGTCAACCGGCAGCGGCAGGTCGGTGAAGATCTCGCCCAGGAAGAACCACGAGCCGTGTTCGCGATCGAGCAGCAGCGTGTGCTTGCCGCGCCAGCCCAGCCCGGCTGCCGTCGCCAGCTCGACCTCCATCACCGGCGCGCTGTCGGTGAACACCCGGCAGCCGTGCGGCCCGGCCGCCTCGCCGATGCGCGCGGCGAGTTTCGCGAGCCGGGCGCGCAGCACCTTGTGGTAGTCGCGGCCGAGCGCATAGCGCGACACGTAGGCAAGCGCCGGGTCGCCGAGCACGGCCTGCGCGTCGTGCGCCGCGGCGGGCCAGTAGTCCATGCGCACGCTGATCGAACGCACGGCGCCCGGCACCAGCTTCTGCGGATCGAGGCGGAGCGCGGCATGGCGTGCCATATAATCCAGTTCACCATGGAAGCCCTGCTCGAGCCATTCGATCAGGCGCGGCCCTGCGGCCGACAGGTCCAGCGCGGCGACCGCGGTATGCTGGAACCCCAGCTCACCCGCCCATGCGCGGATCGACCGTACCAGCGCCTCCAGGCCCTCGGGCTTGCCCTCATGATTGCCGGAACCTGCTCCTGCCATCGAATGCCACCTCGGCGACACACTACGTCCGGACGCCGCGCGCGTCCCATGCGATGCCGTCGACGTTAACACGCATGCTTGCCGGCGACGAAGCGACGGCCGCGCTCGGTGCCGCACTCGCACCGCTGCTCTCGCCCGGGCTGTCGATCCACCTGTGCGGGCCGCTCGGGGCTGGAAAGACGACGCTGGTGCGCGCCCTGCTGCGCGCGCTCGGCGAGCGCGGGCGGGTTCGCAGCCCGACCTTCACGCTGGTCGAGCCCTATCGCGCCGGCGGGCTGGAACTCGCCCACCTCGACCTCTACCGGTTCGACGGCGCCTCCGAGTGGGTCGATGCCGGCTTCGACGAATATCTCGGTGGCGATACCGTGTCGCTGATCGAATGGCCGGAGCGCGCGGCCCCCCTGCTGCCGATGCCGGACCTGCGGATCGACATCGCCGTCGAAGGCGACGCCCGCAGGGCGACCCTCGTGGCGCACGGCGCGCGTGGCGATGCACTGCTCGCCGCGCTGCAGGCGCGCGGCACGGCCACGGAGCCGCCCGCATGAATCCGTTGCGGTGGCTGCCTGCGTTGCCGGCGGCCCTCCTGTGCGTCCTTTTCCGGCTCGTCCTGCCCTGCGTTGCGCTGGCGCTGGCGCTGGCCGCGGCGAGTGCGCACGCGCAGGTAACCGCCGTGCGCGTCTGGCCAGCGCCCGATTCCACCCGGGTCACCTTCGAGTCGCCGCGCGAGGTCACCTGGCGCCTGTTCGTGGTACGCGACCCGGACCGCGTGGTGCTGGAACTCGACGGCATCGACATCGGGCCGGCACTGGCGAAGATCGGCGGCGCGGTGAGCGTCGACGACCCGCTGGTCCGGCAGGCCCGGGTCGGCCGGTTCAAGCCCAACGTGATCCGCGTGGTGTTCGACGTGAAGGCGGAGGTCGCGCCGCAGGCTTTCGCGCTCAAGCCCATCGGCGAGTTCGGACATCGGATCGTGCTCGACCTGTTCCCGGTCAATGCGCGCGATCCGGTCGCGGCTTTCCTCGAGCGGCAGCGGGTGGCAGGCCTGTCGGAGCCCGCATCCCGCCCGGCGGCGGCGACAGGCGGTCCTGCTGCCGCCGCCGGGAGCGTGCCGGGCGGCCCGGCCGCCAGCGTGCCCGCTGGCACGACACCCGTGCCCCCGGCGGCAGCGGGTACTGCCCCCCCGGTTGCGGCAGACACGGGCGCAGCCGCCCCGGCCGTGACAGGGTCAAGGCCCCCCGTCGGCGGGCCGCCCGGCGCCTTCGCATCGCAGGGACCGGACCCGTCGGCACGCAACACCCGTCTGCCGCCCGGCACGCGCCCGCTGGTGATCGCGATCGACCCCGGCCATGGCGGCGAAGACCCGGGCGCGATCGGCCCGAGCGGGCTGCGCGAGAAGGACGTCGTGCTGGCGATCAGTCGACGGCTCGCGCGGCTCATCGATGCCCAGCCCGGCATGCGCGCGCACCTGGTTCGCGAGGGCGACTATTTCGTGCCGCTGCAGATGCGCGTGGTGAAGGCGCGCGCGTTGAAGGCCGACCTGTTCGTATCGATCCATGCCGACGCCTGGATGCAGCCCACGGCGCGCGGGGCGTCGGTGTATGCACTGTCGCTGTCGGGCGCGACCTCGGTCGCGGCCCGCTGGCTGGCCTCGCGCGAGAACGAAGCCGACCTGATCGGCGGCGTGAACCTGAATGTGTCCGACCCCGTCCTGAAGCAGACCCTGCTAGACCTTTCGCAGACCGCGACCATCAATGACAGCCTGCGGCTGGGCCGCAGCGTGCTGGGCGAACTCGGACGACTCAACCGGCTGCACCGCAAGCAGGTCGAGCAGGCCGGGTTCGCCGTGCTGAAGGCACCGGACATTCCGTCCATCCTGGTCGAGACTGCGTTCATCTCGAACCCCGAGGAAGAGCAGCGGCTGGCCGACGAGAACCAGCAGGAGCGCATCGCACAGTCGATCCTCGATGGCATCCGGCGCTACGTCGCACAGACGCCGGGCATCACCCGCCCGCGCTGACCGCCTGGCCGCCCGGGCACCGGCGGCGCAGGAGAAATGGTGCTGATGAGAGGAATCGAACCTCCGACCTACTGATTACGAATCAGTTGCTCTACCAACTGAGCTACATCAGCACTGTTGACTGCCACCACGATTTCCGAGGGCCGAATGATAGCAATGCGGCAACCGGATGTCCCGTGCCGCGTGCTCCGCTGATGCGACGAAATGGCGGGCATTGACTGAATCGGGCGCTGCCACGGCCGTTGCTCCAGGGGCCATAATGGGCGTGGATGCGCTGCGGGACGGTCTGCCACGCCCGCCCAGCCTCGCGGAAGACCTCTTCCATGCCTGCTTTTCCACAGGTTTTCCACGGCAGGAACACGGGCCGGGAACCACTCAGGCGCCAAACGGTACCGCTCGTCCGCCATCATTGGAATGCGTGGCCTGATCGTCGATAAAATGTCGAACTCAACGAGGTAGTGATGATCCGACAGTCCCGTTCTTTCCTTTTCGTGCGTTCCGCGCCCCATGGCGTGCCCTGCAGCGCCCCCCGGGCCGCGAACCGGCACCCCGATCCCCGCGCGCGCCTCGATGCCCGGGGCTTCACCCTGATCGAACTGATGATCGTGGTATTCATCCTCGGCATCCTCGCTGCGGTCGCCTACCCCTCGTATGTCGCCTACGTCGTGCGCGGCTACCGGTCCGAAGGTCAGCAATGGCTGCAGGATTTCGCGCAGCGCCAGGAGCAGATCTTCCTCGACCGGCGTGCCTATGCCACGGCCGGGCTCGGCAACGGCGCGAACCAGTTGCCGATGCTCTTCCCCGAGCCGGGCACCTCGGCCAACCAGCGCTACAACGCGCCCAACATCGTCGCTATCGTCGGGCCGCCGGCCGGCTTTGTCGCCTGCCTGCAGCCGCTCGACGGCGGTCCGGTCGGGGCTGCCGATGGCGGGCTGTGCATCGACTCGACAGGCCTGCGCTGGCGGGACATGAACAGCAACGGCAGCTTCGAGGCCGGCACGGACCTGCAGTGGTAAGCCCGACAGCGCCGCTATGACCCCTGCCCGCCGATCCGTCTCCCCTGCCACCGTCTCTCCTGCCAGCGTCTCTCTTGCAACAGTCCGCCGGCCGCCGCGCCCGACCGGCAGACGCCGCCTCGACATGCCGGTGTTTCGCGGCTTCACCCTGATCGAACTCCTGGTGGTATTGGCCATCGCGGCGATCCTGTTCGCGGCCGGCCTGCCGAACTTCCAGGACTTCATCCGGGAACAGCGGGTCCGCTCGATCGCCTCCGACATGGTCGGCGACTTTGCCCTTGCCCGGGCCGAGGCCGTCCGCTTCAGCGGCCGGGTGGTGATCGCGCGGGCCGGCTTCGGCAACTGCACGGTGGCCGGTGCGGCATGGAGCGATGGCTGGTGCATGTTCATCGACAACAATGCGAACAACGCCGTGGACGCCGGCGAAATGCTCAAGGTACGGCAGGCCGTCGGCGGGCAGGTGCGCATCTGCTCGGCGGCAGCCGATTTCGCCAACACCATCGTCTTCGGGCCACGCGGGCAGGTCATACGCGCGACAGCGATCGGCGCGAACGACGGCATGACGATCACCGACGACAGTAGCGGGGCAGCGAACTCGCGCACGCGCACACTCATGTTCGGGCTGGTCGGCCGCGTCACTACCGTCAACCAGAACAACACGACGCCCGCTTGCTGAGCCGAGGCTTCACGCTGCTCGAGGTACTGATCACGCTGGTGATCCTGGTATTCGGCCTGCTCGGGCTGGCCGGGTTGATGGCCAAGGGCCAGCGGGCCTCGTTCGAAGCATTCCAGCGGCAGCAGGCGCTGTCGCTGGCTGCAGACATCGCCGAGCGCATGCGGTCGAACAGCGCACTGGCGACCGGATATGCGGCCGCGGCACCGATCGCCGCCCCCGTCGGATCGGGCGCCCGGTTCGCGCAGATCGGTGCTGGCGTACGCAACTGCGGGAACGATACCTGCACCCCGGCCGAGACGGCCGCATACGACGTCGCACTCTGGGATGGCGCGCTTTCCGGCACCGGCGAGCCGGATGTCAACGGCGGCACGCGTGTCGGTGCCATCGTGCGCGCCAGTGGCTGCGTCACGCCCTCTGGCGCGGTGGTCGGCGCCTGCCCGGCCGCACCGGCGGCCCCCGCCGGACGGTTCTTCGTCGACCAGCGCTATACGGTCAGCGTTGCATGGCAGGGACGCGACGCGAGCGGCGCGCCGGCGAACGCGACCTGCGGCGCCGGCCGCCATGGCGACGAGTCGCTGCGTCGGATCGTCACGCTCGACGTGATGGTGCAGGTTCCATGCCCCTGATCACTGCAGCTGATCCTGCTGGCTGACGGCCGGGTCGGCTTCCTGTTCGCCAACCCGACGGCGACCCGGTTTTCCCGCGTCAAACAGGCACGCCACCCGGCTGATTCAGAGGAGCGCCACCGCCCGTCCGGCTCAGCCTCCCGTTCGTCAGGCCAACCGGCTGTGCCGTTAAAGAAGCGCAATCTGCAGCCATAATCCGTCCCATGAACGAATATCGAGCAATCCCTCCGTCGCGCACCCGCGGCTTCACGCTGATCGAGATCCTCGTATCCCTGACGCTGATCGCGATCGGCCTGCTCGGCCTGGCGCAACTCATCGTCAAGGGACAGCGGGCATCCTTCGAGGCCTACCAGCGCCAGCAGGCGATCTCGCTGGCGAACGACATGCTGGAGAAGATCCGGGCGAACCGGGCGCGTGCGGCCGATTACGCGAATGCCGCGCCGGTGGCCACGCCGCTGGGCGAAGGTACCCGCTTCAATGACCTCACCACCGGCACGATTACCAACTGCGCGGCGCTCCCCTGCACGCCAGACCTGCTCGCGGCCTATGACCTCGCCTACTGGGACGGCCTGCTCCAGGGCACGACGGAAACCTTCAACGCGGGCGCCAACACGGCCGGCGGTGCGACGAATGCGCGGGGCTGCGTTGAAGTCGTGATCGCTGCGGTCGCCCCGAGCACGCTGGCGACCTACCGGGTGACAGTCGCCTGGCAGGGCCGGGATGAGACCGTCGCACCGGTGGTGTCGACCTGCGGCAACGGCCTCTATGGCACCGAGACACGGCGGCGCATCGTGTCGCTCGACGTGAGGGTATGACAATGACAATGGCCAAGTACGCATGGCAGCGCGGCCTGTCGCTGGTCGAGGTGATGATCGGCATCACCATCGCACTGATCCTGACGCTGGGGCTGATGGTGGTGATCATGGGCACCTCGCGCGGCTTCCAGACCCAGGACGACTTCGCCCGACTGCAGGAGAACGGCATGACCGCCCTGTCGTACATCGGCGATTCGATCCGCCACGCCGGCTTCTATGGCATCGGCACCGCGGTCACGGTGGTGGATGCCACGACGGCCAACGTCACGACGACCACCGACTGCGGTTCGGCCGCCAACCCACCGGCCGCGAACTGGGCGATCAATACCGCCGCGCCGATGGTCGGTTTCGACGGATTGACAGCGGCCACCGTGAACGCGACGCTGCCTTGCGTGCTGGCGAGCAATTTCCAGGCCGGGCAGGCGCTCGCGGTACGCCTGGCCAATGGCGGGCGCCTGCGCGATCCGAACAACGACGGCAACCTGACCGATGCCGCCTTCGTGGCTGGCCGCGTCTATATCCAGGGCAATGCCACCGGCGCGATCCTCTTCCGCGGCAGCGACTACGCCACGCTGCGTGCCGGTGCGCTGCACCGTAACCTGTTCGGCGGCGCAGACGCGCCGATCTTCGAGTACCAGGCCCACCTGTATTACGTGCGCCCCTGCAGTCGCACCGCCGCACCGCCCGGCTGCCAGGCCAGCGACGACAACGGCCGGCCAGTGCCCACGCTGGTGCGGCAGGAACTGGAGGGTGTGGCCATGGTCGAGCGTCCGCTGGTACAGGGCGTGGAACGGCTGAATCTCCTTTACGGGCTCGACGAGCTCCTGAACGACGGCGTACCCGACCGATTCACGCCAGCTCCGGTCGGCGTCGAATGGGCCACCGTGGTGGTGGTGCGCGTGTCGGTGCTCGTGCGCGACACACTCGCCAGCGCCGGCTACGACGATACCGGCAAACGCTACGACCTCAACGGCGATGGCGCGGTCGACTTCACCTGCACGGCAAACGTGGACTGCGCGTTCCGCCGCCACGTGTTCACACAGAATTTCCAGGTGCGCAACGTCGCACTTCGGCGAGGAGGCTGAGATGGTCCCGTTCCAATACCCGGCAAGGCGATCGGAGCAGGGTGCCGCGCTCGTGATCAGCCTCATCCTGCTGGCGGTGATGACCATCCTGGTCATCTCGACGATGCGTACGTCCATACTCCAGTTGCGCATCAGCGGCAGCAGCGAGACGCTGTCGGTCAACCTGGCCAATGCTGAAGTCGCGATCGCCGACTTCATCGATGCAAACCGCGGCCGCTTCGCGCCCGGTTTCCTGTTGCTGCCGGCCGCCGCCGGCGGGGCCATCTTCCCCGAAACGGTGTTCAACGACAGCACGGTGGCCCTGGTCGTCACCCAACTCGGCTGCGCCCCGGCGGCCAGCTTTGACACCCAGATGGGCCCGGGTGGCCTGATGTCGGCCATGTTCGACGTCGCCGCGACCGCCACGGTCGCCCGCGGCGGCCGCTCGGCGGTCCACCTGGGCGCAGAAGCAATCGCACCACCCGGTTCCTGCTGAGCCGGCATCCACAGCATGCAACGAGGCCTCACATGACTCTGACCGTTCGACTCCGCAAGACGCTGGCCTGGGTGCTGATCGTGACCCTAGCGAATCCGCTCGGCGCGTTCTCGCCTGCGTTCGCGCGAGACACCGACATCTTCCTGGCCACCACCCCGAGCACGTCGACGGCGGAACCGAACGTACTGCTGGTGCTCGACACCTCCGACTCGATGAACATCCCCGAGCCATGGCGCGAGTATCCGGGCGCCTACGATTCGCATGTCGAGTATCTGTGGAACGACATCGCCGCGATCAGCAACTCCGAAATCCTGACCGAGAACGTGAGCCGCATCTCCACCGCCGCCGCACCGAGCAGCCCGTTCAGCCCCTGGGGTACCTGGGCAGGAAACACGCTCGCCGAGCGACGCGCCCTGTGGAATGCCGCGCGCCTCTACGCGAACGCCACCGAGACAGACGATCCGGGCACGCGGGCCACATGGCGCAACTACAACGACCCGTCGTGGCTGTACTGGGTACCGGCGCAGAGCCCCGCGACCACCAGCCTGAGCGACGCGCGGCTGCGCTCGATCACCTTCAACCGCTTCCGTGGCTCGCGCGCCTTCGTCGCCGGGACCCGTGGCGGCATCGCCTATGCGGCCGTGCCCAATCCCTGGGGGACGACCGACTACGACTACACCGCAAACAACCAGTGCTCGACCAGCCTTGCCGAACTCACGCCTTCGACCGTGCGTGCGCCGACGGCCTATGCACGCAACGCCGGTTATTTCGCCAACCAGCAGTGGGCGCGCTACGAGCGCTGGCTGGCGCTGGAAGCGGTCAACAACAGCTCCTACCCCGGCAGCAGCCTCACCACTGCGACCACGCCCGTCAACTATACCCGCGGATACCTCAACTCGACGGTTGCGCCGCTCGCTACTCCGACCGGTGCTGCCGCCCGCGACAACGTCGGGGGCCCTCCGACCGGAAGTCTTGGGCTGCCGATCCGCGTGCGCGGCTCCTCCAGCCATGCCGGATGGACGGACCTGAAGGCAGACATGGGTGGGACTGAATTCCATCCTTTCGTCACCCTCGGGGCCCTCAACTCGCCCTTCTACCCCGTTGTCCCCCCAGCCACCGTTGCGCCAACCTTCAGCATGACCACGGGCCAGCTCACCACCCTGCGCACCCTCTACGACTACTCGCTGCTGGCCACGGACGAGCGGCTCAGCGCGATCAAGGGCAACCGGGACAACTCGCCCGCGCCCGCCTTCGGCATGGTCGCCGGACTGCAGGCCTACATCGACAGCCAGACCCCCGCGGGCTATACCAGCACCACGCCCGTCGCGTGCGATCCGGTCACCGGCCCTGCATCGGCCAACTGCATCAATATGCCAACGGGTGGCTCGGGCGGTTTCACGGCTGTTTCGACCCGGACCCGCAGCTGCATCTTCACCCCCCCCACGCTGAGCGAAGTCGACGCCAACAGCACGACCCGCTGGCGCGGTGGCAGCTGCGCCAATGGCACGCTCGGCGCGTGTATTGATCCGAATGGCATCGGCTGCAACACACCCGCGAACTGTGGATTCGCCACCACGAACGACTTCTTTCGTGAAGTCCCCCACAGCTGCGCGTGGAGCGGCCGGCTGGCGGTCGCAGTGGGCACCTGCGCGTGGTCGGGACGCACCGGCGTCTTTGTCGAAGGCCAGGGCTGGTACCACTACGGCGGCAGCTGCACGGAGAACGGTTCGACGGCGAGTTGCAGCGCTGGCGGCACGACCATGGCCGTCAACGGCACCGTCCAGGCCAACGTGATCGGCCCCCGCCCCAGTCCGTTTGCAGCCTCGTACGCGACCGAAGGCTGCACCAATGCCATCGCCGCCCAAACCTACTTTTATGGTGGCACCTGCACGGGGAGAACAATGTCGGTGCCGGCCACGGTCAGCACGGGTGACAATCGCACCAACAGCAGTGTGTCCGCGGCCCACTGCTCGGTCACGGCCACGCCAAGCTTTTCCATCCGAGGGACAGCCTACGCCAACGCCTGGGGCGGCAGCTCCACCGGCGGTTGCGTCAACAGGCCCGCTACCAACCAATCCTGCGGTGGGCGCTACGGGCTCGCCTGTCCGACCACCAATAACGTGTCTTCGTGCCCGTCCGTGACGGCCACCAAAAACCTGCCTGGTTTCGGCAGCACCGCGGCCACCAACCGGTTCTACAGGGTCTACAACTACGCGAAACCTGACACAGTGGCGGACAGGCAGGTCAACCTGATCCACGATTGCAAGGCGGATGAGCCTACCAGCAACCCCGGCGGCAGCTACATGCGGGCGGCAGCGCGTACCTTCGACACTGCCTGGAACACCACTACGTCGCCAGGCAGCAACACCACAGCCTCCTATTCGACGGCGGCGGGCGAGGCGATCGCCGCAGACGGCACGAAGAACATCGACGTCTACTCGGTCAACTACCTGAACTGGAAGTTCGGCCCGAAGGGCCCGAACGGGGCCCCGATCGGCCGCAAGACGCGCCTGCAGGTCGCCAAGGATTCACTGACCGAGCTGATTCCAGCCACTGACGGCATGCGCTTCGGCCTGATGGTGTTCAACCGCACCAGCAGTTCGCTCAGCAACGACGGCGCAAACGTCGCGTATGCGGTTCGCCGCATGGGTTCCAACGCATCCGATCCGGACGCAGCCAACCGCACGTCGCTCGCCAACGCCATCCTCGCCACGACTGCCGCGGCGCGCACGCCTCTGACCGAATCGTTGTACGAGGCCTATCTGTATTTTGCCGGGCGCACGCCGCAGTGGGGCACCAGCACCGCCACGGCAGCGGGGGGCGTCGGGACGGTGACGCAGGGGCGCGACACCACCGCCGTGTGCACGGCGGTCTCGGCAGACTGTCCGTCGATCGGCGTCTACCGCTCGCCGATGCTGAACAATCCGACGACCGCTGCGCCGGCCGGCTGCCAGAAGAACTTCGTCATCGTGCTCACCGACGGCGGTCCCGAGGACGATGCGGCGGCGAATGTGCTGTCGGGCTCGCCGAGCCGCGGTGTGAAAAACATGACCTGGACCGGCGTGCCTTCCGGCGTCGTCTCGGCGCGAACCGGTCCCGACGAGAGCAACCCGGACACCACCTCGCAGCAACTCGAGGTCAGCCCGGGTACGCCTTACGGGCCAACCGACCTGGCCGGTACCTCGGCCGATGGGGGATACGTCTGGCTCGACGAACTGGCGTACTTCATGTCGCGGGCGGACATCAGCCCCGGTGCCATCAATTTCGCCGGCGAGACGACCACCGACAATCTGACCGGCAGGCAATCGGTGACCACCTACACGATCGGCTTCGCCGGGGCGAACTCTCCGGTACTGCAGAACGCGGCACAGAAGTCCGGCGGCCAGTTCTACCTGGCGGAAGACAGCATGCAACTGACGACCGCGCTGATCAATGCACTGGTGTCGATCCGCGACTGGAACCCGACCGTGACCTCGCCGACGGTACCGATCTCGGCGCTCAACCGTACCCAGAACTCGTCCGACGTGTTCCTCTCGTTCTTCAGGGCCTCGATCACCCAGACATGGGTTGGCACGGTCAAGAAATTCATGCTCGGTGATCCCTACCAGGAGCCCGGTGTCTGCGGGCCGGGCATCACCGACCTGTGCCTGATCGGCCAGACCGTGCTGTCAGGCACGAACTCGAAGAACATCGAGAAGGTCGAGATCGATGCGGTCACCGGGCTCGAGACTGTCGCGGTGGATTCGAACGCCTCCAGCTTCTGGGGACCCGCGTCGCTGCGCGATGCCGGCAAGCCCGACAGCGGCGGCACGGGTTACCAGTTGCTCAACACCAGCGGCTACGATCCGTCCACCCGCAAGGTCTACACACGCCTGTCCAGCGGTACGAACGCAGACCTCACGCATTCGAGCAATGCGGTCGCCGAAGGCAACACGGACCTGACCAAGGCACTGCTGGGCAACGCCTCGATGAGCGATTCCCAGCGCGCCACGCTCCTCAACTGGACGCGCGGCGGCAACACCGGGGTCGCGGCGTGTTCCGACGCCGACACGGCGACTGCCTGCACCACCTGGCGGTCGTGGGCCCACGGTGATGTCCAGCATTCGCGCCCGGCGCTGGTCACCTACAACCCGGCCACCTCGCCCCCGTCGCAGTACCTTTTCTACGCGTCGAGCACGGGTTACATCCACGCGGTGGACAGCAACACGGGTGCCGAGAAGTGGACCTTCCTGGTCGAAGAGGCGTTGCCGCAACTCGCGGCGCTGATGGCCAACGCGAACGGCGAGCAGATCTACGTCGCCGACGGCTCGCCGGTGGTGCAGTTCAACGACGCCAACAAGAACGGCGTCGTGGACGGCTCCGATTCGGTCTGGCTGTTCTTCGGGCTGCGGCGCGGCGGACGCGCGTACTACGCGCTCGACATCACGGACATCAACGCGCCCCGCTTCATGTGGAAGATCACGCCGACGCAGATCTGCAGCGCGAGCACCTGCAGCGCAACGACGGCCTACGCACAGCTGGGCCAGAGCTGGTCGACCCCGACCGTCGGCCGCGTGCGTGCGGTCACCGACCCGGTGCTTCTGTTCGGCGGCGGCTACGATCCGAACCAGGACAACCAGCCAGTGGCGGCAGCTGACACGATGGGGCGCGCAGTGTTCGTCGCGAATGCCCGTACCGGCGCACTCGAGGCGTCGTTCACCAGCGCCAATGGGCTGGTGACCGGCGGGTCCATGTCCTTCAGCATCCCCTCCGACCTCACGGTGCTCGACACCGACCTCGATGGCAACTACCTCGACCGTATCTACGTCGGCGACATGGGCGGCCGGGTCTGGCGGTTCGACATCGGCAATAGCGACAAGGGCCTCTGGAGCGGCAGGCTGCTGGCCACGCTCTCGACCACCTCGCCCACCGACCGGCGCATCTTCTTCCCGCCGGCAGCAGTGAAGCAACTGAGGCTTGGCGTGCGCTACGACGCGGTGATCGTCGGCACCGGCAATCGCGAACATCCGCTGAACGCTACATCGAGCGACGTCATCGCGATGATCAAGGACCCGGATTATGGCCTCTACGCGGTATCCACCGCGGTCGTCTCGATGGCAGCCGGCGACCTGATCAACCTGGGGGCGACCGCTGATGGGGCCGCCGAGAGCGCGCTGATCAGCAACCCGGCCGCAAAAGGCTGGTATCGCCCGCTCGATACAGCCGAGAAAGTGGTCACCGCACCGACGGTGTTCTTCGGGTCGATACGCTTCGGCACCTACACGCCGATCGGGCAGTTGAACGCCTGCGTGCCACCCGGACAGAGCCGGTTGAACGAACTGGACCTGCTCGGGGCCTATGTCATCCCGGTATCGAGCAGCACGGTTCGCTACTACCCGAACTTCATCAACCGGGGCTACGGTTCGACCGGCCAGTTGGTGGTGCTGCCAGGCACTTCGGGTGCGGCTCGCCGGGTGTTCTTCGTGGCGGCCTCCGACGCCAGGCTGTTCAGCCGGCAGCAGGCCACGCTGGGCTTCGGCACCCGCGTGTACTGGTACACCGAGCCGCAGATCTGACGACGGAGCCGAGCTTGCGCTGGCCGCACGCGGTCAGCGCAAGCTCGGTGGCCGGCGTACCGCGGTCGGCGTACCGCGGTCGGCGGACGGAGTCTCAGCGCCCGCTGGCGCGTGACGCGTCTGCCGCGAGGGTGAGATTCTTCGGCAGCGGGAAGGTGACGTGCTCTTCGATGCCCGACTGCTCGATCAGTTCGACACCACCGAACGCACGCAGGCGGTCGACCACTTCGCGCACCAGCACCTCCGGTGCCGACGCGCCGGCGGTGACGCCGATGCGGTCTCGGCCGACCAGCCACTCGGCCTTCACTTCGCTCGCCCGATCAACGAGGTAGGCCGGGATGCCGGCATTGGCGGCGACTTCGCGCAGGCGGTTCGAGTTGGAACTGTTGGGCGACCCGACGACGATCATCAGGTCACACTGGGCGGACAGCTTCTTCACCGCATCCTGCCGGTTCTGGGTCGCGTAGCAGATATCGTCCTTCTTCGGGCCGACGATCTTCGGGAAACGCGCCGCGAGCGCCAGCGTGATGCCGCGCGCATCGTCGACCGACAGCGTGGTCTGGGTGACGTAGGCGAGGTTGTCCGGATCGGCGACTGCCAGCCGCGCGACATCGTCGACCGATTCGACGAGGTGCATGCCGCCGTCGGCCTGCCCCATCGTACCCTCGACCTCGGGATGGCCGCGATGCCCGATCATCACGATCTCGCGCCCCTGCGCACGCATCTTCGCCACCTCGACATGCACCTTCGTCACCAGCGGGCAGGTAGCGTCGAACACGTTCAGGCCGAGTAGCCCGGCTTCGCGCCGGACCTCGAGCGAGACCCCGTGTGCGCTGAACACGACCGTGCTGCCGCTCGGCACGGATTCGAGGTCTTCGATGAACACCGCACCCTTCGTGCGCAGGTCGTCGACGACATACTTGTTGTGCACGACCTCGTGCCGCACATAGACTGGCGCCCCGCGCGCAACCAGCGCCTGCTCGACGATCTCGATCGCTCGGTCCACGCCGGCGCAGAAGCCGCGCGGGTTGGCCAGGATGACCTGCTTGGGCACGTTCGGCACTCCTTTACGTCGGGGTTGCAGATTATAGCTTCGGTGCCCCGGCGGCCGAGCCGCCCCGGGCCTGCGCATCGCCCACCGGCCGGAAGGCATCCCAGACCAGCAGCACGGCCCCGATGCTGATCGCCGAATCGGCGACATTGAATGCGGGCCAGTGATGGCCCAGCACATGGAAGTCGAGGAAATCGATCACCGCACCCAGCCACAGCCGGTCGATCAGGTTGCCGACCGCTCCGCCGAGGATGAGCGTCAGCGCGCCGCAGAACAGCACGTGCCCGGGGTGCCGGTGGAGCATCCAGGTGATCCAGCCCGAGGCCAGCAGCGCCACGCCGACGAAGAATTCGCGCTGCCATCCCGATGCCCCCGCCAGGAAGCTGAATGCCGCCCCCGGGTTGTAGACCAGCACCAGGTTGAAGAACGGCGTGACCTCGACCACCTGCCCGCTACCCAGCCATTGCAGCGCCAGCACCTTCGCGATCTGGTCGACGACGACCAGTGCGAACGCACTGCCGAGCCAGTCCTTCAGCGTCCAGCGCGAAAGCGCCGCGCCGATGCGGCCGCGCCAGCCGCCGGCTTCAGGCATGGACACGGATTTCTCCGGTACCGGCCAGGTTGCCGGCGCAGCGGCCGCAGACATCGGGATGCCCGGCGTGGCTGCCGATGTCGTCGCGGTAGTGCCAGCAGCGGGCGCACTTGGCCCCGGTACTCGGCACCGCGGCCACCGTCGGGGCTGCACCGTCGGCGGCACGCACGACCCGGGCGCCCGAGGTGATGAACACGAAGCGCAGGTCTTCGCCGAGCGAGGCAAGCGCGTCGAATTGAGCACCAGCGACGCGTACCTCGACCTCGGCTGCCAGGCCGGAGCCGATGCTGCCGGCGGCCCGCAGCGCCTCGAGTTCCTTCAGCACGAGCGCCCGCACCTCGCGTACCGATACCCAGCGCGCTTCCAGCGCCGGGTCATCCGGCGTATCAGCGACAGCCGCCCCTGTCGTCGTGAACACCGTCGATGCCGGATCGCGTGCCAGCACCGCCCAGGCTTCGTCGGCGGTGAAGGTGAGCACCGGCGCGAACAGCTGCAGCAGCGTGCGCGCGATCTCGTGCAGCGCGCTCTGTGCCGAGCGGCGTGCGTGCGAGCCGGGCGCAGTCGTGTAGAGCCGGTCTTTCAGGATGTCGAGGTAGAACGCGCCGAGGTCCTCCGAGCAGAAGTGCAGCAGCCGCTGCATGGCCAGGTGGAACTCGTAGCGCTCGTAGTCGGCGGCGACCGCGACGCGCAACCGCTCGAGCATCACCGCCGCGTAGCGGTCGATCTCGACCCGCTGCGCCATCGGCACGGCATGCTGCGCGGGATCGAAGTCGTCGACGTTGGCGAGCAGGAAGCGGATCGTGTTGCGTACCCGCCGGTACGACTCGACGACGCGCTTGAGGATCTCCTGCGAGATCGACAGTTCGCCGGAATAATCGGTCGCGGCGATCCACAGCCTGAGCACGTCGGCGCCCAGCGAATCGACCACCTGCTGCGGCGCGACCACGTTGCCCTTCGACTTGCTCATCTTGCGCCCGGCACCATCGACCACGAAGCCGTGGGTGAGCAGGGCCTTGTAGGGTGGGGTGCCGTTCATCATGCACGACACCAGCAGCGAGGAGTGGAACCACCCGCGGTGCTGGTCCGAGCCCTCGAGGTAGAGGTCGGCGGGGAAGGACGTCTCGTGGCGATGCGACCCCGGCGCGCCGGCCGCCGTGCGCGGACCGCCGAGCACCGTCTGGTGCGTGGAGCCGGAATCGAACCAGACGTCGAGCGTGTCCTTGATCTTCTCGTAGGAGGCCGCATCCGCGCCGAGCAGGTCGGCGGCGTCGACCCGCTGCCAGGCTTCGATGCCGCCCTGCTCCACGGCCTTTGCCACCGCCTCGAGCAGCTCCGGCGTGCGCGGATGCAGGGCACCGGTCTCGCGATGCACGAAGAAGGGCATCGGCACGCCCCATTGCCGCTGGCGCGACAGCGTCCAGTCGGGACGGTTCGCGATCATCGCGTGCAGCCGTGCCTTGCCCCAGGCCGGAAAGAACTGCGTCGCCCCGATGCCGCGCAGCGCCGTCTCGCGCAGCGGCTCGGACGGCTTCTCACCCGCGAAGCCCGGCGGCTCGTCCATCGCCGCGAACCACTGCGTGGTCGCGCGCAGGATCACCGGCGTCTTGTGGCGCCAGCAGTGCATGTAGCTGTGCACGTGCTTGCGGTCTTCGTGCAGCAGCGCGCCATTGGCGCGCAGCCGCTCGACGATCAGCGGGTTGGCCTTCCAGATCATCAGGCCGCCGAACGCCTCGAGCGTCGACACGTACTTGCCGTCGCCCATCACCGGCGTGAGGATGTCGTCGTCCTTCATGCCGTAGCGGCGGCATGCCTGGAAGTCTTCTACCCCGTAGGCCGGTGCCGCGTGCACGATGCCGGTGCCGGTCTCGAGGGTCACGTAGTCGGCGAGATAGACCGGCGACAGCCGGTCGGCGAACGGGTGCGAGAAGGCGATGTTCTCGAGTTTTGCACCCTCGGCCGTGGCGATGACCTGCCCGGCGAGGCCGTAACGCTGCAGGTTGGCCTCGACGCGGTCGGCGGCGAGGATCAGCAGCGACTCGCCGGCGTCGACCAGTGCATACGAGAACTCAGGGTGCACGTTGAGCGCCTGGTTCGCCGGCAGCGTCCAGGGGGTCGTGGTCCAGATCACGATCCGGCCCGGCTTGTCGGGCAGGGCCGGCAGTCCGAAGGCCGCCGCGAGCCTGCCGCGCTCGGCGGGTGCGAAGGCGAAGCCGACGTCGACGGCCGTGTCGGTGCGATCTTCGTACTCGATCTCGGCCTCGGCCAGTGCCGAGCCGCAGTCGAAGCACCAGTTGACCGGCTTCAGCCCGCGGTACACATAGCCCTTCTGCAGCAAGGTGCCCAGCGCCCGGATCTCGTCGGCCTCGTTGCGCGGGTTCATCGTCGTGTAGGGATTGTCCCAGTCGCCGAACACGCCCAGCCGGATGAAATCCTTCTTCTGGCGCTCGACCTGCTCGGCGGCGTACGCGCGCGCGAGTTTCTGGGTCTGCTCGGTCGGCAGGTTCTTGCCGTGCGTCTTCTCGATCTGTACCTCGATCGGCATGCCATGGCAGTCC
>CAIQON010000072.1 GCA_903873475.1 uncultured bacterium
AGCTTTTTGTCCTGCCCGGCGCGGTAGGTGACTTTCTTGCAGAAGGCGTTGCCTTCGCCGAATTCCTCGCGCACGGTATTGATGATGTCGTCGGCGTGGCTGTCGGTCTTGGCGAATATCAGGGTCTTGGGCGTTTCCTTGCGCGCCGGGAAAATCTGCGTTTCCACGGCATTCTTCATCGCCTGGACGACCTGGCGGATCTGGCTGGGGTTGACGACCGAGCGATCCAGCTCCTTTCCGGCATAGACGGTGTCTTCCTCGGTTTCGCTCCAGCGTTTCTTGCGCGTCTGGCGATCGCGGTGGTCGATCCACTCCCTGGCCTTGAGCTCGGCGCCAGCCCGGGTGATGTCGGTCTCGATCTCGTACACGTCATAGCCGACGTTGACGCCGTCGGCGACCGACTGCTCGTAGGTGTACTCCGCGACGATGTTCTCGTTGAAGAAGCCGAAGGTGCGCTTGTCGGGCGTGGCGGTCAGGCCGATCAGGCTTGCGTCGAAGTAGTCGAGCACCTGCTTCCACAGGTTGTAGATGCTGCGGTGGCACTCGTCGATGACGATGAAGTCGAACGTTTCTACCGGCACGGCCGGGTTGTAGCGGACGAACTTCTCCTGCGCGGCGGTCTGCTGCAGTTCGTTGAGCGACAGGTCTTCGGCCGATTCGTCGATCGGCTCGCCACTCAGAATGGAATACATGCGCTGGATGGTGCTGATGCACACCTGCGCATGCGGGTCGATGCTGGGCGAGGCCAGCCGCTGCACGTTGTAGAGCTCGGTGAACTTGCGGCCATCGTCCGGTGGCGTATAGGCCATGAACTCCTGGTGCGCCTGCTTGCCGAGGTTGCGGGTATCGACCAGGAACAGGATGCGCTTCGCACCGCCGAATTTGAGCAGGCGATAGACCGCGGTGATGGCAGTGAAGGTCTTGCCGGCGCCGGTGGCCATGTGCACGAGAGCGCGGGGTTTGTTCTGCGCGAGCGACTTCTCCAGCCCGGTGACGGCGCTGATCTGGCAATCACGCAGGTTCTTTTCCGGCAGCGCAGGCATCTGCTCGGCCAGGCGGCGGCGCAAGGTGTCCGGCAGCGCAAGCCAACTGCCCAGCGTTTCCGGCTTGAAGAAGTGGAAGATCTCGCGCGAGCGCGGCGCAGGGTCGGCGTTATCGGTGAAGCGGATGATCTGGCCGGTGGCCTCGAACAGGAAACGCAGGGGCGTGTTGTCCTTGCGCCATTTCAGGCTGGCTGCCGCATAGCGTTCGGTCTGAGCTTCAGTCGCGGTGATGTTCTCGCCTGCGCTGTCTTTCTTGGCTTCGATCACGCCCACCGCGTTGCGGTTGATGAACAGGACGTAATCGGCTGGCCCTGTATCGGTGGGGTACTCGCGAACCGCCACGCCCAGTCCGGCGGAAAGATCCACCTGCTTGAGATCCTGGATGATCCACCCGGTTTTCTGCAGCTTCAGATCGATCTGCTCGCGCGCCTTGGCTTCCGGCGTCATTCATACCCTCCCCGTGCGGATAAATCGCCTCAGACTTGCAGCGGGTCACGTCCGCTGCAGCATAGGCATCTTGGGCGTCCGTCCGCCGACATTCATCACCGCTTGCGCCTCCGCGGCAGTGTACTGCGCTATCCCCGCATTCCCGCATCCGGTAGCGCAGCAGCGGCACCGGCGCCACCCGCTGTCGCGCGATAATCCACCGGCCGCCAGCCACCAGCGCACCAGCACCCACTCCTCTCGCTCTGACCCGGATCCCCGACGCCCATGTTCTACTACATGCTCGCCGTCACGCTGGCCGTCACGGCATTCATCGCGCACCAGGTGCTGCGGCGGCTCGCGGTGCTGCGCTCCGGTGGCATGGCCATCGGCACCGTGGTCGGACATGAGATCGAGGACGGCTACGAAGCCACCGTCGACCACCCGGTCGTGCGCTTCACCGACCACCTCGGGCAGGATCACACGTTCCGCGCCGAGGGTCCCCGCTCGCAGTCCACCCGCCTGGGCGCCAGGGTGCCCGTGGTCTACCTGCGATCGAACCCCGAGCAGGCCTACGTGCGCAGCTTCCTGTGCATGTGGTGGAACGTGCTGCTGTGGAGCATCGTGGCGGTGGGCTTCTGGGGGGTGATGCTCAGCGTCGAGTGGTGATCGCCGCACGACGCGCGGTGAATAACGTGTACTTGCGGAGAATATGGCTCATGATCTCCGCATGACTAGCGGCGAATACACTTGTATCTGGCAGTCCAGCGAATGGCCCGATTGGCGCTACGACCTGGCTGCCCTGGCCCAGTCGTTGGCCGACGCCAGCCGAGCCCAGGGTCTCTTGATGGGACGACTGGCCGATGTCGGAATGGCGCTACGCGACCAGGCCAGCCTGTCGGCGCTGACCGAGGACGTCATCAAGACCAGCGAGATCGAGGGCGAACAGCTCGACGTCGAGTCTGTGCGCTCCTCCATCGCTCGCCGACTCGGCGTCAACATCGGTGCCCTGGCCCCGGTGGACCGGCACGTCGAGGGCGTGGTCGAAATGGTGCTCGACGCCACCGCCAACTGCAACGCCAGGGTCACCCGCGATCGCCTGTTCGGGTGGCACGCAGCACTCTTCCCCACCGGCTACTCGGGCCTTGGCCGGATCAATGTGGGCGGCTGGCGTGACGATGCCACCGGTCCGATGCAGGTTGTCTCTGGCCCGCTGGGCCGCCAGCGCGTGCATTTCGAAGCGCCGCCGGCCGATCGACTTGAATCCGAAACCGCCCGCTTTATCCACTGGGCCAACAGCGCGTCGAATGAGCCGCCGCTGATCAAGGCCGGGCTTGCGCACTTGTGGTTTGTCACCCTGCACCCGTTCGACGACGGTAACGGCCGTATCGCGCGTGCTGTCGGCGACCTGTTCCTGGCGCGCGCCGATGCTAGCCCGCAGCGCTTCTACAGCCTGTCGGCGCAGATCCAGCGGGAGCGCAAGGCCTACTACGACATCCTGGAACGCACGCAGAAGCAATCGCTCGATGTCACCGAGTGGCTCGCCTGGTTTCTGGAAACCCTGCACCGCGCCGTCGATCAGACACAGCACACGCTCGACGCCGTGCTGGCCAGGACGCGGTTCTGGCAGCGCTGGGCTGCACCGGGTTCTGCGCCGCTGAACGAGCGACAGGTGAAGCTGGTCAATCGGCTACTCGATGGATTCGAGGGCAAGCTCACCAGCAGCAAATGGGCGGCGATCGCCCAGTGTTCGCCGGACACCGCGCTGCGCGACATCACGGATCTGCTGGCCCGTGGCGTCCTGCGCAAATCGGACGCGGGTGGCCGCAGCACAAGCTACGAGCTGAGCGACTCGCCAGAAATCCTGTTCCCCGCCCAGGGCTGGCGGTGACCCCACCGGGGCTGGCGCGGCGTTTGATGGACTACGGGTCGCTAATCCTCAATTGCGCGACTTCCATGTCGAATTAGAAGTCAAAAAGGCGACTGCATCCTTGATCGGGGTGGCCGACTGGAAGATCTTCGGGCTCGTGACCAGCCGCAGGAAGCTGGGGAGCACCATCGGCATCAGCGTCAAGGACGCGCCGGCCCTCGCGGCGCCAATCGCCCCCTCGAGCCAGTCACGCGCGGCACCATGGTGCGGGTGGTCGCTGCGCGAAGCAGCGACCAGTACGTTGACATCAGGCGTCATCGTCAATGGCGTCGAGCAGTGCCTTGTTGCTAAGTGGGTTGACCCTCTTCACCAGACCGCCGCGACCCTTGAACACAGGCAGACGAACCCTGCCGAGCGAGGCAGCGTCCGCCTTCGCGCGAAGGCGCAACTGGAGCCCTTCCTCGATCAATCGCGTCAGGCTCGTGCGCTGCTGGGCCGCCAGCGCCTTTGCATCGGCCAGCAGTTGATCGTTCAGGTTGAGCGTGGTCTTCATGCTCTGAGGGTAAGGATTTCTGTACTTGAGCTGCAAGATGCCTGAGTCAGGGCCAGCGCACACTCGCATGCATTCAGTACTTGTGTTGCAATCATCGGTCAAAATCCAGGCCTGTTCCAGCACTGGAGCCCCGCCGTGGCCAGCATCACCATCCGCAACCTCGATGACGACATCAAGCAGCGCTTGCGAGTGCGCGCCGCCGAGCACGGCCGCTCGATGGAGGAGGAGGCGCGCGACATCCTTCGCCGGGTCATGAGCGATGCCGCCTCGCCACGAGACCTGGCTGCTGCGATTCGCGCCCGCGTGACTGCGGCTGCGCGAGCTGAACTCAAGCTACCCGCTCGCGAGCCCATGCGCGAGCCACCCCAGTTCGGCCGCCAACCTCGATGATTATCCTGCGGCCATAAAAAGGGATAAACCTTCTGCAGCTCACCTACGGCGGGCGGCGACAGACTCGCCATCAACGGTGAGCGCGGCATTTCAGGCCTCACGCGACGCCCCACCCACCGGCATCTCCATCCGCCCCATCCAGTAGCACAGCAGCGGCGCCGGCACCCGCATGATCTGCGGCGCCCCCGCGTTCGCTGCGCCTGCCGGCACCCCAGGCAGCAGCCCGAAGTCATCCAGTGCCTTGGTGACGACATACCCTCGCGCGACCTGCTTCGCCTGGCACAGCTCGACCAGCCCCTTGAGCTCGCGGACGCCGGCATGCTGGGCGCGGTACTTCACCTCGAACGGGATCAGCTCGCCGCCCGTTTCGGCGACGAGGTCCACCTCATGGTCGCGCTTGCCACGCCAGTACGAGAACCGGACGCTCTGTGCGTAGTAGCGGGCGAACAGGTGCTTGAACACGGCGGTCTCGGTGGCCACGCACAGCGCAGCGGCATCCTCCAGCAGCGCCTTGCCCCTGAGCATCACCGCCGGGGCGATGGCCGCGTCGGCCAGGTAGATCTTGAACCGGGCGCGCAGCACGTCCTTGCCGTAGCCGAAAGGCGCAAGGCGGTAGATCAGGTGGGTAGCTTCGAGCAGCTCGATGAAGTGCTGGGCCGTCGGACGCTTGACCTGCAGGTTGCTGCACAGGTCAACCATGTCCAGCAAGCCGCCGTCGTGCAGGCACAGGTAGAGGAAGGTGTGCTCGAGGTCGAGCACGCGGCGCACGCCGAACAGCGCGGTCATGTCGCGCTTGAGCACCTTGTCGATGATGTCTTCGCGCAGCAGGCGCTGCGCCTGGGTGATGCTTTCCACCTGCGCGGTCTGCGGGAATCCACCGCGCAGCAGGTACTCGTGGAAATGGCCGACGTAGGGGCTGGCGATGTCGGCCGTGCGGAGGAAGTCCGCCGGCGCCCAGTCGAACAGGTCGCGCAGGCTCGGCAGGGCTGGCAGCACGGGCAGTTGCACGCGCTTGATCTGCAGGTATTCGTAGAACGACAGCGTGGTGAGCCGGATCGTGTGCCAGCGGCCGACGCCGGACTCCTGGTCGGACGCCACCAGCGGCATCGCCGAACCGGTGAAGGCGATGCGCCGGTTCTTGCGGAAGTCCACCTGGTGCTTGACCCAGGTCGCCCAGTCGCGGATGAACTGCGCTTCATCGAGCAGCAGGTACTCCGGCCCGTCGGCGCGCGGCTCGCGTTCGCGCCAGGCGTCGATGACCGCGTCGATGCCAGCCAGCTTCAGCATCGGGTGGTCGAAGGTGGCGTACAGGATGTTGGCCGCCGGCACGCCGGCGCGCAGCAAGGCGTCGGCCACCTGCAACATCAGCGTGGTCTTGCCGATCTGCCGGGCGCCGGAGAGCATCACCGCACGGGGAGCTGGGGGCGCGGTCATCCACGCATGAAGCTCGACGAACGCCGCCCTCCGCCATCCGGGGATGTCAGTCAGAGGCTCGCCTCGCCACCAGGGATTGAACTGGGCGAGGACGGCGGATATCTCTTCCTTCGCGATCTTCACGCAGAGTCTTTTAACTATTAATCATCTTTAGTACTAGTGTATAGTAACTAAAAGCCATTCGAGTTGCGAATAGTCGAATCGGAGGGCTATCGGGGCGCGCAGGCAGCCATGAGTCGGCCAGCCTCGCTCCCCTCGAATCGCTCCATGAGCCCCACGATCGCCTCCGCCGTCGCCGGCGCCAGGCCTGCAGCGTTGGCCACGAACTTCCTCCGCATCGCCTCATCCGTCATCGGATTCGCCGCCGTCCCGCTCGCGTGAGGGATATGGACTTCGAATGCCTGCCCTCCGGCGCGCATCACCGCGAACGCCTCATCCTTCCCGAGCGATGCATCCCCGACGGCGCTGACCTTCCCGCGTAACGCTGCGATCACCGGGTCCACCGCCTTGGCGTCCGTGTACTGCGGGATCCCTGCATTGCCATCCACGTAGGCCACCGCCGCCGAATGCTTCCACGAGAACTTCGACTGCAGTCCGGTCGACGGCTCCGACACGCCGGTGATGCTCTGCACCAGCGGATGCACCCGCAGTTCGATCGCCTCGATCTGCGCCGGGTCGACCGGATGGCGCTGCTTCATCTCAACCATCGCGTCGATCAGCGGATGCAGCAGCACGCCGCAGGCATACGGCTTGTGGCCGTTGGTCTCGATCACCCACGGGCCGTCGAGGCCTTCGACCAGTTTCTCGGGCTCGCAGCGGTTGCTGTAGATCCGCCCGAAACCCTTGTTCCCTTCGACGATCTCCTGCGTGCCGTCGAAGCCTTTTGATGCGAGCAGCGCCGCCAGCAATCCGTTCGACGCAGCCTTGCCGGCGTGCAGCGACTTGCACATCGTGCCGCGGTTCTGCTGCATGCCGGCGGCCTGGGTCGCAGCGATCGCCAGGGTGTAGGTCATCTGCTGTCCGGTGAGGCCGAGCAGCTTGGCGCAGGCCGCACCCGCGGCGATCGTGCCCAGCGTGCCGGTCAGGTGCCAGCCGCCGTCATGGTGGCCGGGGGCGGTGCGTCCGACGCGCACGCCGGCTTCGAAGCCGGTGGCGTAGGCGAGCATGAACTCGCGGCCGCTCACTGGCGTGCTCCCGGGGTTGGTCGCGCCTCGAATTTCATCCAGATGCTCGCTCAGCGCGAACAGCGCCGCCAGGATCGGCGAGCTCGCATGCAGAACCACGCCGCCCATGTGGGTGTCGTCGTAGTCGAGCAGGTGGCCCATCTGGCCGTTGGCGATCGGGGCTTCGAGCAGGCCGAGCTTCAGGCCGCGTCCGATCACGGTGGCCACCGGGCGGCCGCCGTTGAGCTTCAGCGTCTCTAGCGTGATGTCGAGCTCGGGGTGCGGGCTGCCGGCCAGGGCGCAGCCCAGCCAGTCGAGGATGCCGCGCTTGCATTCGCGTACCGCGGCCGGTGTCAGCGATTCATACGTGGTCGCGGCGAGGTGGTTGCAGAAGGTCTTGGTGAGGGTGACCGTGCGGGTATCGAGGGACTGTTCCATGGCTGTTCAGGTCTCCGTGACGGCCATGCCGTCGTGCGCGCCGATGAACTCGAGCACGTACCGTGCGCAGGTGGCGGGATGGATCATGTGCGCCATGTGGTAGCGCGTGGGCAGGTAGGCAATGCGGAAGTCGGCCAGCCGCTCGCGCAGCAGGCGCTCCTGTTCGGCGTCGGTGATCGGGCCGGCGTCGGGGTACAGGCCGAGCACCGGCAGCTTCACGTCGGGCAGGAAGCCCTCGGCACTCGCGGTGTTGAGGATCTCCACCAGCCGCAGCTGAACTTCGAAGTCGTTCTCGGCGAAAGTCTTCGCGTACCAGGCGAACATCCCCTCCTCGGTCTCGGGCGGGAAGCGGGTCGAGCGGTTGGTGGTGTCGACCCACTTCGCAGCACCCACCTCGCGCATGGCGTCGGTGCGCGAGCCGCGGCCGAGTGCATAGCTCTGCTTCATCTTGTCGCTGATGAACACTGGGGTGGCGCAGAGGGTGAGGGTGCGCAGCAGGTCGGGATGCTGGGCGGCGAGGCCCAGGCCGAGGATGCCGCCCAGCGACTCGCCGCAGAAGTGGATGCGATCGGTCTGCGTGGTGTCGATCAGGTGCTTCACCAGGTCCGCGAGGTCGTCGATCAGGATCTGCGGATCCATCTGCGTCTTCGGGTCGAAGTTCGTCCCTGACTTGCCCAGGCCGCGCATGTCCGGCCGCACCACCTTGTAGAAGCGCGACAGATACGGGACGCTGCGATACCAGAACTCGGCCGAGCGGCCGTTGCCATGCTGCAGGATCAGCAGCGGGGCGTTGCGCCAGGGGTCGGTGAAGTCTTCGATGAAGTAGTGCAGGTCGGGCTGGCCGGGGCGCTGGAAGATGGGCATGGGCTTGGGGTTTTCGTGTCGCGTCAGAGCGTCTCGGGGGTGAGCTTCGCGCGCTTGATCACCTTCGCCCACTTGTCGCTGTCGGCGCGCAGGAACTTCGCGAACGCATCCGGAGTGTTGGTGACCGCCACCGCGCCATCGCCGGACAGGCGCTGGGCCACGGCGGGGCGGCGCATGGCCTTGGCCACCGCCTCCTGCATGGCGTTGAGCGTGGCCGGGGTGGTGCCGCGCGGGGCGAACAGGCCGTACCAGCCGTTCACCTCGAAGCCGGGCAGTGCCGATTCAGCGAGCGTCGGCAGCTCGGGCATCGCGGCCGAGCGCTTCAGGCTGGTCACCGCCAGCGGGCGCAGGCGCCCGGCACGGATCAGCGAGGCCGAGGCGAGGAAGTTGTTGAGCATCGCCTGCACCTGTCCGCCGAGCAGGTCGGCGGTGGCGGGCGAGGCGCCCTTGTACGGCACATGGATCAGGTCGATGTCGGCCATCGCGGCGAGCAGTTCCATCCCCAGGTGCGGGCCGCTGCCGTTGCCGGACGAGGCGTAGGTGACCTCTCCCTTGCGCTTGCGGGCGAGCGCGATGAACTCCTTCGCGGTCTTCACCGGCAGCGCCGGGTGCACCACCAGCACGAACGGGTACTCGGCGACCAGGGTCACCGGCACCAGGTCGTTGTCGTTGTCGTACGGGAGCTTCGTATACAGCAGCGGGTTGATCGTGTGGCTGGCGATGGTCAGCAGGAAGGTGCTGCCGTCGGGCTTCGAGCGGGCGACCGCATCGCTGCCGATGATGCCGTTGGCGCCGGGGCGGTTGTCGATGATCACCGGCTGGCCGAGGGTCTCGGCGAGTTCGGGGGCGATGGTGCGGGCGAGCGCATCGGTGCCGCCGCCGGCGGGGTAGGGGACGATCAGGCGGACGGCCTTGGCGGGGGCGGGCTGTTGGGCGCGGGCGGCGGTGGTGGCGGTGGTGAGGATGGCCATCGAAGACGCGCCCGCGACGACCAGCCGGCGGCGGAGGCCGTCGGCCGGGGTAACTGTCGATTTCATGGAGTTCCTCCTGGACCGCGATCGTATCCGCGGAAGAGGACATCGGGGTCAGACACGGATTTCTGCCGATTTCCGGCAGCGCACCGCGCGCTTGCCAGCGCCCTGAGGCGGTTTCCGGCGAGGCAAAGCCGATAGAATCCGCCCACTCTCACCCGTCCTTCCGGAGGTCGTGTTGCTCGAAGTCTCCGCCCTCGTCGCGGCGCGTGGCGATCGGGTGCTGTTCGCCGGCCTGGACTTCTCCGTCCCGGCGGGCGGGCTGTTGCAGGTGACCGGACGCAACGGCACCGGCAAGACGACGCTGCTGCGGGTGCTGGCGCGGCTCGCGCGGCCGGAAGCAGGCGTGGCACGCTGGAACGGCACGCCGGTCGACCAGCTGGGCGACGAGTATTTCGCCGACCTCTGCTACCTCGGCCATGCCCCGGCCATCAAGGACGACCTGACCGCGCGCGAAAACCTTGCGGTGTCGGCCGGCATCGCCGGCGTGACCGTGGATGCCGCCGCCATCGACGCCGCGCTCGCCGAAGTCGGCCTTACCGGCCGCGAGATGCTGCCCGGACGGGTGCTGTCGCAGGGCCAGCGCCGCCGCGTCGCGCTCGCCCAGCTCTACCTCGGCAGCCGCAAGCTCTGGCTGCTCGACGAGCCGCTTGCCGCGCTCGACACCGAGGCGGCCGAAGCCTTCGTCGCGCGCCTGGGCCGGCACCTGCAAGGCGGCGGCGTCGCGGTGGTGGCAACACACCATGCGATCGAGCCGGCGGCACCGGCCACCCTGCATCAGCTGCGCCTCGGTGGTACACGATGAACCACGCACCGCCCGAAGACCCGGTCCAAAACCCGGGTCAGACACGGTTTATCGGAGCGGCCGCGCCTGATTCACGGCAGGCGCCCAAAAACCCGTGTCTGACCCGGGTTTTCGATAAACCGTGTCTGACCCGGGTTTTTGGGGGGGCATGGTGAGCCGGTTGTTGTGGTGTGTGCTGCGGCGTGACCTGCTGCTG
>CAIQON010000073.1 GCA_903873475.1 uncultured bacterium
ACGGTCGCATCGAGGAACTCGACGGCTGCGACTCGACACCGATGCAACCGGGCGATGTGTTCGTCATCGAGACGCCGGGGGGCGGCGGCTACGGCAAGCCGCAGGGCTGACGTAGCTGCTGACGCAGCGCGCCCGTGCGCCCGATCGCACGACCGTTGGCGCAACCCGTTCGCGACCCACCCCGGCGCCGGAGCGCGCGGCCGCAGCCGCTATACTGGCGACCCCGCGCGCTCGCAGCCGGGATATCCACGAGACGATCGTCGAGATCGCATGCATTCCCGTACGGAGGAAGTCCGATGAAGCACGCCGTGGCGCCGCCATCCGCAGCCCTGCCGATCGCACTGCTGTGCGCCATTGCGGGTGGCCTGCATGCAACGGGCGCGTCGGCCCAGCCGCGCGGCCCGCTGCCCGGTGGCTACCCGGCCAAGCCGATCCGGATGATCGTGCCCTACGTGCCGGGTGGTCCGACCGACATCCTCGGGCGATCGGTCGCGCAGGCGATCGGCGAGGCCCTCGGCCAGACCGTGGTGATCGACAACCGTCCCGGTGCCGCCGGCAACGTCGGCACGATCGCGGCCGCCCGCTCGGCACCGGACGGCTACACCCTGAACATGGTCGCGATCTCGTTCGCCGTCGCGCCCAGCCTCGACCCGAAGGTCGGCTTCGATCCCCTGCGCGACTTCGCCCCGATCTCGCTGGTCGCGACCGTGAACAACATGCTGGTGGTCCATCCGTCGCTGCCGGTGAAGACCGTGAAGGAACTCATCGGGCTGGCCCGCGCGCGTCCCGGGCAGCTTACCTATGCCTCGGGCGGCAACGGCGGCGCGCAGCACCTTGCCGGTGAACTGTTCGCGAGCCTGGCCGGCGTGAAGATGCTGCACATCCCGTACAAGGGCAGCGCGCCCGGGGTCAGCGCCCTGCTCGGCGGCGAGGTGATGCTCGGGTTCACCGACACGCTGATCACGCTGCCGCTGGTCAAGGCCGGCAAGCTGCGCGCGCTGGCGGTCACCGGCCCCGTCCGCTCGCCGCTGGTGCCCGACGTGCCGACGATGGCCGAGGCCGGGGTGGCCAACTATGCAGTGAACGTCTGGTTCGGCCTGCTCGCGCCCGCAGGCACGCCGGCCGAGATCGTGTCGCGGCTGGGTGCCGAAGTCGGTCGCCATGTAGGCAGTGCCGAGATGCGCGACCGGCTGACCGCACTGGGCGCAGAACCGGTGGGCAACACGCCAGAACAGTTCTCGGCCTTCCTGAAGGCCGAGATCGCCCGCTGGGCAGCGGTCGTGCGCACCGCACGCATCCGCGCCGACTGACGCCTGGAAGGAAACGCATGGCTCGTGTACCCCTGATCCGCGAAGACGATGCCACGCTGGCACCGCTCATCGACCACCTCAAGGCCGAGCGCGGCGGCCGGCTGATCAACCTGTACAAGGTGCTGCTGAACAGCCCGCCCCTGGCCGGCGCCTGGCTCGACTTCAACAGCGCGGTGCGCTACCGCACGTCGGTGCCCGCGATGTTCAACGAACTGGCGATCCTGCGCGTGTCGGTGCTCAATGGCGCCGACTACCAGTTCAAGGTGCACGGGCCGACCCATGCGCTGAAGGCCGGGCTGACCGAAGCACAGGTGGCGGCGATCGCCGACTGGCACGGCAGCGACCTCTTCTCCGAGGCCCAGCGCGCGGTGCTCGCCTGGGCCGACGGCATCACGCGCGACATCGAGCCGGGCGACTCCGCCTGCGCTGCGATGCGCCAGCACTTTGACGATCGCCAGCTGGTCGAACTGACGGTGCTGATCAGCGCCTACAACATGCACACCCGCGTCGCGCGCGCCTTGCGCATCGACATCGAAGGCGCTCCGGCCGCCACGCGCTGAGCCACCCTGCTCCAGGACACCGACCATGCTTTACATCATCTACCAGGAAGACGGCCCCGACAGCCTGGCGATCCGCGCCCGAGTGAAGGAACAGCACTTCGCCTACCTCGAGCAGCACAAGGACAAGCTGGTGCTCGGCGGCGCCACGCTGGGCGAAGATGGCGCAACCCGGCTGGGCAGCGTGCTGATCCTGAACGTGCCCTCGCTCGCCGACGCCGAGGCGTTCTCGATGAACGAACCGTTCCGCAAGGCCGGGCTGTTCAGTTCGGTGAAGATCACCCGGATGCGCCGCGGGCAGTGGCATCCGGAAAACGCACCGGCCAGCGCCGAAGGAAACTGACGATGGGCAACGATTCGTGCGAGGCATCCTCTACTGCCGCATCCCCCGCTGGCGGCCATGTCGTCGTGGTCGAGGACGATCCGTTCCCGCGGCTGCTGCAGGTCATCCTCGACCCCGGCTGCGATCCTGAACGCGTGCAGGCATTCCGCCATTTCCTGTCGCTCGATCTAGCCGACTTCGACGGCTGGCTCGCGCAGGCCCGCGCCGCCGCCGGTCCGCTCTACCCGTCACGGGTACTGCTCGCCGGATCGGACGACGCACTGCGTGCCGCGCTGCCGGACGCCACGGTGCTGGTGGTCGAATCGTTCCCGATCGGGGCCCGCGAACTCGCGCTCGCGCCGAACCTGCGGGCGGTGCAGAAATACGGCAAGGTCCTGCGCAACATCGACACTGCGGCCTGTGCCGCGCGCGGCATCCCGGTGCTGGGGGTGCGCCGTCGCGCGAACATCGCCTGCGCCGAGCACACCATGATGCTGATGCTAGCCCTGGCGAAGCGGCTGCCCGAGGTGATGGGCCGCATCAGCCTGCGCCAGCTGCGCGAGGCCGGGTTCGAACCGCGCACCTACGACCGCCGGCATACCGCCAACTCGAACTGGGCGGGCGTCGGCGGGCTGCGCATCCTGCACGGGGACACGCTCGGCATCCTGGGCATGGGCGAGATCGGACGCGAGCTCGCCCCGCGCGCGGCGGCCTTCGGCATGCGCGTGCTCTACCACCAGCGCACCGCGCTGCCCGAGGCAGAGGCATCCGCGTTGCCGATCGAGTATGCCGGGCTCGACCGCCTGCTCGCCGAGAGCGACTGGCTGAGCATCCAGCTGCCGCTCGGCGACAGCACCCGTGGCTTCATGGACGCGGCGCGCATCGGTGCCATGAAGAAGGGCGCGGTTCTGATCAACACCTCGCGCTCGGAACTCGTCGATCGCGGCGCCCTGCTCTCGGCACTGCGCTCCGGCCACCTCGGCGGCCTGGGGCTGGACACACCCTACGAGGAACCGGCGCGCGACGACGAAGAACTGCTCGGTTTCCGCAACGTGCTGGTAACCCCGCACACCGCGGCGCAGCCGCGCTTCAACGCCCTGGGCGACTTCATGGACCTGCTCGGCGGCCTGGGAAAGACTCTTTCGAAATGAACGCACTCCACGACACCCCTCGCATGCCCAACCGGGCCGCGGTCCATACCGATCGACGCGGCGCGGCGCCTGTCGGCGCGCCCCTCGCGTACGCGGCGTGCGCGGCGTACGCGGCGTATGCGGCGCTCGGAGCACTCGCTGCACTCGCGCTGCCCGCCGTCGCCCTTGCCCAGCCCGCGCCAGCCTGGCCGGTGAAGCCGCTGCGCGTGGTGGTGCCCTTCCCGCCCGGCAGCGCGGCCGATGCCGCGACGCGCGTGATCACCGTGCGGCTCTCCGAACACCTCGGCCAGCAGATGATCATCGACAACCGGTCCGGTGCCAGCGGCAACATCGGTGCAGACATCGTCGCGCGCTCGGCCCCGGACGGCTACACCACGCTCGTGGGCACCACCAGCACGCATGCGGTGGCGGTGAGCCTGAACGAGAAGCTGAGCTACGACCCGGTGAAAGACTTCGCGCCCGTGACGCTGCTCGGCAGTTCCCCCTACATCGTGCTGGTGCATCCCTCGGTGCCGGTCACCTCGATGAAGGAACTGGTCGCGCATGCGAAGGCACGGCCGGGGCAGGTCAGCTACGCGTCGGCCGGCAATGCGAGCCTGGCCCACCTGGGCACCGAGCTGTTCTCGTCGATGGCCGGCGTGAAGATGAACCATGTGCCCTACAAGAGTTCGGCGCTGTCGGTACTCGACCTCGTCGCCGGCCGCATCGACCTGCTGTTCGGCACCCCGGCGCCGGTGCTGCCGCACCTGCGTGCCGGCAAGCTGCGCGCGCTCGCCGCGACCTCGGCGAAGCGCGCCTCCTTCGTGCCAGACCTGCCCACGGTCGCCGAGTCCGGGTTCCCGGGCTATGAACTGAACCTGTGGTTCGGGCTGTTCGCGCCGGCCGCGACGCCCAGGCCGGTGATCGACCGCCTCAACGCAGGCACGCTCAAGGTGCTTGAAGCACCCGACACCCGCGAGGCACTGGCCCTGCAGGGCCTGGAGCCCACCCCGACCACGCCAGCGGCGTTCGCGGCGCTGCTGCGCCTGGAGATCGAGCGCTGGCGCAAGGCTTCGGCCCTGGTGTACAGGGCGAACTGAACGCCCCTGGCGCTCAGTCGCCTTCGAGCTTCGTCTCGCGCACCACCTTCGTCCACTTGGCGATCTCCTGCCTGACCATCGCCGCGAACTCCGCCGGGGTGGCGGGCGCGATGTCGATGCCCTGGTCTTCGAGTCGCTTGCGCAAGGCCTGGCCGGTGCCGAGCATCCGGTTCACGTCGGTATTGATGCGCGTGATGATCTCGGAGGGCACCTTCGCCTGCGTACACAGCCCGTACCAGCCGGTCACGTCGAAGCCCTCGATGCCCTGCTCGCGGAAGGTCGGGATATCGGGCATCTGCGTGCTGCGCACGCCGGAGGTGATGCCCAGCGCGCGCAACCGGCCGCTGCGGATCGCGTTCAGCGGCGCGCCCGCGAAGTTGCCGACCGAGGCCTCGAGGTTGCCGGAGAGCACGTCGGCCAGCGCCGCCGAAGCCCCCTTGTAGGGGACATGCACGATGTCGATGCCGGTGATCGACTTCATGAGTTCGATCGACATGTGCGGCGAGGCACCAACCCCGGAGGAGCCGAAGCTGAGCTTGCCGGGATGCTTCTTCGCGTAGGCGATGAACTCGCGCAGGTTCTTCATCGGCACCGACGGATGCACCATCAGCACGTTGGGCACGCCGCCGAACCGCGCCGGAAACGCGAAGTCGGCGATCGGGTCATAGGTCAGCTTCGAACCGAAGCGCGCCGGGGTCACGCCATGCGAACCGATGTTGCACAACACCAGCGTATAGCCGTCGGGGGCCGCGCGGGCGGTGAGCTCGGTCGCGATGTTGCCGGCGGCGCCAGGGCGGTTCTCGACGATCACCTGGCTGCCCCAGGCCTCGGTCATCGATTGTGCGGCGATGCGCGCGGTGGTGTCGACCCCGCCACCGGGCGTGTAGCCGACCATGATGCGCACCGGCTTCGCCGGATAGCCCTGCGCGAAGGCCACTGGCGCGACCGTTGCGGACAGCAGCGCACCGCCGATGCAGACCAGACGTCGATCCATGTCCTGCTCCTCCTGGTTCAGGACACGCACCGCCCGGTCTGGCGCCGGAATCGCGTGGACGCATCCTGCTTGCAACAGTGTAAACCGATGCAGGAACGACGTCCGCAACCGCGGAGGACGCCGCGTCCGCGGCTGCGGACGCGGCGCGGTGGATCAGGCCAGCGCTTCGACGATCCGGATCTCGCGTTCAACCCCGCCCTTGAGTTCCTTCAGCGCGGCCTGGTAGCCCGGGCCGTCATGGGCGGCGATCGCCTGCTCGACGCTGTCGAACTCGATCATCACCACGCGCTGGTCCATGCCCATCTCGAACACCTTGGCCGGGTTTCCACGCACGACGAAACGGCCGCCGGCCGCCGTGATCGCAGGCGGCGCCAGCTTGGCATAGGCCGCGAAGGCTTCGGGGTTGGTGATCTGGCGGTAGAACGCGATCCAGTAGGCCTTGGCCATGAGGTCATCTCCGTGGTCACGGACGGTCATCCGTGAGGGAACAAGGCCGGCGCGAAGGCGCCGGCCGGCTTGAAACGGTACTCGCAGCGATCAGCGCGCCGTCGCGCCGAGTTCGGCCAGCGCATCCATCAGCACGTCGAGGTCTGCTTCTTCGTTGTAGAACGACACCGATGCCCGCAGCTTGTCGTCCTTCACGTTGACCACGATGTTGCGCTCGCGCAGTTGCTTCTGCAGCGCGAGCGCGTCGGGCACGACGAGGTTGACGATGTGGCAGCGCTGGTTCCAGTCACGCGACGTCTGCGTTCGGATGCCCGCGCGCTCGATGCGCTCGAGCAGCGATTCGGTGAGGTCGTGTATGCGCCCCTCGATCGCCGGCAGGCCGATCGACAGCAGCCACTCGGCCGAACGGCGCAGCACCCACAGCCCGAGGAAGTTGGGATTGCCCGCCTCGAACCGGTGCTGCTCGACGACATAGTCGAACTGGCCGATCTCGGCGCCCCGGGTGATCGCCGGTGAGCGGACGAACTCGGTGCGCACGGTGTCGACGAGATCGTCGCGGCACCACACCACGCCGGTGCCGGTGAGCCCCTGCAGGCTCTTGTGCGCGCCGATCGCGACGAAGTCGGCGCCCAGCGAATCGATGCGCCGGGCGAGCATGCCCGCTCCCTGGACGCCGTCGAGCACGAGCCGGATGTCCCGCTTGCGGCATTCTTCGGCAAGCGCATCGACATCGATGCGCCAGCCGTTCGCGTAGGTGATGTAGGCGGTCGAGATCAGGCGCGTGCGCGCGTCGATCTTCTCGAGGTAGGCCTCGATCGGCAGGCGCCCGTCACGGCTCTCGACCTTGCGGATCTCCACGCCCTTGGCCTCGTAGTGCTTCCACACCCAGAGGTTGACCACGTGTTCCATGTCGGTCAGCAGGATGTTGTCGCCCGGGCGCAGCTCGAACGCATGGGCGGCAATGGCCAGGCCCTCGGCCGTGTTCTTGGTGAAGGCGAGCGAGGTCGGGGTGCAGCCGAGCAGTTGCGCGAGCAGCGAGCGCGTGCGCCCGACGTTCGCGCTGTTCCAGGCCTCGGCGCCCGCGTCCTCGTAGATGTCGCGGGTGAACTCCTGCATCGCGCGCTCGGCGCAACGGGCCAGCGGCGTCTTGCGCGCCGCGTCGAGGTAGGTCCAGCGCTCGAGGGTCGGGAACTCGCGGCGCAGCGCGGTCCAGTCGGGCGCGAGGGATGGGGTGGGTGCGTTCAAGAGGCGGCTTCCCGGGAGGTTCGGACGAGATCGGGGGGACGAGTCGAAGCCGGGCCGGACACCCGTATCCCGGCAGGACCCGTGGCACCCGATGATGCCACGGATGACCGGATCAGCCGCGCCCGTGGCGCGCCCAGTGAGCGCCGAAGATCTCCTCCAGCCCGGGCTCGCGTGCTTCGATCGTGCGCACCACCCGGGTGGTGTTCATGAAGTGCCGGTAGTTGAGGTTCTCGGAGAAGCTGTTGCGCCCCCAGGTGCCGCAGCCCATGGTGAGCGAGAACGGCAGGCCGTTGTCGAAGCTGCCACCGTTGGCGATCGCATGGGCCTGGTTGACGATCACCCTGCACACGGTCATCTCGCGCCCGAGCCGGTCGATGTGGGCATCGTCCTTCGTGTGGATGCCGCAGGAATGGCCGTTGCCCATGAACGCGTAGATGTCGCGCAGGATCGAGAACGCATGGTCGAAGTCGGACGCCCGATAGACCGTGAGCACCGGCGACAGCTTCTCGCCCGAGAAGGGGTGGGCCAGGCCGGTACCGGCCTCCTCGACCATCAGGCAGCGCGCCGTCGACAGCGCCGGGCGCGTCAGCCCCGCTACGGCGCAGACCTTGGGCACCGCCTGCGCGGTCACCGCCGAAGACAGGTGCTGCCCGTCGGGGAACATCGTGCGCCCCAGCGTGGCCTTCTCTTCATCGGACAGCATCACCGCGCCTTCGGCCTCGAGCGCCGCCACCATCGCCTCGTAGACCGCATCGACGATGATCACGCTGTTCTCCGAGGAGCAGCTGGTCGCGTTGTCGAAGGTCTTCGAACGCATGATCTTCGCCGCCGCGTCGGCGAGGTCGGCCGAGGCGTCGACGATCACCGCGACGTTGCCTGCGCCCACGCCCAGCGCCGGCGTGCCGCTCGAATAGCCCGCGCGCACGTTGGCCTGCGACCCGGTCACCACCACCAGGTCGCACTGGCGCATCAGTTCGCGCGACAGCGCTTTCGTCACCGGCTGGGGCAGCATCTGCACCAGGTCGGGCGGCGCGCCCACGCTGTGGAGCGCGGCGTGCATGTACTCGAGCAGCAGGCGCGCGGTCGACATGCCCTTGGGCGAGGGCGACAGGATGATCGCGTTGCCGCACTTGAGGGCATTGATGATGTTGTTGGCCGGCGTCGCGCCCGGGTTGGTCGACGGCACCACCGCGCACACCACGCCGACAGGCCGCGCGATCTCGGTCAGCCCCAGTTCCGGCAGCTCGGCCAGCACGCCCGTCGACACCGCGCCCTTCAGGTCGCGCAGCAGCCCGAGCGTCTTGCGGTGGTTCTTCGTGACCTTGTCCTCGACGTTGCCCAGGCCGGTGTCGCGCACCGACCGTTCGGCCAGCGTGCGGTTGCGCGTGGGCTCCATGATCGCCCAGCCGCAGGCGACCACCATGGCATCGAGCTGCGCCTGGCCATAACCCGCGGCTACCGCCTGCGCGGCGCGCGCACGTGCCACCAGCGCGGCGACCGCCTCGGCGGCTGCGGCGTCGGCCACAGCAGCGCCAGCCTTCCGGTCATCCATCGTCGAACCCATCGCAGGGCCTCCTCGAAAGTGAAAACGCTCCGCGGACTCGCATCCGCGGAGCGCCTGCTGCGGGAAAAGCCGGCTCAGCGCTTCGCGGCGGTCGACTTGTACTTCGCCAGGTGGCGCACCGGATGCTGGAGCGCATCGCGCCGGAACGGGTCACCCAGTTCTCGCGTGACCATCATCTCGAGGATGGTGGTCTTGCCTTCGCGCTGCGCACGGCAGGCTGCCTCGAGTGCCGCACCGACCTGGTCGAGCTTCTCGATGCGGTGGCCTTCGGCGCCCATCGACTTCGCGATGCCCGCGAAACTCGGGTTGGTCAGGTTCGACCCGACGAAGCGGAAGTCGTAGTAGTCGACCTGGTTCTTCTTCTCGGCGCCCCACTGCTCGTTGTTGAACACCACCGCGGTGACCGGGATCTGCTCGCGCACGGCGGTCAGGATCTCGCCGAAGCTCATCGCCCAGGCGCCGTCACCGACATAGGCCACGCCCGGCCGGTCGGGTGCCGCGACCTTGCAACCGATCATCGTCGGGAACGCATAGCCGCAGTTGCCGAAGCTCATCGCGGCGAACATGCTGCGCGGCCGCTCGAAGCGCAGGTAGGAGTTCGACACCGAGCAGATGTTGCCGATGTCGGTGGAGACCATCGCGTCTTTCGGCATCGCGCGCTCGAGCTCGCGCAGCATCTGGCGCGGGTGCATGCGGTCGGAGCCCTTCATCACGTCGAGGCTCCACTCGTCCTTCTCGTGGTGCCAGTCGGTGAGCTCCTGCTCCCAGGCGGCCTTCTCGTCGGCCACCACCTTCGCGCGGTCGGCCTTGTTCGCGTCGCAGGCGAGCGTGCGCGAGGCGATGCGCTCGAGCAGCGCGACGGCGGCCTCGCCGGCGTCGCCGCAGATGCCCACGCCGATGCGCTTGACCAGGCCGATCATCTTGGCGTCGGCGTCGATCTGGATGATCTTCGCGTCTTTCGGCCAGTAATCCATGCCGTGCTGGGGCAGCGTTCCGAAGGGTCCGAGCCGCGTACCCAGCGCCAGCACCACGTCGGCCTTGCTGATGAGCTTCATCGCCGCCTTCGCGCCCTGGTAGCCAAGCGGGCCGACCCACAGCGGATGGCTGGCCGGGAAGCTGTCGTTGTGCAGGTAGCTGCAGGCGACCGGCGCGCCGAGGCGCTCGGCCAGCGCCTTGCAGGCGTCGACCCCGTTGCCCATGATCACGCCGCCACCGGACAGGATGACCGGGAACTTCGCGCCGGCCAGCAGGTCGGCCGCCTCATCGAGGCTCTTGCGCCCGCCGGGGCCGCGCTCGACGACGATCGGCGGATTGATCTCGCACTCGATGTCGCCGTAGAAGTAGTCACGCGGGATGTTCAGCTGGGTCGGCCCCATCTCGAGCATCGCGCGGTCGAAGGCGCGCGCGGTGTGTTCTGCCATGCGCTTGGGGTTGTTCACGTGCGACTGGAACTTGGTGATCTTCGAGAAGATCGGCAGTTGCTCGGTCTCCTGGAAGCCGCCCAGCCCCTGCCCCATGGAACCGGTCTCGGGCGTCACGACGACCACGGGCGAATGGGCCCAGTAGGCCGCGGCCACGGCGGTCACGAAGTTGGTGATGCCCGGGCCGTTCTGCGCGATGCACACGCCGTGCTGGCCGGACACGCGCGCATAGCCGTCGGCCATGTGTGCTGCGCCCTGCTCGTGCACGGTCGGGATGAAGCGGATGCCGGCGCTCGGGAACAGGTCGAGGGCATCCATGAACGCCGAACCGACGATGCCGAACACGTTGGTCACGCCGTTGACGGCCATCGTCTCGACGAAGGCTTCGCTCGGGGTCATCTTCTGCTTGATGCCGGTGGTTACGTGCTGGGCGGACGCGGCGACGGCCGACGGCTCTGCGGGCTTGTTCATGGCTCCTCCTGGGATGCGACGATTCGAGCCCGAACGATAGTGCGCCGGCCTCGCTGCGTCAATCGAAAAACAAGACTTGACGTCTCGTTTTTCGAGACCTATCCTGACTCCATGAATGTAAGCAATCTGGCGGTCGATGCGGGGGCGGGCGCAGCAGCGATGCCGGCGGCCGACCCCGATTCGCCGACGCTGCGGGCCTTCGGCGTGGTCGAGGCCATCGGGCGCTCGAACCGGCCGATGCTGCTGATGGACGTCGTGGCCGAGGTCGGCCTGCCCAAGCCGACGGTGCACCGCATCCTCACCCAGCTGGTCGAGGCCGGCCTGCTGCGGCGGCTTCCCGGAGCAGGCTATGGCGTGGGTGCACGCCTGTCCCGGCTGGGCCGAGACCTGATCACGAACGATGCGGGACGCCCGGCCCGGCGCGCGATCCTGCAGCAGCTGGTCGACACCCTGGGCGAGACCTGCAATTTCACCATGCTCGACGGCGCCGGCATCATCTATCTCGATCGCGTCGAGACCGCGTCGCCGCTGCGCCTGAACCTCCAGCCCGGGTCGCGCGTGCCCGCGCACTGCTCCGCCAGCGGCAAGCTCCTGCTCGCGCACCTGCCACCCGCGCAATGCGCCCGCCTCGTCGCCCACCTGCCCCTGACCCGCTTCACGGCGCGCACGATCACCGACCGCACGGCACTGGAAGCCGAACTCGCGCGAATCCGCGCCTGCGGCTACAGCGTCGATGACGAGGAGTACCTGGAAGGCCTCGTCTGCGTCGCAGTACCGGTCACCGACGAACAGCAGCGGGTGTGGGCGACGGTCGCGGTGCACGGCCCGGCCGCGCGCATGCCGCTCGAGGCCGCGCTGGCGCGGCTGCCGGAACTCAGGGCTGCAGCGACAGCCCTGGGCGAGACCTACCGAAGCAGTGCCGCGCCCTGAGCGCAGAAAGGAGCCCCCACCCGCGAACGCAGCCACGCAGTGCAGGCATGTGAAAGCATCGGAAGCATCTTCGAGCGGGCCACAGAGCCGGCCGAAGGCTCAACGGCCGGCCCGGCCCGACCCGGGATGCCCATGCAATCCAACCGAGGAGGATGCAATGCCCTACCAGGTCCGTCAGCCGGCCAGCGCCGGTCGTGGTCTCACACTGCCGACGCTCGCCCTCGCGGCAGCCGCGCTCATCGCCATCGCCGCCCCGGTGCTGCCATCGCCGGCGCACGCCCAGGCCTATCCGGTCAAACCGATCCGGATGATCGTGAACTTCCCGCCCGGCGGCGGCACCGATGTCACCGCGCGGTTGATCCAGCCCTGGCTCACCAAGGAACTGGGCCAGCAGATCGTGCTCGACAACCGGGGCGGTGCTGCCGGCGCGGTCGGGGCCGAGATCGCCGCGCGTGCAGCACCCGACGGCTACAACCTGCTGTGGACGCTGTCCTCGCACACGATCAACCCCTCTCTTTATGGGAAGCTCTCGTTCGACACCGAGCGCGACTTCGTCGCGATCACCCTCGGAGCCAATGCACCGCAGATCGTCGTGTCCAGCATGACGCTGCCGGTGAAAGACATCAAGGAACTGATCGCGTATGCGAAGGCCAACCCCGGC
>CAIQON010000074.1 GCA_903873475.1 uncultured bacterium
CAGCTGGTCTACCTTGCGTCGGTTCTGTTCGAGCGAAGCGATCAGGTCGCCGAGGGCGATCGCCGGAAACGGGAAACGCAGCGCGGCCACGCACAGGCGGGGTATCAGTGCCACCGCCAGCTCGATGTCGAACAGTCCGGCCAGGTGCGACAGCAGCCGCAGGCTCGTCGGCTGCTCGCGGTACAGCTCGAGCGCGAGGTGGTAGAGCGCGATCGCGCTCGGACGGGCCATCGACGACCGGAGCCCCTCGACGATCGCATGGGTCTCGAGGATTTCGTGGACGCTGAACGCCTCTGACGTGTCGTACAGCGTACCCGCCAGCGTGGCGAAATCGGTTCTCGCGTGCAGTTCCTCGCCGCTGGCGAGCGGCCGGCGCGAGGCCTGCCAGTGGGCCGCCCAGCGTGCCCGACGGCTTACATCCCGGGTGAACGAGAAGTACCACGGCGAGCCGACCACATGCGACAGATGGATGCCGGCCCGCGCCAGCGCGAACAGCGCGAATTGATCGGCGTCATCGCGCGGCGCCTGGCGCCTGTCCAGCAGCGACAGGAAGTCGGCGGCCGGCCGATCGACGTGCGCGGCAGCGAGGGGCGGCAGTACGCGATGCACGACGGGGTCCCGCAGGCGCGTGCGCAGATCGTCGAACCACCCCTGGACCCCGTGCGGGCCTCGATCGAGTATCACTGCCATCTGTGGGCTCGCCCGGTATTTCGTCTCATCAACTGAACAGGATACAGGCTAGCAGATTCCGCGCCTGCCATCGAATGGCGAGCCCGGTCGCTCTACAGGGCCAGCCTGGAAGCGCGTTCAGCGCGTGACCAGCAGTCCGTCCACCGCGACCACGCCCTGGCCGGCCGGCTTTACCAGCAGCGGATTGATCTCTGCCTCAGCCACCGTCGACCCGCGCAGCAGCGCCAGCGCGGAGAACGCGACCACGGCGTCGGCCAGCGCATCGATGTCGCCCGGCGGAAGGCCGCGATAGCCGCGCAGCAGCGCGAACGCCTTCACCTCCGAGATCATGCGGTGTGCCTCCGGGAGATCCACTGGCGCACTGCGGATGGCGTAGTCCTTGTAGACCTCCGCCAGCGTGCCGCCTGCGCCGACGATGACCACCGGCCCCACCTGCGGATCGTCGCGGTAGCCCAGGATCGCCTCGGCCAATCCGCGCTCCATCTTCTGCACCAGCACCCCGTCGATGCGCGCCTCCGGATGCCTGGCGCGGACGTTGTCCAGGATACGTCCGCAGGCGTCCTTCAGGCCTGCCGCGTCCGCGATGCCGAGCACGACGCCACCGGCGTCGGTCTTGTGGAGCACGTCGCGCGACAGCACCTTGGCCACGACCGGATACGGGATCGAAGAGCCCTGGTCGGCTGTGGTCAGCACCTGCGACGGCGCGGCCGGGATGCCGAGCGCAGAGAACACGCCCGCGGCATCGCGCTCGTTCAGCGGTGCGCCGCCGGCGGCTGCGATCAGCCCGGCGACCGCGACCAGGCCGGCTGGTGCGGCC
>CAIQON010000075.1 GCA_903873475.1 uncultured bacterium
CCCGAGCGCGTCGTTCGCGTGCAGCGTGGCGAGGGATCCCCGGTGCCCGGTGTTGGCCACCTGCATCAGGTCGAACGCCTCGGCGCCCCGCACCTCCCCGACCAGGATGCGGTCCGGCCGCATCCGCAAGGCAAGCCTGAGCAGTTCACGGGCGCCGATGCCATCTGCCTCGGCTGTCTCGAGCGCAACCCAGTTCGGTGCAGCGACATCCAGTTCGGGCGTGTCCTCGATGGTCACCAGTCGCTCGTGCGGCGGGATTTCAGCGAGCAGTGCATTCATGAACGTCGTCTTGCCCGAGTCGGTCGCCCCGCCGATGATCAGGTTGCAGCGGCCATGTACCGCACGGCGCAACAGGTGTGCCGCCTCGGCGCTCAGGCAGCCGCCGTGCGCCAGCTCGGCCAGGCTCAACCGCCTCGGCAGGTGCTTTCGGATGCACAGCGCGTGTCCGCGCACCGCGGTCGGCGCGAGGCAGGCGGCGACGCGCATGCCGTCGAAGCGCGCATCGATCATGCCCTCGCGCGTGCCCGCGACGGCATCGCGGCGCGACAGCCGCGCCAGGACCCTGACGGCGGCCTGCACCTGGGCGTCGGTCACCGGGCAGGGCGCGCGCTCGATGCGGCCGTCACGCTGGACCCAGAGTTCCCCCGGCGCGTTGAGCATGATCTCGGTGACCGCAGGGTCGTCGAACAGCGGCGACAGCGGCGCGAGCGTGCCGCGCAGCAGTGCGACCGCATTGGATGTGGTTGGCGTGTCCATCAGGACCCGGCTCCTCGGGATGTATCGATCGACGGGATGGACAGTGTCCGCGTGCGGCTGCACGCCTGCGCTTGCCGGAACCACACCTTGCGGGGAGAAACCGGATACCTCAGCCGCGCCAGGCGGCCCGGTGTGCGAAACGCACGCCCAGCAGCAGCGAAAGCAGCACGCCGGCCGCCGGCACGGACGCGACCGGCACGTGCAACGGCAGCGCCAGCGCGAGCAGCAGCGCGCCGGCGACGGCGATGGCGGCATGCAGCGAAAGGGCATGCACCACCGGATTGGTGGCCGCGAAGGAGGTGCGGCGAACATCGCCGACCAGCCAGCCCTGCAGCGCTGCGGCAAGCCAGAGCGGCACCAGCAGCCACAGGCAGGCGAGCAGTGTCGAGGCACGCAGCGCGAGCGCTCCGGGCAACGACCCTGCCGGCATCGTGGCGGCGATCCGGATGGCCCGTTCCGGCCCGACCCATCCGGCCAGTTGCGAGGCCCAGTCCAACTGCAGCAGTTGCAGCCCCGCCGATGGCCAGAACGCAGCCGTGGCGAACGCTGCACCACCGATCACCGCCAGCCAGCCCGCAGCATGGCGCAGCGCGTTCATCGCGCGAAGCCGCGCGCACGGCTGCCCGCGCGCGCCGGCGCCCTGCGCCGGGCAGGTTCGACCAACCTCGGCAACTCCCCCTTGACCGTGCGGCCCCCGGCGATACGCGCGACGAAGTGCAGGTCGGGCAGCAGCCCGAGCCACTCGGGCGCGAACAGCGGCACTTCGCGCAAGTCGCGACGAATGCCGATCGACGACGAGGTACCGCCGTCGTCGAAGGGCGGGCGGATGCCGGTCGAGCGGCTCTGCGTGATCGACTCTATCGACACCGGCGCTAGGCTGCCCGCGCAGAACCGCTGCGTTTCCAGGTCTGCCGTGCGCAGGGCGATCACGTTGCCGGGATTGCCGAGCAGCATGCGGGCTGCAGCTGCGGTGCCCAGCCGCGCCTCGTAGTCGTGCACGGTCTGCGCGGCAAGGCAGATCGAGAACCCGGCACCGCGCGACTTGTTCAGCAACTGCACCAGCGGCGCGTTCACCACCTCGGCTGCCTCGTCCACGAACACCAGGACCGGAACCTGCGGCGCGCCGGAGCGGTCGTTGAACACTTCGCCGGCGACCTGCGCGAGGTCGGCCAGCACGATCGCGCCGATAGCAGCCGCGGCCACCGGATCGACCAGCGCGTCGAGCCCGAGGTAGAGGCAGCGCCGCTGGTCGATCACCTTGCGTGCATCGAATACCGGGCGGCGGTCTGCCGTGTCGGACGCGTCGGGCGACAGCAGTGGCCCGAGCACACCGGAGGTGAGGGCCGTCATCAGCGGCAGTACGTTCTGGATCATCTTCGAAAGATGGACAGGATCGTGCATCACCAGCGACAGCAGGCCGTCCACTGCCGGTTCGCGGTCACGGGGACGGGTGCCGACGCGCTCGCGGTAGCGGGCCACGGCAGCAGCCAGCCGCGGTTCCAGCACGACGGCCGGGCGTGCGCGCGCCGCACGCGCGCCGCCGCCACCGGCGGGTGACCCGGCAGGCGACCCGCCGGCTTCGAGGACGGCGGCATGCAACGGCTGGCTTCGACTGCGCACCTCCCACGCGTCGAGTACCTGCGCGAGCAACGGACGCGCATCGTCCTCGAGGCAGCGGCGAAGCGAGGCCAGGGTCGGGCGTACGCCCGCGTAGACCATCGCTTCCACCAGACGGTTGAGCGCGCGCCATGCGAACTGGACGAACGCATCACCCTGCCCCTGCGATGGCAGCAAGGCGGTGATGCGCGTCGCGATCGAACTGGCGCGGGTGAAGTTGCGCAGCGGATCGAAGCGCACCGATTGTTCCGGGAAGGCCGGGTGCAGAGTGACCAGTGCGTCCGCACGGCCGGTAGCCGCGCACGCCCTCGCCAGCAGCGATTGCAGGCCCTGGTCTCCCTTCGGATCGATGATCAGCACGACCGCATCGCGGTGGCGCGCAAGGAAGCTGGTGACCAGCAACTCGGCCAGGCGTGTCTTGCCAGCACCGGTCTGGCCGAACACGAGCGTGTGCGAGGAAAGTACGGCTGCCGGGACGAACAGCGTACCGGGCCGCGGCTGCACCGAATCGACCAGCCGCGCAGGAGGCGCAACGCTGCCGGCGCACAGTGCGCGCTGCATGCGTTGCGCGTGCAGCGGCGTCCAGTCGAAACCACGGCCGAGCCATTGCTTGCCCGGTGCGCGGCGCGCCCGTCCGATCGCGGTGTCGATCGGTACCGTCCATTGCCGGCTGGTACGCAACGCACGGCATGCCCAGCCCCGCCATGCGATCGAGAGTGCGTTTAGCGCAGCCATGCCGAGTGCCAGCACCGTAAACGGTGCGTGCGGCACGGTGTCTGCCTGCGCGAGCGGCGGCAGCGCACACATGGCAAGCGCCGCGCACAGCCAGCCGGCCAACCCGGCCATGTCTGCGGCGCGCAGGCTTCCTGCCGGCATCATGCGCCGTGGCGCGCCGCCAGCCGCAACCACGCTTCGGCATCGGCCAGTTCGAGCACCAGCAGTGACTCGGTATGCGGCGTACGGATGGTGCGCAGCGCCGTCGCCGGGTCGCCGCCGGGGCCGGCTGCGCAGCCGGGCAGCACGATGCCATGCGAGGCCAGTGCGGCCAGTACCGCAGCCGGATCGTGCAGAAGGCGTTCGGCGAGCTCTGTCGAGGCCGTCTTCCATGCGAGGTAGAGACGGCCGTCGAGGTGCCAAAGCCGCGCGCGCCGTACATTGACCTTCCAGCGACCTTCAGCAACCAGCGCACGCATCGCGCCGCGCAGGCTCGATGCCGAAAGAGGCGTTACCACGCCAGCGTTCATGCCCTGCATGCCCTGGCTCGCCGGCAACTGCCCCAGCGCGTGATGGATCAGCGACACGATCAGCGTGGGAGATGGCGTACAAGCCGTCACCATCGCCGCGGGCGGAGCAGCCCGCAGCAGCAGCACCATGCCGGTCACGCACGCGCCGGCGCCAGCTGCATCGATCGGGTCACCGGCGCCGGGTGTGTACTCGTCCACTGCCACCGCCTCGATCAGGCAGGAGGTCTCGGAGACCGCCCGCCGAGCACCTGGTGCCGCCTCGTGCAACTGGTCGGCGAGCGGGCGCTCGGCCAGCACGACAGGCCGGCCCTGCCGGGTGGATACCCGCCACCGCATGACGGCAGCGGCAGTCCAGTGCGACAGCACGCGCAGCACGACAGCCTCCTGCCGCTCGATGCGCGAGGCATGCGGCTCGCGGGCGGCCTCGGCCAGCACCGCCTGTACACACGCATCGAGGCCGGCATCGAGCAGCGACCCGGGCGCCGCGCCGCGCGCGGCTGGCAACAGGTGTGCGTGTCGCGCGAACGCGAGCAGCACCGGGCCGGCGAATTGCCGGAAGCGCTGCTCGCTCCAGTCGCCGCAGGCACGCACATGCGCAAAACCCACCGCGTGCCGCCGCACCACGGCCGCGAGGTCCAGCGCCGGAAGCCACTGCGGGCAGTCATGCTGCGCCGGCCCGTTCATGTCCGTGCCGCGTCCACCTGCGCATGTCCGAGCGGCCGGCACACCGGGCAGCGGGAGCCGGGCACATCGAGCCTGAGTTCGAGGTAGGTACAGCAGCACCCGCGGCAGTAGACCAGCGTGAAATCGGGGTGGTGCCGCGCGCGCAGCACGAGCGCAACCGCGTTTATGTCGAATCGGGCCGATGCGCCGAACAGTGCCCGGTAGGTATGCCAGGTCGCGAGCAGGGTCGGCGCCGCGCCGTATCCCGCCCGCACCAGGCGGTCGGCAGTGACCACCACCACGCTCGACTGCAGTTTCCGCGCATAGGTGGCGACGATATGCTCGCCGAGCTGGGGCAGCGCACCCTGGCGCGGGCCATGCCCGACTACCTCGATGAACAGCTGCCGCAGCGTTCCGGTCATCGCGAGGCCGGTGACATGGGTCACGATCGGTGGGCGAGCCCCTTCGCGGAACAGTGCTTCCGCCCATGCATAGCGCTGCGCCAGTTCGGCGAGCGGATGCGGCGCAGCCGTACGCGTTGCCGAAGCGGCTGACCGCACCCGGCGCCGCGGTGCCTGCGCCGTGCGGCCGTCCCGGCGGACGAGGGCGCCCCGCCCCGGCCCGCCGGGACGACGCACCCCGGCCTGCGCCATCGCGCAATGCGGGCAACGCTGGTGTGCCTGCCGCGCTGGCGCGACCGGAGCGGGCATGGCGGCCGGCTGCCCGGGACGGCAGGGTCGCAGGTGCGCATCGAAGTAGGTGCTCGAGCAGCGTTCGCAGCAAACACGCCGCAACGCATCCTGCTCGAGCGACCTGGCAAGGATCCAGCACTGGTCGATGCCCAGCGCGCGTCCGGCCCCGGCAGCCGGCGTGCGGACGGCCTCGAGGCATTCCCATGCACCGGCCAGGGCCATGCCCCTCGGCGAGCCTGCGTCGCGCAACCGCTGCCAGGCATCGAGGAAGATGGACGCATCCATCCGAGCCGCTACGGTTGCGAGCAGCTCGACATGGTCGAACGGCAAAGGGCCGCGCGGGCGACCCGGCCCCCGGATGCCGACGTACATCCTTCGGATCAGCGCGCGCGAGGTGCCGTCCGCATCCAGCGCATCGACCACGACGCTTGCACGCGCACCCAGCCGGATCAGGCGCTCCGCCGCCTGCAGCCTTGCGCCAAAACCGACCACCGGTGCTTCGCTGCAACGCAGGCGCAGGCTCATGCGCGCTGCTCGGACAACAGGACCCGCGCATCGGACGCGGTCGGATTCGTGCGCGCAAGCTGCGCCTGCAACGACAGGTCGGCCGGATCGACCCGCAGTCCGAAGATGAGCGCTTGGGAATGCGCGAGCGCCTGCAGGTCGGCCACCGACAGCCGGCACAGCGCCGCGCAGGCGGCGGCATCCAGACCGAGGCGGGTGATCGCGAGCTCGCGCGCGGAGCGCGCGAGTTCACGCGCGACATGGAGAAACGAGAGATTCAGCTGGACCAGGTCGGCCTCGATGCGGAAATCGCCCGCCCTGTCGAAGGCGCCCGCGGACGGCGCCTCCTGCACGCGCAGCGGTGCCGGCAGAGCGCCAGCGGCGGGCGGGCGGGCACCCGGCCGGCGTTGTCCGGAGCGGCCAGACGGCCGGGAAGACGATGGAGAGGACGAAAACGCCGGCGAAAGCGTTGACGACGGAGGTGGCGACGAAGCTGGCATGGGATTCCTCGGTTCGGTTGCATGGAGAGGCGGAACCACTCGGCCGGACTGCATGGACAGAAACAAGAGGCCGACGACGACCGCAGATCCAATCTAGCGACGCTCTCAAGCCTTGTCAATACTTTTAGTATCTTCTGATGACTTAAGGTTTCCACTGACATCTCGAGTGACATGCGCTCGATATTTTGAATCTCACAATTCTGATTTATCTATGTTTTTTGGGTTATTCCAGCAGTACTTCAGCATATCCAGACTGCTCGGCGCCCCGAGATTTCCACGCATTTCATTACTTTCGGTATCATCCGCCGATGACTCTTCCACGCTCCCCAGGGCAGTCCGACACGGCGACCTCTGCTGCAGGCGGTACAGCGCCGGACGCAGCGCGGCGCCTCGGAAGACCCAGCAACGAACGCTTTCGACAACTGTTCACCCGCAACCTCAACCAGTTGCTCGACCAGCGGCCCGACGTACCCCCGGAGCCTGCCGCGCGCGCCGCCGAACTCGCCCGGGTGTGCGCGGTAACGCCCGCCGCGGCGCGCAAGTGGCTGACTGGCGCTGGCTGGCCGACACTCGAGAAGCTGCTAGACCTGGCCCAGCGCTACGGATTCGCCCCTGACGACCTGCTGGCGGACGGCCCGCGGCAGGTCGTCGATCTCTCGCGCCTGGTCGATGCACAGGCGCTGCGCCGCGCAGAGCTGGGCGAACTCACGCCCGTACCGGCGTTCAACGGCGCCACCGGGCTGCGGCTCGCGCTGGACCCGCGGGCCTTCGGTGACACAGCCGGTCGCGCAGGCGCCACGGCCCTTGCGCTCGTCACCGCCCCCGACGATGCCCTGTTGCCCGACTTCGCTACCGGCGACCAGGTCGTGGTTCGCCTCGACCCGCGGTGGCGTGGCGATGGCATCTACCTGCTGCAGCTGACGTCGACCTCGCCTGCACTGCTGCGCCGGGTGCGACAGGCCGATGGCGCCTTCCGCATCGATACTGCGAACGCCGATGACGCGGCAACCCCGTTCGCAGCGTTCGCCGACGACGAGGCGGGGTCGCTCGATGGCTCACCGATCCTGCGCGGGACTCCGCTCTGCATAGTCCGGGCAGTGCACACGCAGCACGAGTAATCGCCCCCATCGCGGTCTTTCGCCGCGCGCCGTCCGGCCGGGAGCTTCTACCATTGCGCATGTGCCACCGTGCAGCAGCACGAAGGGCCGTCCGACCGCCATCCACCGATCCGATCGTGCAGACCATACCGTCAGACCACGTGCCGCCACGCGCCGGCGAAGGTTGCCTGCCACGCAAGGCCTCGGCCGCACCGATCGCCGCGCTGGCGCTGGGCTGGCTTCTCGGGCTGTACGCCAGCCTCGCGCCCGCGCAGACCCCACGCGTATCGCAGCGCATGCTGGTGGTCAGCCAGGTCGCCGGACCGGACGGCGCATCGATCATCGCGCGCATCGGCTCGCTCACCTTCGGCGCAACAGGGCTGGCGACCGATCGCGTCTCCGCGGCGGTGCCCAACGCCTCGGCGATCGCCCAGGTCGCGCTGCTCGATTTCGGCAACACCCTGACGCAGTCGCAGCTGATCGCGCGGGCGACCGCGCACCTCGCGCCGCAAGCCCCCGCGCTGGCCGCCTCGCTGGGCGCCGCGCTGCAGGCGCGCGGACTGGGGCAGGCCACCTTCACGCTCGACCAGCAGGTGTCGGTAGCCGGCGTCACGGCGCCGCGACGGCTGGTGTGGACGCTGTCGGTCGACCGGGCGGGCCGCGCCAGTTTCGCCGAGCCCAGGCTGTTCGACGCACAGCCGCACATCCTCCACGTCCAATATGTGCCGCTGCGTGTGGCCGCAGGCCTCCCGGGCGGCTGGGCCTATCCCGATGCCGGCCGCCTGCGCTGGCAAAGACTGAACCTCCAGATGCAGCCGATCGGACCGGTGGGCACGCTCGACACCGGGGGCGCATACGATGCGCCCGACACGCTCGATGGCCTGCCGATCGATCCGGAAGCCGGGCTCCGCTGCCTGGTCGACCGACGCAGCCGCAACGACTGCCCGCAGGGTCTCACCGACATCGTGACGCTGATCGACGAGCAGGGCTCGGCCAGTGCACTGCTCGACTACGGGCTGCGGCTCGCGCCGGTCTACGATGCCATGCCCGCGACCAACGGCGCATTCGACCAGGTCGCGCGCATGTCGCTGCAGGTGGACCGGCGCGAAGTGTCCTACGCCGGATGTTCCGCAGAGATGCCCTTCCGGAACACCGGACACTACGGTTACACGCTCGAGGCATCGAACGACCGCTACACGGTGGCGGCCGATGGACGATTTGCGCGCATCGACCGCACGCAGGCGATCACACTGTCGCCGACCATCGGCTACGACTGGACCCGCCTGCTGCGTCCGGTCGCACTGTCGGCACTGACGCCCCTCATCCTCGACCCGCAGGACCCGGCCCGCCCACTGCTTGCGGCAGCCAGCGTGGAAAACCTGATCTACCTGGCACCGATCACCACCTCCGGGCAGCCAGAGCAGGTCGTGCTGTCGTTCACCTCCCCGCCGTACGAGTCAGGCCGCGTACAGGTTGAGGTCCGCTGCTCGATCGAAGGCAACTGGACGATACGTTCGGTGATCGCTCCGTGGGCGCGATGCCTGGCCGGCGGATGCAATTCCACCTACCTGGTCTACGAGGCTACGTTCACCGCGGGCCAGCCGGCGCTGGCGCCCCTGCGCTTCACCGCACAGACCTACCGCGGCCATTGGTGGGAGGCGCAACAGGCCGAGTACGACGGCGGCACCACGATCACGCTCTGGCACGGCGACTACTTCTGCGGCGAGCGCCTCGGCGCGCGCTTCTCGTTCGGTGGCCAGTACCTGGGCCTCACCGAAGCGTCCGCCTGCTAGCAGCCGCCCAGCGCACGGGCTGCGGTATGCTCCCGACGGCAATGAGGCCGCCTTGCGGCCCGGCACAGGCCCACCGAACGAGGAGCGAGCGCAGCATGAGCGTCACCCCCGGCAACCCGAACAACGCGCCCGGCGTCCCCGACGTGCTCACCGAAGCACTCGAACTCGGCCCCGACACCCTGTCCCCGCGCGATTTCTACCTTCTGCTGACTGCCCTCGTGGTGCCACGCCCGATCGGCTGGATCTCCACGATTTCGGCCGCCGGCGTGCGCAACGTCGCGCCGTACTCGTACTTCAACCTGATGGGTTCGGAACCGTTCTACTGCGCGTTCGGCTCCACCGGCGAGAAGGACAGCGTGAAGAACATCCGCGAGGTGCCGCAGTTCGTCGCCAACATCGTGACGATGGACCTGCTCGAGAAGATGAGCTTCACCTCGGGCGACTGGCCGCGCGACCAGGACGAGTTCGAGTGGGCCGGGCTGACCGCGGTGCCGTCGAAGACGGTCAAGCCGTATCGCGTCGGCGAAGCGAAGGCGCACCTCGAATGCGAGGTGAAGCACATCTTCCAGGACGGGCGCACCCACATCGTGATCGCGAAGATCGAGCATGTGCATGTGTCGCCGTCGGTCTGGAAGAACGGCCGCGTCGACCCGAAGCTGCTCGACCCGGTGGGCCGCCTGTCCGGTTCGCTCTATGCACCGCTCGGCGACATCTTCAGCGTCGCCCGGCCGGACATGTCGAAGGTCGGAGACGCCCCGTCGATCGCCGGGATGCCGAAGGCCACCCGCAGGTAACCAGACGCCAAACACACGGCTGGCCGCTGCACGCCCCGGCACAGGGGCGGCAGCCAGTACGCACCGGCCGCACCAGGGAGGAGAACCGATGAACGCAACCCTGCGCCTGCAGGCGCCTGCAGCCCTTGCCACGCTCGCCACCGTCGCCGTGCTGTCGGCGGCCACCAGCGCCGTCGCGCAGTCATGGCCGGCCAAGCCGATCCGCCTGATCGTGCCGTTCCCTCCCGGCGGCGGCAACGACATCGTCGCGCGCACGATCAACATCCGCCTGCCCGCGCTGCTCGGCCAGCCGGTGGTGATCGAGAACCGCCCGGGCGCCGGCGGCAACCTGGGCGCCGAGATCGCTGCGCGCGCCACGCCCGACGGCTACACCCTGCTGATCGCCAACAACTCGCTGACCACCAACCTCAGCCTGTACCGCAAGCTGCCCTACGATCCGTTCCGCGACTTCGCGCCGATCTCGATGGGCGCCACCTCGCCGAACATGATCCTGACCCACCCGGCGCTGCCGGCGAAGACGGTGAAGGACCTGATCGCGCTGGCGCGCGCGCGGCCGGGCGCGATCACCTTCGGATCGCCCGGCGCTGGCACTCCGTCGCACCTGGCCGGCGAGCTGTTCATGTCGCGCGCAAAGGTCAAGCTGATCCACGTACCTTACAAAGGCGCCGGGCCGCTGGTGGTCGACCAGATGGCCGGGCATGTGACGATCTCGTTCACCGCACCGATTGTCTCGAAGCCGTTCATCGACGCCGGCAAGATGCGCCCGATCGCGGTCACCAGCGAGAAACGCTGGGCCGGCGGGCCGGACATCCCGACCGTGGCCGAGAGCGGCTTCCCGGGCTTCGACGTCATCGCCTGGTTCGCCTACTTCGCGCCGGCGGCCACGCCGCGCGAGATCATCGACCGCGTCGCAGCCGACATCGGCCGCGCCGCGAACAGCCCGGAGGTGAAGGAACGCTTCACCCTGCAGGGCATCGAGGTTTCCCCGGGTACGCCGGAGGAACTGGCCGCCTTCATCAAGCGCGACTTCCAGGCAATGGATGCGCTGATCAAGGAACTGAAGATCGTGCTCGACTGAGGATCGCCATGGACGCTCCGCGCAGGACCCGTGAACAGTTGCGCAGCTGGCGCTGGTTCGGCACCGGCGACACGCGCGGCTTCTCGCACCGCAGCCGCATGCAGCAGGTGGGCGTGCGCCGCGAAGAGGTGATGGGGCGGCCGATCATCGGCATCATCAACACCTGGAGCGAGATCTCCACCTGCCACCTGCACCTGCGCGAGCGCGCCGGGAACGTCAAGCGGGGCATCCTCGCCGCGGGCGGCTTCCCGATCGAGATGCCGGCGCTGTCGCTGGGCGAGGTGATGGTCAAGCCGACCACCATGTTCTACCGCAACCTGCTGGCGATGGAGTGCGAGGAACTGCTGCGCTCGCATCCGGTCGACGGCGCGGTGCTCATGGGCGGCTGCGACAAGACCACGCCCGGGCTGCTGCTGGGCGCGATCAGCATGGACATCCCGGCCATCTACCTGCCGGCCGGCCCGCAGCTGAACGGCCATTTCAAGGGCGTGAAGGTCGGCGTCGGCACCCACACCCGCACCTACTACGACGAACTGCGCGCCGGGAAGATCAGCGCACAGGACTGGGTCGACCTCGAGGCGGCGATGTGCCGTAGCCATGGCACCTGCAACACCATGGGCACCGCCTCGACCATGACCTCGATCGCCGAGGTGCTCGGCTTCTGCCTGCCCGGCGCCACCAGCATCCCGGCCGACGACGCCGCGCATCCGCGCATGGCAGCCGACTGCGGCGAGCGCATCGTCGGGATGGTCTGGGAAGACCTGAAGCCCTCGCGCATCCTCAGCGCCGCATCGGTCGGCAACGCGGCCGCGACCTACATGGCGCTCGGCGGGTCGACCAACTGCGCGGTGCACCTGATCGCGATGGCGCGCCGGGCGGGCATCCCGCTCACGCTCGACGACCTCGATGCGCGGGCGCGCGAGATCCGCGTGCTGGTCAACCTGATGCCGTCGGGCGACTACCTGATGGAGGATTTCTACCACGCCGGCGGCCTGCGCGCCCTGCTCTCGCGCATCGAGGCGCACCTCGACCTGTCCGCGCTGACCGTCACCGGCCGCACGCTGGGCGAGAACATCGCCGGCGCCCGGGTGACCGCCGGCAGCGAGGACATCATCCGCGCCGCCGACCAGCCGATCAGCGACCACGGCGCGCTCGCGGTGCTCTACGGCAACCTCGCCCCCGATGGCGCGGTGATCAAGCCGGCGGCGGCCGACCCGGCGCTGATGCAGCATGTCGGCCCGGCCGTCGTGTTCGAAGACATGGTCGACATGATGAAGCGCATCGACGATCCGGCGCTCGACGTGGACGAAAACTCGGTGCTGGTGCTCAGGAACGCCGGCCCGCTCGGTGGCCCGGGCTTTCCCGAGTGGGGCAACCTGCCGATACCGAAGAAGGTGCTGGCGAAAGGCGTGCGCGACATGGTGCGCATCTCGGACGCGCGGATGAGCGGCACCCACTACGGCACCTGCGTGCTGCATGTCGCACCCGAGGCCTTCATCGGCGGCCCGCTTGCGCTGGTGCGCGATGGCGACGTGATCGAACTCGATGTCGCCGGCCGCAGGCTCCACCTGCGGGTCACCGACGAGGAGCTCGCACGGCGGCGCGCCGCGTGGACTGCGCCGCCGCCGCGCTTCGAGCGTGGCTACGGCAGGATGTTCTCCGCCCACGTCACCCAGGCGCCTGCAGGCTGCGACTTCGATTTCCTGCAGCAGCCCGGAACGCTGCCAGAGCCCGACATCTACTGAACGAACGGCGGCATCCCGATACGGCGCCCGGTTGCGGCCCTGCGATCGCCCCCGAACGCCCGGGCGGATCGCGTGGCCCACGATACAATCGCGCGTCCCCA
>CAIQON010000076.1 GCA_903873475.1 uncultured bacterium
CGCGGCCCGCGAGGGCGACCGCGCCAGCCGTCGGAAAGATACGGCTTGTCATAGGGGTCGGGGCAGTAGCGACAGGCCCTTGCCGTCAGCCACGCAACATGACACCCGGCTGCAGGACGAAATCGAGGTCGCAGCGCGCGGCGGCGAGCGCGCGCGCCGCGCCATCGCCCTCGAGGGCAAGGCCGAGGTCGGCCGCGATCGGATGGCTGGCTACCCCCGCGAAGCGGACCACGTAGCTGTCCGGCAGGAACGACCAGCTGCGCAGGGGCACGTTGAACGGTGCGGCCTGCGCGAGGACGAGGTGGCTGAGCGACGAGGCCGGATCGCCCGATAGTGCCGGTACCTGCCTCAGGAACACGAAATCGAGCCGCTCGGAAAGCGCCGCATGGAGGAAGGCGAGCGCCGTCCTGGACCGCGCTCCCGGGCGGGTCGCCAGCCGGGACAGTCGCTCCAGCGCCGAGGGTCGCGAGAGCGGGTCGCCACGCTCGCAGACGACCACCTCGGTGGGCTGGAACCCACCGCCCGGGACTTCCCGCGCGGGCAGCCGGACGGACAGGCGATCCGGCTCGTCCACCCCGACGGGTACATGCAGTTCCGCGAACTCCTTAGGGTATCCGTAGTGTTCGCGCCCTGCCGCCACCGCGATGCCGCTGCCGGCGAAGATATAGGGAATCAGCATCGCGCACTCGATGCCGGAGCGCCGCTCGCGCACCGGCACCCAGAACGCAGCCTCGTCGTAGTCGAGTTCGCCCTCCTGGGGCTGCGGCACGGAATGCATCCCGCGCAGCGACTGGAAGGTGAGCACGACCAGGTCCGACAGCGGCTCGAAGCGGAACTGGCGGCCGCTCGGGTCGTTGAGCGAGCGGTCGCAGAGCGCCTGCAGCGCGGTCGTCTCGCCCTGCAGGTAGAACAGGAACGCGCGGGCCTGGCTACAGCGCCAGGGCGGTGGCGGCGGATTGGCGGTGCCGCGGCGTACCGCGCCGGGTTGCACCCGCGCGAACGGGGAGGTCGGCGGAAAATCCGTCTCTCCGAACAACCGCGCCGGATAGCCGCCGATCGCGCGCGCGGCCTGCAGTCCGCCCAGCACCGCCGACTCGACGCACCCGTAGTTCAGTCCGTTGCGCGTCCAGTCGCCCGACAGCACGAGGTTGTCGAAGCCGGACTCATCGGCGCGAATGCGCAGGCGGGTCGTGTCCGCGCGCGACTGCACGTAGCGGGCGCTCGGATCGACATTGGCGGAAAACCACTGGTGCTCGAAGCGTCGCTCCTCGGGCGTGCCCGGCGGCGCATGCAGCAGCCGATGGTCGAGCGCCTGCGTACCCGGGCAGGTACCCTTCGGCCACAGCTCGCCCGTGTGCTGCTCGAACCAGTCGCGCGCGCAGCGCCGGGCGTCGTCGAGCGCCCGTTCGCTGTAATCGGCCGGAACCCGCGCGCCCGGAGGCAGCAGCCCACGCGCATCATCGGCCATCACGCCGCAGAAATAGACGAGGCTGCGCGGCTCACGGCCATCGCCATAGCCCCGCGCGCCCCAGTTCTCGCGCTCGAGCAGTTCCGTGAGGTCGGCCCAGGTGTCGAACGGCTCACCGTAGGCGCTGACCACCGGCGACGGCAGGCGCCAGCCAAGTTGCTCGAGCGTGCGATCCACCCACAGTTGCGCAGCCTGGGTCCGCACGGTCGCGATGCCGCCCACCATGTCCCGGAAGCGGGCATTCGCCGCGCACAGGGTCGGGCACAGGTACGCAAGAGCCCCCACGGGAATGCCGAGCACCACGCGGTCGAAGTCCTGGCCGGCGCGCAAGGTGAGGGTCTCGACGTCCGGCCAGTCGGTATAGGCCGACTCGAGGTCGAAGGTACGGTCGGCGAAGTGCGCACGCATCGACTCGCCCTCGGCGAGTTGCGCGTAGTCAGGCAGCGAGGGCCAGCCCGGCACGCCGCGGTAGTCCCTGAGCGGCTGGTACTCCTGACCGCCAGCGACGGTCGCCTGGCGACCGATCACGAGCTCGTCGACCTGGCGACCTGCCAGCGTCTTCAGTTCGAGCGCCCGGTGGAAGAAGCGGAAGTGCACGCCGCGGCGCCGGAGCACCTCGTAGATCGGCGCAAAGATGGTGTCACCCATGCCTGCGCGCATCTCCCAGAACACCGCGCCCCGGGAGCAGAGCAAGAGCCGCAGCAGCATGCGCACTGCGACGCCGGCGGCAAGATTGGGCCGCCGGGTGTCGCCCTGCTCGAAGGCGAACACGTAGCTGTAGGCGGCCTTGAGTGTCGGGTGATCGAGCGCCCCCTCGCTGGCACCGTGGTGCCGCAGCCACTGGGACAGCTCCCACGCGTCGATGCGGTCGAAGCCCTCTTCCATCACGCCGTCGGCGAGCATGCCGATCATCATCGTGCACAGCAGTTCCGCCTGGCCCAGCAGTTGCCCCATCGGCGACGTGGAAACACTCGCATCGGCCAGTTTCCGTTGCAGCCACTTCTGTACCAGGCGCAGCCGATCGGCTAGCGCGCGAAAACGTGCCCCCACCTCGGCGGTGGTCGCCCGCCGATCACGCGCCGCGAGCGCATCGTGGGCGCGCCGGGCCGCGACGAAAGCGCGCATCACGCGCCAGGCGAGGAAACCCAGACCGATCCGCGACAGCCAGCCAGTGACCTGCTTCCAGTTTCCTTCGATGCGATCCCAGTTCACGTGTACTCCCCATGCTGTATTGAATGCCGAATGCACGATCGGCAGGCGCGTCTACGGGCGGACGGCGATGACATTCCTCACCGAGACCACGCCCGGAACGCTCCGCGCGATGGACTCGGCACTGGATCGCTCGCTGGCGCTCTTGGCAAAGCCGGACAGCATGACCGTTCCTTTCATCGTCTCGACGCTGATGGCCGAAGCGTCGACGCTGGCGCTCTCGACGAAGCGGGCCTTGACCGAAGTGGTGATTACACTGTCATCGATGTAGGCACCGGTGCTTTCCTGCCCGCGCGTGACCGCGCAGCCCGAGGCTGTAATCAGAAACAGGGCCGCTGCGGCGGCGCTGAGCAACTGTCGTGCATTCATGAAGGTTTTCTCCCTGGGTTTTAAAGGTGCGGCACCTTCGCACTCAGTGGTACCGTGGATTCATTCTGGTCGCGCACCCGCACGGGCGGCATCGGCGCCGTGCTTCCCGCTGCGTAGGACGCGGCCGCACGACCGCGTAGGCGCGAAAGCGCCCTGCGCGAGACCCGCGCCACGGCCTGCCGCTCGAACGTCTATGATCTGAAGACAGTGAGGGCACCGGAACGCGGTTTCCGGTGACGCTCGCAACGCCCTGAACGCACACGGAGGGGGAGGGAAACATGAGGCTCGAATCCGCAGTGGCCGCCGTGCTGTTTTGCGTCCTGCTGCCTGGCGCTGCCGCGCACGCCCAGCAGAAGGCTGGCGACTTTCCGGCGCGTGCCGTGCGGCTCGTCGTCCCGTACCCGCCCGGCGCATCGAACGACATCGTCGCGCGGCTCCTCGGGCAGAAGCTGTCCGAGGCCTGGGGCCAGCAGCTGGTGATCGACAACCGAAGCGGCGGCGGGGGTCTCGTCGGCGCCGAGATCGTCGCGCGGGCCAGCCCCGACGGCTACACGCTGCTGATGACCAACCCGGGCTCCAATGCGATCAACTTCGCGCTGCGCGCGAAGACTCCCTACCGCCCGGAAGACTTCGCTTCGGTGACGCTGCTCGGCTGGTCGCCGATCATGTTGCTGACCAGCGCGGCGTTCCCGGCGGCGACCATGAATGAGCTGATCGCGATCGCCCGGGCGAAGCCGGGCCAGCTTTCAGGCGGATCTTCCGGCACGGGCGGCAGCAGCCACCTCGCGCTCGAGTTCTTCAAGATGCTGTCGGGCACCGATATCCTGCACGTACCGTACAAGGGTGCCGCACCTGCGATCACCGACATGATCGCGGGACAGGTGAGCATCATCTTCACCACGCCGGTCACCGCCCAGGCAATGATCCGCGCAGGCAAGATCAAGGCGCTCGCCGTCGCTGGCAACCGGCGGCTCGACGTGTTCCCCGACGTGCCGACCACCAGCGAACAGGGGATGAAGGGCTACGACGTCAACATCTGGTTCGGCATCTCCGCGCCCGCCGGTACACCGCGCCCGCTGATACTGCGGATCGCCCGCGACCTGCACGCGGCCATCGCGTCGGCCGACGTGAAGGAGCGTTTCGCCGGACTGGGCCTGGCACCGCAGGTCAGTACGCCCGAGGCGTTCGACCGCCTCATCCGCGAGGACATCGAGCGCTGGAGCACGGTCGTGAAGGCGGCGAAGCTGGCACCGTGAGCGGGTGCCCGCGCACGGCCGGGACCACGCCCCCATGTACCTCAGTACCGTTTACTGAGGTACATCTCTCCATGCTTCATGCCTGGCCGGCAAAGCCGGCCAGGCAGGCTCAGCGGGCGGATTGGAGACGGTCGAACCCCGATGGACACCTCGAATGCCCCGACCGGGGCCAGCCGCGCTTACTGCTCCTCGTCGGAGTACTTGCGGGCGATCGCCTGGAAATCCTCGTGGCACTGCAGGAAAGCGTCCAGCATGTCGGGGTCGAAGTGCGTACCCCGCCCCTTGGACATGATCGACAGTGCCTGCTCATGGGACATGGCTGCCTTGTATACCCGCTTGCTGATCAGCGCGTCGTACACATCGGCCACGGCCATCAGGCGCGCTGACACCGGGATCGCATCGCCCGCCAGCGCCTCGGGGTAACCGGAACCGTCCCATTTTTCCTGGTGGGACAGGGTTATTTCCTTGGCTATCACCAGGAAGTCCACCTGGACACCCAGCATTTCTTCTGCGCGCGCGATCGAGTTGTAGCCGATCGTGGTGTGGATTTTCATGATCTCGAATTCCGACGCCGTCAGCGGTCCGGGCTTGAGCAGGATGCGGTCCGGGATACCCACCTTGCCGATGTCGTGCAGGGGCGCCGATTTGTACAACAGGTCGATATAGGCCGCGTCGAGCACGGCCCTGAAACGGGGGTGGTCCTTGAGTTGCAGGGCCAGTCGCTTCACGTAGCGCTGCGTGCGCAGGATGTGATTGCCCGTTTCGTTGTCCCGGGTTTCGGCCATCGATGACATCGCCAGTACGGTGACATCCTGCATGGCGCTGATCTGGGCCGTACGCCGGGCCACTTCCTGTTGCAGGTATTCGCTCTTGTCGCGCAGGAAATCAGCCGATGCCTTGAGCATCAGGTGCGTGCGGACACGAGCCTGCACGATGGGCGGGCTGATCGGCTTGGTGACATAGTCCACCGCGCCGAGATCCAGGCCCCAGATCTCGTCGACCATCTCCGACTTGCCGGTCATGAATATCACTGGAATATACATGGTGACCGGGTTGGCCTTGATGCGCTGCAGGACCTCGTAACCATCGAGATCAGGCATCATGATGTCGAGCAGGATCAGGTCGGGCAGCGTGCCGCTGCTCAGCAGCGACAGCGCCCGCTCCCCGCCATTGGCGACGATTATCCGGTAATCGTCGCGCAGCAGTTCGGTCATCAGGACTAGGTTCTGGGCGGTGTCATCCACCACCATGATGGTGGGTCGGGTGGTATCCGGACTGCTTGGCATGGTTGGTTCAGACGGTAGGGGTGGGAGTTTTCATGCTGTCTCCCAGGATCAACAGCGCACGGCCGAAGTCGAAATCCTGCACGGCACGCTCAAGACGGTCAAATTCGGGGCCCATGGCCAGACGCAACTGCCGGTTGTGGCTGGCGAGCAGCGCCACGGCACTGAACTCACCTTGGGCGAACAATCGCGACAGTTCGCGGGCGACGTCCGCCAGCGGGACGTCGTCCGCCTCGGCGGACTGCTGGTCGGCTTCGTTGGCACTGCGGGCCACCCATGAGCGCGCCGGCCCGAGCGCGAGGCTCAGCTGCTGGATCAACAGCAGCAGGCACTCGTCCAGCGCCTGCACCTGGTGCCGCAGCGACGCCAGGTCCGCGGTGCCGGCTCGGGCCTCGACGATAGCCCCTTCCAGGGCCTCAGCCAGTGTCTGCAATTGCAGCGCGCCCAGGGTCCCCGCCAGGCCCTTGAGCGTGTGGGCCAGGCGCTGGGCCCGCTCCCAATGGGCGGCGCCCAGCGCCTGTTCAATCTCGTCGCAAACATGGGCTTGCCGATCCACGAACTGCTGCAGGAGCACGCGGTAAAGATCCGGCTTGCCGAGACAGTGGTGCAGGCCGGTCATGGTATCCAGGCCATCGACCGACCAGGGCAATACCAATCCGGTCACACCCTTTGCCGGATCACTGGTGGCGCGGACCGCGTCCGCGCCCCGATCGCCGCTGACCTCGGGCCGCCTCGGCGCCCAACGCAGCAGGGCGCGCCACAGCTGGTCGGGGTCGATCGGCTTGGCGACGAAATCGTTCATGCCAGCGTCGAGGCAGCGTTGCCGGTCGTCGCCCATCGCGTTGGCGGTCATGGCGATCACCGGCAAGGCGATCCGCGCCGGCATGGCGCGGATCGCTACCGTCGCCGCAATGCCGTCGAGCACGGGCATCTGCACGTCCATCAGCACCAGGTCAAAGGCGCGGGCGCCGAGCAGGTCGAGCGCGCGCTGACCGTTTTCGGCCGCGCTCACCACCACGCCGATATCCTCCAGCATTTCCGTGATGACCTCCCGGTTGATCTCGTTGTCTTCCACCAGCAGCACGTGCGCGCCGTGCAGTGGCTTCAGATCGATGCTCTGGTGCAACGCCGAGGCTGGCCGGTCGGCCCTTGCGTCCTGGGGTGACGGACGCCGGAGCACGTGCATCAGGTGATCGAGCATCACCGACGCGCTGACCGGCTTGACCAGCAGGCTCTCGATGCCCTGCGCTCCGGCCTGGGCAAAGAGGTGCTCGCGTCCGAACGTCGTCATCAGGCACAGGTGGGGTTGCCGGGGCAGGCCCAGGGCACGGATGGCGCGAGCCGCCTCAACCCCGCTCATGCCCGGCATCTGCCAGTCCAGCAGGATCACGTCATGCGGTTCGTCGCAGGCCTGGGCGGCCTGCACCGCCCGCAAGGCCGCTTCGCCACCATCGGCCAAAGCCACGCTGAAGTTCATCCGTCTCAGCATCTCGCCGATGTGCTGGCGCGAACTGGCATTGTCATCCACCACCAGCACACGGGCTGCCGGCATGGGCCCGGCCGCGAGCAGGATGGGCTGCGACTGCGCCTGGTAGCCCACGTTCGCCGTGAACCAGAACGTCGACCCCTCGCCCGGCTTGCTGTCCATGCCGAAATCACCGCCCATCAGCTTCACCAGCCGGCTGACGATGGCCAGGCCCAGCCCCGTGCCCCCATACCTGCGCGTCGTGGAGTTGTCAGCCTGTTCGAAATCCTTGAACAGCACCTTGCGCTGCTCCTCGTCGATACCGATACCCGTGTCCCGTACCGCGAACCGCAGCAGCACCTCATGCTCGGCGCTCCGTTGCACTGCCACCGAGATCTCTACCTCGCCCTGCTCGGTGAACTTGACCGCATTGTTGGCGTAATTGACCAGTACCTGCCCCAGCCGCAAGGGATCACCCTGCAGTTGCCCGGGCACGTCCGGGGCGATGCTGACGATCAGCTCCAGTTCCTTCTGGGCGGCTTTTTCCGCGACCAGGTCCACCACGTGGTCGGTCACCTGCTCCAGCCTGAAATCGACACATTCGGTGCGCATCTTGCCGGCCTGGATCTTGGACAGGTCCAGCACATCGTTGATGATGCCGAGCAGATGATGGCTGGAGACCTCGATCCTGCTCAGGTAACTGCGCTGCCGGGCGGTGAGTTCAGTCCTGAGAATCAGGTGGGTCGTGCCGATGATGGCGTTCATCGGCGTGCGGATCTCGTGGCTCATGTTGGCCAGAAAATC
>CAIQON010000077.1 GCA_903873475.1 uncultured bacterium
CGGCGGCAGCACCGCGCCCTGCGGGTTGTAGACGAGGTTCAGCACCAGGCCGCTCTTGAGGTGACGTGCCGGATCGCCGTAACCGAGCGCGTTGAGCTGGCGCAGCCCCGCGATGCTGCGCTCGAAGACACCGTCGCCGCGCTGGCGGTCGACGTTGGCCGGCGAGTAGCACGGCAGCGATGCGGTGACCTCCGCCCCGTGTTCGGCCAGGAACGCCGCAAGGTCTTCCTGCCCGGGCTCTGACAGGATAGTGAGGTTGCAGCGGTCGATGACACGCACGCCCAGCGCGCGGGACTCGCGCACGACAGCGCGGAAGTGCTCGTTCAGCTCCGGCGCGCCACCGGTGAGGTCAAGGGTCGAGACCTTGCGCGCACGCAGCACATCGACCACCAGTGCCACCGTCTCGCCGTCCATCATCTCGGTGCGTCGAGGGCTGGCGGCAACGTGGCAGTGCAGGCAGCTCTGGTTGCACTTGTAGCCGAGGTTGACCTGCAGGGTGGAGAGCGTCCGGCGGCGGATCGGCGGAAAATCCGTGGCAGCGAGCAGGGGAAGCGTAGCGTGCATCGTTCGTGGGCCCGGTTGGCGTGATGGCGTGATGCCCGTTATTCGCCGCATTGCTCGAAGCGGTTACAGCGAGGACACAACTGGCGACCAGCGCCGGTCAGGTTGCATCCAGTCTTGCGGGACTTGTGGCTGCCTATTTGGCAGAATCCCGCACAACCTGTCCAGTCGCGTCGCAATCCCGCCTGTCGCCGCAGGCGCTGTAACCATCGCCCCCCGAGCAACGACATGCCCTTCAGTACCAGCCCCGGCGACTTCGAGTCTGTCCTCAAGCCGCTATGGCTGCGGGCGCAGTCGGGTGACGAGGTGGCGTATCGGCAGTGCCTCGGCATGCTTGCCGCCCGGCTTCGTGGGTATCTGAAGCGCCGTCTGTCCGGGCTTCCGGACGAGGTGGAAGACCTGGTTCAGGAGACGCTGTTGGCCCTGCATCTGCAACGTGGCACATACGATCCGTCGCTGCCCGTCAGCGCCTGGACGATGGCCATCGCGCGGCACAAACTGGTGGATCTATGGCGACGGCGCGGTCGACGCGACGACCTGCACGACGACGTCGATGAACAGATGCTGGCTGCCGCGCCCGACGACGGTGGCGCGAGGCGCGACCTGGCGGTGTTGCTGACGGCGCTTCCCGACGCGCAGCGGCAGGCGATCGTGTTGACCAAGCTGGAGGGGCTTTCGATCGCCGAAGCAGCCTCGCGCACGGGCGCATCGGAGGCGGCGATCAAGGTGCAGGTGCACCGCGGGCTCAAGCGACTGGCCGCCTTGGTCCGGCACGACGCGAAGGACGCCGAGAGTACTGGGGTACTGCAAGGATGAAGACAGAGGCACTGATCGACATGCTCGCCTGCAATGCCGGCCCGGCCCCTCGGGCGCTGGTGGCAAGGCGCCTGACCCCGGCGGTGATCGCCGGGCTGCTTGCCAGCGCCTGGGCAGCGATCACGTGGTTCGGGCTGATCCCGGGGTCGCTGTTCAGCACGCACGTGCCCTGGACCAAGATGGCCTACGCAGGCGCATTGGCTGCCGCCGCCGGCTGGTGGGCGGTGCAGTTGTCACGACCCGCGGCGCCATCGGCCAGAGCACGCGGTGCAGTCATCGCCGTGATGCTCTCGATGTCGGCGATCGGTCTCATCTCATGGTTATCCGAGCCCGCCGACGTTCGCATGGCAGCCCTGCTGGGGCATTCGTGGTTCAGTTGCCCGCCCAGTGTGCTGGCACTGTCACTACCAGCGCTGGCCGCAGCCCTCTGGGCGATTCGCGGCCTCGCGCCGACGCGCCCCCACGCGGCAGGGTTCGCGGCTGGCCTGCTGGCCGGGTCGGTTGGCGCGTTCGGCTACGCGTTCTCGTGCCCCGAGGCGTCCGCTGCCTTCATCGCAACCTGGTACTCGCTCGGTATCGTTCTGACTGGCGCCGTCGGCGCGATCCTCGGGCCGCGCGTGTTGCGCTGGTGACGGTTTACCTCCCGGTCTCCGTTGTGCTCAGGCGCGCCCTACGGGCCACCGCATCCTTGCTCGGCGCGAGCACGACCGGGACAGGCCAGTGCCAATGCGTGTCCTGTTGCTATCATGTTCCGGGCACCGATTGTCCTCACGTTGACCTGACCGGGAAGCCGCACCATGGCCGACGCGCCTGCAGAGCTGTGTTTCATGGGCATTGCCGAAGCTGCCCGACACATCGCTGCGCGCAGGTTGTCGCCGCTTGAATACACGGATGCGTTGCTGCAACGCATCGCCGCGCTCGATCCCCAGCTCGATGCCTTCATCACCGTCACTGCCGAGCGTGCCCGCTCACAGGCACGGCAAGCGGAAGCGGAGATCGCGGCGGGACGTTACCGCGGGCTGCTGCACGGCATCCCGTTTGCGCTGAAGGACATATACGAGACCCGCGGGATACTCACGTCCGGCGGCTCCAGGATAGGTCTTGGCAACATCCCGACGCAGGATGCGACCACCGTGCGCAGGCTCGAAGCGGCGGGCGCAGTCTTGCTGGGCAAGCTGCAGACGCACGAGTTCGCCCTCGGAGGCCCCTCCTTCGACCTGCCGTGGCCACCGGCACGCAACCCGTGGCATCTCGAGCACTTCACCGGCGGATCGAGCAGCGGCTCGGGTGCCGCGCTGGCCGGCGGCCTCGTCCCTGCGTCGCTGGGCTCGGATACCGGAGGCTCGATCCGCGGTCCCGCCTCGCTGTGCGGGCTCGCCGGCCTGATGCCCAGTTCAGGGCTGGTGAGCCGGGCCGGCGTGATGCCGAACTCGTTCACCCTCGATCACTGCGGACCGATGGCGCGCACCGTGGAAGACTGCGCGATACTGCTGCAGGCGATCGCCGGCCACGATCCACTCGATGCAGGCAGCGTGGCCATCGAGGTCCCGGATTACCGCGCCACCCTGGACGATGGCGTCAAGGGGCTGCGCGTCGGCGTGCTGCGGCA
>CAIQON010000078.1 GCA_903873475.1 uncultured bacterium
AGCGCGGATCACGTCGAGGTTGTGTTCGATGACAATGATCGAATGTCCGGCGAGCAGCAGCTTGTGGAAGGCGCCGAGCAGTTTGCGCACGTCGTCAAAATGCAGACCGGTGGTCGGTTCGTCGAACAGGAACAGCTTGCCGCGCCCGTCCCTGGGTGCCGCATAGCGGTTGTCGCGCTTCGCCGCTTCGGCGAGGTGCCCCGCGAGCTTCAGGCGCTGCGCCTCGCCGCCGGACAGCGTCGGTACCGGCTGGCCCAGCCTCAGGTAGTCGAGGCCGACCTCGGCCAGGGGCTGCAGTGCCGCCACCAGGTCGCGTTCGCCGGCGAACACCGCCAGGGCCCCGGACACGGTGAGGTCCAGCACGTCGGCGATCGAGCGGCCGTCGAGAGTCACTTCGAGCGTCTCTGCGCGGTAGCGGGTGCCGTCGCAGTCGGGGCAACGCAGGTAGACGTCGGACAGGAACTGCATCTCGACGAACTCGAAGCCGGTACCGCCGCAGGTCGGGCAGCGCCCGTTGCCCGAGTTGAAGCTGAAGGTGCCGGCGGTATAGCCGCGTTCCTTCGCCAGCGGCAGCTTCGAGAACAGCGTGCGGATCGCATCGAAGGCCCCGACATAGCTCGCCGGGTTGGATCGCGTCGTGCGGCCGATCTGCGTCTGGTCGACCATCACCACGTCTTCCAGACGGTCCGCGCCCTCCAGCGACTCGAACGCGCCGGGGGCCTCGGTGGGACGCCCGAAATGGCGCAACAGCGCCGGATGCAGGACGTTGTCGATCAGCGTCGACTTGCCCGAGCCGGACACGCCGGTCACGGTCACCAGGCAGCCGAGCGGGATCGCGACATCGACCTTCTTCAGGTTGTGTTCCGAGGCACCGCGCAGCACGAGCGTGGGCAGGGCGGCGATCTCGGCGTGCGGACGGCCCAGCTGCCCGGCGTCGGCGCGGCGCCGGCCCGACAGATAGAGTGCGGTCAGCGTGCCCGAGTCCATCATCTCGACCGGCGTGCCGTGAAAGACGATGTTGCCCCCCTGCTCGCCCGGGCCGGGCCCGATGTCGAGGATGCGGTCGGCGCCGAACATGATCTGCGGGTCGTGCTCGACCACCACCAGCGTGTTGCCCGCGGCGCGCAGCCGCTGCATCACCGCGATCACCTGCTGCATGTCGCGCGGATGCAGGCCGATCGACGGTTCGTCGAGCACGAACAGCGTGTTGACCAGGGAAGTGCCGAGTGCGGTGCACAGGTTGATGCGCTGCACTTCACCACCGGACAGCGTGCGCGACTGGCGGTCGAGGGTGAGGTAGGCGAGACCGACCTGGCACAGGTAGCCGACGCGCGCGCGGATCTCGCCGAGCAACTGCTCGGTTGCCTGGTCGAGCGGTGCCGGCAACTGCAGCCGGTCGAAGAAGGTGCGCAGGCGTTCGGCCGGCAGCAGCATCATGTCGTGCACCGTGAGGCCGGGCAGGGCGTGCAGCGTCGCTTCATCGTAGCGCGCCGCATGCGGGCGGAAGCGGCTGGTGCCGGCGAGCGCCGTGTCGGCATCTTCGCGAGAGCCCAGGCGCCAGTCGAGCGCATCGGGGCGCAGCCGCGCGCCATCGCAGTCGGTGCACGGGGTGTAGGCACGATAGCGCGACAGCAGCACGCGTACATGCATCTTGTAGCTCTTGGTCTCGAGCCAGTCGAAGAAGCGCTTCGCGCCGTACCAGGTGCCGGGGAAGGACTTGTTCCAGCTCTTCCATTGCGGCTCGCCGTCGATCACCCAGCGCCGGTTGGCCTCGCCGAGGTCGCGCCAGGGCACGTCGATCGGGATGCCGCGCTTCTGCGCGTACTCGATCAGTTCCTTCTGCGATTCGCTGAAGCTCTTCGACTGCCAGGGCTTGACCGCGCCCTGGCGCAGCGTCTTCGATTCGTCGGGTACGACCAGGCCGTAATCGACCCCGATCACCCGACCGAAGCCGCGGCAGGTCTCGCAGGCACCGACCGGCGAATTGAACGAGAACAGGCTCGGGGTCGGATCGGCGTAGTGCAGGTCGCAGTGGGCGCAGTGCAGGTCGGAGGAGAAGCGCCAGACCGTAGCCGTGGATGTGGCTGCAGGCGAGGCTGGCGCGTTGCCCGCCGCGTCGCTGTTGTCCCCCGCAGATGATTCTTCCAGCACGCGGACGTCCACCCGGCCCTGGCCGACGCGCAGCGCGGCCTCGAGCGCCTCGACCACGCGCGCCTTCTCGGCGTTGCCGAAGCGGAAGCGATCCTGCACGACGGTGAATCGCTTGGCACCTTCGAGCTCGATGCGCGTGTAACCCTGCCGCTCGAGCATCGCCCGTACTTCGTCCGGCTTGAAGTTGTCCGGCACCGGGACCGGGAAGGTGATCGCCAGCCGCGGGTCGCCGGCCGTCGGCGCCCGCTCGGCCAGCGCGGCGAAGATCGAATCGGTCGAGTCGCGCCGCACCGGCTGCCCGCAGCAGCGGCAGTACAGCCGTGCCGCCCGCGCGAACAGCAGCTTCAGGTGGTCGTTCAACTCGGTCATCGTGCCTACGGTCGAGCGCGAAGTGCGGACCGGGTTCACCTGGTCGATCGCGATCGCCGGCGGGATCCCGTCGATGCGGTCGACCTGCGGCTTGTCCATCCGGTCGAGGAACTGGCGCGCGTAGGGCGAGAAAGTCTCGACGTAGCGGCGCTGGCCTTCGGCGTACAGCGTGTCGAACACCAGCGACGACTTGCCGGAGCCGGAGACCCCGGTGACGACCGTCAGTTCGCCCAGTGGCAGGTCGAGGTCGAGGTTACGCAGGTTGTTCTGGCGGGCGCCGCGGATGGAGATCGCGGGGCGGGGGGCG
>CAIQON010000079.1 GCA_903873475.1 uncultured bacterium
CGCCATCGAGCAGCAGGTGTTTGCCGATCGCCACGTGCCCTACCGGGTCTGGCGCAGCCTGGTCGCGGGAATGCTGCCCGCCCTGGCCGCGCGCTGGCACCAGACGGTCTCGCGGACCGCCAGCCTGCGGCCTGAGGGCCAGCGGCTGCAGGCGCTGTTCGATGGGGGCGAGGACACGGATTGCCGATCACTGGCGTTGCGCAGGCGAGGCGTGGCGTGCGGCGGACTGGCTGCGTACCGCCGGCCGCGAGGCGATGCAGCGACATGCGCACGCCGAAGCGGTCGTTAATCTCGGTGAGGCCATCGAACGGCTGCAGTCCGACGGCGGGGCGTTCCCCGGTATCGAACGCGACCGCGTCGATCAGGCACGAGTCGAGTGCCTGCGCCGTCGTGGCTACAGCCAGATGCAACTGGGCGACCTTGCAGCCGCGCAGCGCGACCTGAGCGCGGCGCTCGATCTGGCGGGCCAGCGCGTGCCGCTGTCCCGCGGTCGCGCCTGCGCGACTCGTTCGCACAGGCGCGCCGCGCGCTTGCCGCCTTTGCCGTCTATGCCCGTCAGGTGCAGGTGGCGCGTCCGGCGCTGCTGATCGCGCGTGGGCGGATCGCGGCGCTGGCCGGACGGTCGCGGACGCGCCCAGGCCCTGTGACGAGCGGCAGCGCGCGAGGCCGAGCAGCTTGCCCTGCTGGTAGATCGCGATCTTGCGCAATCGCTGATCGACAAGGGCGCAGGCGGGGCACGAAGCGCCACTGCCGTGCGCTGAGTACGGGGTCAGCCTTCGGAACGGCTGGCCGCGGGCAAGCGCGGCTCGCGCGCAGTCGAATTGCGCACGTAGTCGATGAACAGGTTCGCCGGCATCGCAGGGGCGTACAGGAACCCCTGTCCTGTATCGCAGCCGCAGGCGGCGAGAAACTGCTCGGCGGCCTTCTCCTCGATGCCTTCGGCCACGACCTCCAGGCCCAGCGTGTGTGCAAGCCTGATCACGGCCTCGACCAGGGGAGCCGATCGGCTGCCTTCGGCGAGGCTGCGGATGAAGACCTGGTCGATCTTCAACTCGTCCACGGGAAGGTCGCGCAGATAGGCGAGGGAAGAATAACCGGTGCCGAAGTCGTCGATCGACTGCCGCACCCCCCATCGAGCGAAGCGCATGCGCGGTGCGCATGAGGTGCTGCGGATCGTCGGCGAAGGAGGATTCGGTCAGCTCGACCACGATCTGCGCGGGCGGCAGGCCGGACCTGTCGAGCAACTGGCGCAGCAGCTCGTCGGCATCGAGGTGCAGCGCGAGCGCGCCGGCGATGTGGCGCGCGAGGCGATCGCTGGCCTCCTCGCCGATCACGTTGATCGTCTCGGGGAACCGCTCCATGCGCAGGCTGACGGCGACGACCACCTCGCGCGCCGGGTCGCAGGCGGCGACGGTCCCCTCCAGCAACTGCAGCAGGCCAGCCCGGTTGGGCAACGCGGTGATGGCATCGTGGGCCGCGAGATACTGCAGCTCCTCGAGGTGGGCGCGTGCCTTCTCCGTGTTCTTGGCCACGCGCTGCTCGAGCTTCTGGGCGAAGCGAACCCGCGCCAGGTTGAATTTTCCGGTTATCTCCTACGTGGGTGTACGTTATGGTGCGGGCCGATGTCACAGGCGCGTATTGATGTCCATCCAGCCTGGCGGTACCACGCGCACCTGTCGAGACGCGAGCCACTTGTCGCCGCCGCACCCGGCAGCATGCCAGACGCTGGCGTTACACTTGCCTCCACACACTCCGGAAGAGCATCGAGATGGCAGACGAGAAACCGCGTGGCATGAAGAAGGGCCTGACCGCCTATGGCGACCAGGGTTTCTCGCTGTTCCTGCGCAAGGCCTTCATCAAGGCGATGGGCTACACCGAAGATTCGCTGAACCGCCCGATCATCGGCATCACGAACACCTTCTCCGGCTACAACGCCTGCCACCGCAACGTCCCCGACCTGATCGAGGGCATCAAGCGCGGCGTGATGCTCGCCGGCGGCCTGCCGATCGAGTTCCCGGTGGTGTCGCTGCACGAATCGTTCGCGCACCCGACCAGCATGTACCTGCGCAACCTGATGGCGATCGACACCGAAGAGATGATCCGCGCGCAGCCGATGGATGCCTGCGTGCTGATCGGTGGCTGCGACAAGACGGTGCCGGCGCTGCTGATGGGTGCGGCCAGCGCGAACGTGCCCGCGGTGCTGATGGTCACCGGGCCGATGATGACCGGCGACCACAAGGGCGAGCGGCTCGGCGCCTGCACCGACTGCCGCCGCTTCTGGGGCAAGTACCGCGGCAACGAGATCGATGCGCGCGAGATCGGCGAGATCGAGGAGAAGCTGTGCCCGACCGCCGGCACCTGCATGGTGATGGGTACCGCCAGCACCATGGCCTGCTGCGCCGAGGCAATGGGCATGATGATCCCTGGTGGGGCTGCGATTCCGGCAGTGATGGCAGACCGGATCCGCAACGCCGAAGAGACCGGTGCGCGCGCCGTGGCCATCGCCGCCGAAGGGCTCACGCCCGACAAGGTGATGACCCAGGCGGCGTTCGAGAATGCCCTGACCATGCTGCTCGCCGTCGGCGGTTCGACCAATGCGCTGATCCACATGGCCGCGATCGCGGCACGGCTGGGCTTCGAACTCGACCTCGAAGGCTTCGACCGCATGGGCCGCAAGACGCCGGTGCTGGTCGACCTGAAGCCGACCGGGCAGGGCTACATGGAAGACCTGTACCGTGCCGGTGGTGCGACGACGATCATGCGCCAGCTGAAGCCGCTGCTGAACCTGGATGCACTCACCGTCACCGGGCGCACGCTGGGCGAAAACCTCGATGCCGCGCCACCCGGATGGGACCAGAAGGTGGTCCATGCCTTCGACGACCCCGTCTACAAGGACGGCGCGATGGTCGTTCTGCGCGGCAACCTCGCGCCCAACGGCGCGATCATCAAGCAGTGCGCCGCCTCGCAGCCGCTGCTGCAGCACGAGGGCAGGGCGGTGGTGTTCTCGTCGCTGGCCGACCTCGCCGAGCGCATCGACGACCCGGCGCTGGACGTGACCGCGGACGATATCCTGGTGCTGCAGAACTCCGGCCCCAAGGGCGTGCCCGGCATGCCGGAATCCGGGTACCTGCCGATCCCGAAGAAACTCGCGGAGCAGGGCGTGAAGGACATGGTGCGCGTGTCCGATGCGCGCATGAGCGGCACCGCGTTCGGCACCATCGTGCTGCATGTGTCGCCGGAATCGGCCGTCGGCGGGCCGCTGGCGCTGGTGCGCAATGGTGATCGTATCCGGCTCGATACTGCGGGGCGGCGCATCGACGTGCTGGTGAGCGACGAAGAACTCGCCGCGCGCCGCGCGGCCTGGGTCGCGCCGGAGCCGAAGCCGGAAGACCGGCGCGGCTACCGCAAGCTGTACATGGAAGACATCGAGCAGGCGGAGCGCGGAGTCGACTTCGCGTTCATGCGGGCGCCGACGCGCGGGGTGGTGCCGAGGGCGTGAGGCGGGATCAGCGCCGACCGTGAATGATCCGCAGCAACGGAGGGAACCATGTCCAAACTCTGCACTAACGTGGAGCCTGCGAGCACTTCGAAAGCGCGCGCCGAAATGCACGAATCTTTCGTTTCGGATGCGCTGGCAGCGGCTGAAGCCATAGATGCGGGAGCCGCAGTGTACGCAGGCGACGAGGTTCACGCCTACCTCATCAAGCGCGCCTCGGGAAGTCCTGTCGAGCCACCCAGACCCGTTCCGAAGGGATAGCCTCTGGGCGTTCGGCCTTCTTCAGCCCACCGCCTTCATTCGCGCATCGATCGTGCCCAGCGGTTCATGCCACGACTTCACGAACGCCGCCGCCCCGTCCTGCTGCAGCTTCAGCGCCAGTGCATCGAGGTCGACGCCAGCCGCCTTGATCGCGGCAAGCGTCACCGCCGGCTCGCCACTGCGGCCTGCACCGATCGCGCCGCCGACCTTGCCGTGGTCGGCGAACGCGAGCAGCGTCTTCTCCGGCATCGTGTTCACCGTGTCGGGTGCCGCCAGCGCCTCGATGTAGAGCGTGTCCGGTGCGGCCGGGTCCTTGGTGCCGGTGCTGGCCCAGAGCAGCCGTTGCGGCCGGGCACCGGCAGCCATCACCCGCTTCCAGCGCGCCGAGGCGAGCAGGTCGCGGTAGGCGAGACAGGCCTGCTGGCCGATGGCGACGCCCAGCCGGTTGTTCAGTGCCGTCGGTACCTTGCCGGCGACTGCCGCATCCCAGCGGCTGATGAACAGCGAGGCGACCGAATCGATGCGCGGATCGAGCCCTGCATCGATGCGTCGCTCGATGCCGCGCAGCCAGGCCTCGGCCACCGCTTCGTACTGCGCGCAGGAGAACAGCAGCGTCACGTTCACCGGCACGCCGGCGAAGATCGCTGCCTCAATCGCGGGTAGTCCCTCCGGCGTGCCGGGGATCTTCACGAACAGGTTCGGCCGGTCCGCCTGCCGGTGGATCTGCAGCGCCTCGGCGATCGTGCCGGCGGTGTCGTTCGCCAGCAGCGGCGAGACTTCCATCGATACCCAGCCATCGACGCCGCCCGTGCGTTCGAACTCGGGACGGAACAGGTCGGCGGCGCGGCGCAGGTCTTCCAGCGCCAGTTCGACGAACAGTGCCTCGTTGTTCAGGCCGGCCTTCGTCTTCGCGGCGATACCCGCGTCATACGCCTGGCTGCCGCCGATCGCACCCGCGAAGATCGTCGGGTTCGACGTCAGGCCGGTCACCGACAGGTCGGCGATGTAGCGCGCCAGCGTGCCGTTGTCGAGCAGGTCGCGCGTGATGTTGTCCAGCCAGAGACTCTGGCCGAGGTCGTGCAGGGCTTGGGTGGATTTCATCGGGGTCAGAGCACGCCGGACAGGCCACCATCGACGTTCACGCAGGTGCCGGTGATGTAGCCGGCCGCATCCGAGACCAGGAAGGTGATGGCATTGCCCATGTCTTCCGGGTCGCCCATGCGCTGCAGCGGCACCGACTTGGCATTGCGGGCGAAGTGCTCTTCGACCGTCAGGTTGTTGCGCTTGGCACCGCGCGCCTGCTGCGGCGTCTTGATCTTGCCGACGCAGACCACGTTGACCCGGATGTTGTGGGGGCCGAGTTCCTTCGACAGCGCCTTGGCCAGCGTCGCCCCGGCCTGCCGGCTCACCACCGTCGGCAACTGGTTCGCGCCCGGCGTGGCGGCGGCCGCCATCGTCAGGTTGATGATCGAGCCCGACTTCTGCGCCTTCATGTACGGCAGCACGAGGCGGATCAGGCGCATCGGCGCGAACAGCTTGACCGACACGTCTTCCTGCCAGCGCGCCTCGTCGACGTCGTCGAACGACAGCTGGCCCGAGCCGCCGGCGTTGTTGACCAGGATGTCGATCTTCCCGAACGTGTCGTGGACCTGCTTCACCCAGTGCTGCATCTGCTCGGCGTTGGTCGCATCGCCCTGGAAGGCGAACACGGTGGCGCCGGTGGCGAGCAGTTCCTTTTCGACTGCAGCCAGCGGCTCGGCGCGGCGCGCGCAGATCGCGACGATCGCGCCTTCCCTGGCCAGGCAGAGCGCGGTGGCGCGGCCGATGCCTTCGCTGCCGCCGGTGATCAGGGCAACCTTGCCTTTGAGTCCGAGTTCCATGGCGTTCCTTCCGTGTGCCGTGAGGTTGACGCATTCTAACTCGGTGCAGTTCCTTTCCCAGTCCTAGCGCATGCGCATGTGTGCGCATGGGGTCAGGTCTTGTGTGTGCGCATGGGGTCAGGTCTTGAGTTTTGCTCGGACCCTTCAAGCCGAAGCAAAACTCAAGACCTGACCCCATCCTTGGAAGCAAAACTCAAGACCCCATCCTTGCAAGACGTGACCCCATCCTTGCATCCGTGGCCTCGGCGGTGTGCCAGGGCGGATGCTCCTCGTTCATGGATGTACCTCGGACGAGCATTACAGGCACAGATCACATCATCGTGTGCAGTTCCTTGATCTTGGCGAGTGGCGCACCGATCTCGCGCAGCACGTTCTCCGGTGCCGATGGCATCATGTTGGCTGGGTGCAGGTGCTTCGGCTTGCCGTGCCACTGCACATAGCCGCCGACCCAGCGCGAGCGTTCCACGACCTTGCTGCCGAAGTTGCGCCGGCGCACGTCGTAGGTGGCAAGGGCCCCGGCGATGTCGCCTGGCGCCGCATCCAGCTGGTTCACCAGGTCGAGCGCATCGAGCGCAGCCTTGCTCACCCCGGCGCCGATGTGCGGGCGTGCTACGAAGGCGGCATCGCCGAGCAGGGCGACCCGGCCCTTCGCGACGGTCGTCGACTCGAGGTCGTAGATCGCCTGGAAGAACGGCTGTTCGGTGAGTTCGAAAGCTTCCGCGATCTGCGGCGCAAGCACCTCGCGCGCGGTCTTCTTGATCGCACGGATGACTTCCGGACGGATCAGCGGCGGTGCGATCGACTGGCCATGGCAGCGGCCGGTGGCATCGGTGCACAGGTCGGGCAACTGGGTGTGCTCGTCGGTCGGGCGGTACCAGACGAAGTTGTAGCCGCGATGGCCGGGACGGACGTCGTCGCCTTTCCCGGGCACCGGATAGGCCAGCATCATCTCGCCTTCGGGCAGGCCGAACGCGTAGTTCGGCATCAGCTGGGCATGCAGCGCCAGCGGCATCGCACTTTCCTGCATCACGCCGCGCCAGGCGATGTAGCCGACGTACACCGGCTGTGCTGCGGGTTGCCAGATGGAACGCAGCGTCGAGCGGATGCCGTCGGCGCCGATCAGCAGGTCGCATTCGTCGCGCGTGCCGTCGGACAGTTCGACCACCACCCGGTCGGCGTGCTCGGTGAAGCCGGTCAGTGCCGTGCCGGGACGATAGCAGCGGTCGGGCAGCATTGCCTTCAGCGGGCGGTAGACGCGCGCCCAGGCGCTCATGGTTTGCGGTACGGCCAGCTCGTATACCAGCGAGCCGTCCAGCGCGAGGCACATCCGGCGGTTGACGGCGACGCCGATGGTCTCGTCGATGGTGATGCCCAGTTCGCGCATCACGGCGAACAGCTCTTCATGGGTACCGATGCCGGCGCCGCGGGTGGCGAGGTCGTCGCTCGCGCGTTCGTACACCTTTACGTCCCAGCCACGGGCGAGCAGCAGGTTGGCGCCGAACAATCCGCCGAGGGAACCCCCGATGACGATCGCGCGGCCCTTGCCTTTGGTGGGTTCCATCAGGACTGTCCTTCCCCGAGCAGTTCGAGCGCGTTCAGTCCGTGGATCAGGTCGCGCTGCTGGTTGGTGAGCCCGGTCAGCTGTTCCAGCATTCCGAGCGGATTCTCTTCGCCCATGTCGTAGGGCGCATCGGTACAGACCACCACGCGATCGGCGCCGACGCGGTCGACCAGGTACTTCAGTGCCATCGCGTCATGGGTCAGCGCGTCGCACCAGAACCGGCGCAGCAGTTCAAGCGGCGAGGTCTTCGACTGCGCCTTTGTCTCGGTGCGGCATTCATGGCCGTGTGCAAGGCGCCCGATCTGGTAGGGCAGGTAGCCGCCGCCATGCGCGAGGATGATCTTCAGGTCGGGCAACTCGTCGAGCGTGCCGCTGAACATCAGGTGGCTCGCCATCAGCACGGTGTCGAGCGGGTGCCCGATCAGGTTGGCGAGGTACCAGCATTCCAGCTGGTCGCGCACGCCGCCGACGAAATGCGGATGCGCGAAAAGCACGACCTTCAGTTCCGCCGCGCGCTTCAGGATCGGCCGGAAGCGCGGTTCGGACAGCTGCAGGTCCTGCACCGTGCAGCCGACCTCCAGTGCGCGGAAGCCATGCTCGCGCACGCAGCGCTCCAGTTCGGCGATCGCGGCATCGGCGTCCTGCATCGGGACGGTTGCCATGCCGCGCAGCCGGGTCGGGTGCGCGGCCACCATGGCGGCGATGCCGTTATTGGTGACCCGGGCCGCAGCGAGCGCCCGGTCCACCTGCAGCCAGTAGAAGAACACGAACGGCGTGGTGGACAGCACCGAGATGTCGATGCCCTTGCGGTCCATGCCGGCCACCTTGGCATCGGCATCGTGGAACTCGGCGGGGATCGGGGTGGCATGCCCGTCGCTGCGCTTGAAGCGGCTGATCGCGCCCTGCGCGTCGTGCACGACCTCGATGTCGTGTTCATGCGGCCGGGCGGCGATCGCCTCGATCAGCGGCCTGGGCAGCACATGGCTGTGCACGTCGATCACCGGGGTCCTGCCTGTCACGCGCGTCTCCTTGCACAAACCCGGGTCAGACACGGGTTTCTGGATCAGTGGGGTCTGACCCCGATCAGGAAATCCGTGTCTGACCCGGATTATCTTCAGGGCTGGGTGGCCTGCACCGGGGTGCCGTCGCGAAGCGAGCGTGCGACGGCTTCTACGGCTGCAATGGTACCGAGCATTTCGTCTGGCGGGATCGGCCAGGCGGCGGGTTGTGCGCGCGCGGCGACCGCGGCGGCGAAGGCTTCCATCTGCAGGCGCATGCCGTTCACCGGCTGCAGGTCGAGCCGACGGATCGGCTGGCCGCTCAGCCGGATCACCACTTCGCGGTCGCCGATGGCTTCGACCGAACCGTCGCGCCCGAACACATGCAGCCGCCAGAAGAGCGGGGTGGGGCGCACGCCGCACAGGACGGCGGATATCGGGCGGGCGAAGCGGAACACCATCGTCAGGGCATCCAGTGCCTCGTCCGGCGGTGGCTGAGAGACGGTGGTCGCGCTCACGCCAGCCACTGGCCCGAGCAGGCGGATCATCGCGTCCAGCACATGGATGCCGGTGGCGGTCAGGCTGGAGGCGGGGGCCTCTTCCGGCCGCTCGCGCCAGCTGGTAAAGAAGTTCTTCTGGTTCTCGTTGCTGAAATGGCCCTCGGCATGCAGCAGCGGGCCGAGCACGCCGCTGGCGACCACCTCGCCCAGCGCGCGCATCGACGGCCAGTAGCGCTTGTCCTGCCCGACCGTGAGCACGACGCCGGCGCTAATGCAGGCCTGCAGCGCGCCCCGTGCGTCGTCCAGCGAGAGCGCGAGCGGCTTCTCGCTCAGCACCGACTTGCCGGCGGCGGCGCAGGCACGCACCTGGCCGGCGTGCAGCGAGTTCGGCGTGGCCAGTACCACCGCGTCGATCGACGGATCGGCGAGGACCGACCGCAGGTCGGTGCCGAGCGCCAGCCCGTGTTCGCGCGCGAAGTCGGCCGATCTTTCCGGTGTCTGCACGACTGCACGCACGAAGCGCACATGCGGGCTGGGCAGGTCGTCCCCACCCTGCACCGAGCGCACATGGTTGCGCCCCCAGCGGCCCAGGCCGATCACGGCGGCACGGATCATCGCGTCCTTCCTGTCGGCGCGGGCGCCGGTCCTGTCGTCTGTCGTGGAATCGGTGCGGGCCGGGTGCTAGTGCCCGGTCTTCGCGCTGTCGGCGTGCTGCTCGCCGAACTGTTCCTCGATCGCGCGCCAGCGGTCGATGCCGACCACCTTCAGGTAGTCGTCGAAGTTGGCGCCGGTACCGACCAGCTTCAGCTCGTCGCTGCGCAGGTCGGCCAGCGCCAGCTGCATCGTCTTCACGACACGCAGCAGCAGGGTGATGCCGTAGAGCGCGATGCCGTAGCCCATCTCGCCCAGCACCGACGGCTTGACGATCGGCGACAGCCCGCCTTCGAGCATGTTTGCCACGTGCACGGTGTCGATCTCGCGCACCGCGCGCGCCATCTCTTCCTCGTCGAGCATCGACTCGATGAACACGCCGTCGGCGCCAGCGCGCACGTAGCGTTCCGCGCGGCGCAGTGCTTCGTCAAGCCCGTGGATCGCGCGCGCATCGGTACGCGCGACGATGAACGTCTCAGGGTCCATGCGGTTTGCGCTCATCGCGCGCAGCTTCGCTTCCATCTCCTCGGTCGGCACCACGCGCTTGCCGGCCATGTGGCCGCAACGCTTGGGCGCCACCTGGTCTTCGATGAAAAGCGCCGAGATGCCCATGCGTTCGTAGCTGTTGAGCAGGTGCACGCAGTTCTTCACGTCACCGTAGCCGTTGTCGGCATCGACCAGCACCGGCAGGTCGCAGGCGTTGACCATGTCGCGGAATGCCGCGCCGAACTCGCCGAGCTGGCACAGGCCGATGTCGGGCAGGCCGTGCCGCGCGCCGGCCGTCTGGAAGCCGCCGATGAAGAAACCCTTGAAGCCCGCCTGCTTGATCAGCAGCGCGGACAGCGCATCGTGCGCACCCGGCAGCACCAGGGGTTTTTCTTCCTTCAGCAGGCTGCGAATGGTCTTCCTGGCCACGGTGTTTCCCTCGGTCGGTGCAACGTTGGTTCGATCGGTACTACTCGCCCTTGATCCCTGCGTCGCGGATCACCTTGCCATAGCGCACCGCTTCGCTGCGGATGAACTCGGCGAACTGTTCCGGCGTGCTGGTGCGCGACTCGATGCCCGAGGCGGCCAGCTTGTCGCGCAGGTCGGGCGAGGCCAGCGCCTTGACGATCTCGGCGTTCAGCCGCCCGATCAGCTCGCGCGGGGTACCCGACGGTGCCAGCATGCCGTACCAGATCGGCACCTCGAAACCCTGCACGCCGGACTCGGCTGCGGTGGGCACGTTCGGCAGGTTGGGGACCCGCTTCTCCGACAGCAGCGCGATACCCTTCACCTTGCCTGCGGTGACCTGCGGCGCCGCGACGGCGGCGGCCATGATGAGCATGTCGGTCTCGCCCGACATCAGGCCGACCAGCGCCTGCCCGGAGCCCTTGTATGGCACGTGCACGGTGCGGATTTTCATCAGGCTGTTCAGCAGTTCGGCCGCGAGGTGGCCGGTGGTGCCAACGCCGCCCGAACTGTAGTTGAGTCGGCCGGGATTGGCGCGCGCGATCTTCACCAGGTCGCCCAGGTTCTTCGCAGGCACCGACGGATGCACGATCAGGATGTTCTGGATCACCGCCAGCAGCGAGATCGGCGCCAGGTCCTTCATCGGATCGTAGTTGAGCTTCGCGTAAAGCGACGGGCTGATCGAGATCAGCGGCGAGGACAGCACCATGGTGTAGCCGTCGGCGGGTGCCTTCGATGCGACCTCGAGGCCGAGGTTGCCGCCGGCACCGGGCCGGTTGTCTACCGTGACCGGCTGGCCGACCTGTTCCGAAAGCTTGGCGCCGACGCTGCGTCCGAGCATGTCGGTCGGGCCGCC
>CAIQON010000080.1 GCA_903873475.1 uncultured bacterium
ACGCCTCGGTCACGCTGGCGACGCTCGAGGCGGCCGAGTCGGCGCAGCGACAGCAGTACCTGCGTCCGGCGGATGCCCTCGTGCAGTCGTTGCCGGACGTCGTGCTGGGCACGCACGACGCACTTGGCCTGCTGCAGGGCCGCATGCTCCAGCCTTGCGCGGCAGCCGCCGCCCTGATCCCGGCGTCGGGCGATGGCCCCGTCCTGGTCCGGCTGTACGGGCCTGCCAGCCTGCCGGGCCTGCGTCTTGCCGCCGGATCGGACCGGGTATTTCTGGGCGTTGGCGCCATCGAAGCGGGCGGCGAAGGGGCCGCTTGCGTGCGCCCCGTGAGGCTGATTGCCCACACGGCAGTGCCCGCTGCGGTCGAAAACATGCCAATCCGACCACGGCTTGGCGAAAGCGCTTGAGTGTGCCCCTGATTTCAAAGTAAAATCCGGGGCTTTTCTATTCAACTCAACACATCGGGGCTTTTCATTTCCATGGCTCAAACTGCAGAACAGAAGGCCGTTGTCGTCAAGGAGTACCAGCGTGGTACCGCCGACACCGGTTCGTCGGAAGTCCAGGTTGCGTTGCTCACGCACCGCATCAACGACCTGACCTCCCACTTCCAGAAGAACATGAAAGACCACCACTCGCGTCGCGGCCTGCTGAAGATGGTCAGCAAGCGGCGCAAGCTGCTGGATTACCTGAAGGATCGTGATCTCGCCCGCTACCGCGGCCTGATCGAACGCCTCGGGCTGCGCAAGTAGAGACCCAGATGGCCGCACGCGATGCCTGCGGCCACGTCGGGGCGTGGGTGTCTTCGCCGCCGTTGCGCGCGCATTGCCTCAGGGCAGTGGCCGCGGGTCGGCGCAGATGCCACGCCGGAGGTCGCCTCGAACGAACTGCAGTCAGGGCGTGGATGACCTCTTTCCGGATCCCCCAACTCCCTGCTCATCGACGATGAGCCTTAACTGAGTTCGAAAGGTCGACCTTGAATCCAGTGCGCAAAACCCTGCAATGGGGCCGGCATACGCTGACCCTCGAGACCGGCGAGATCGCCCGCCAGGCCGACGGTGCCGTCTTGGTGAACATGGATGACACGGTGGTGCTCGTCACCGTCGTGGGCAAGCGGCAGGCCGATCCGGGCAAGGATTTCTTCCCGCTCACCGTCGACTACCAGGAACGCACGTACGCCGCGGGCAAGATCCCCGGCGGCTTCTTCAAGCGTGAGGGACGTCCTTCCGAGAAGGAGATCCTGACCTCCCGCCTGATCGACCGTCCGATCCGTCCGCTTTTCCCGGAAGGCTTCTTCAACGAAGTGCAGGTCGTGGCGACGGTGATGTCGTCGAACAGCGAAGTCGATTCCGACATCCTGGCGATGATCGGCACGTCGGCCGCACTCGCGATCTCGGGTATCCCGTTCGAGGGGCCGATCGGCGCCGCTCGCGTCGGCTATGCCAACGGTGAATACCTGCTGAATCCGACGCTCACCGAACTCAAGACCTCGCAGCTGAACCTGGTCGTCTCCGGCACCTCGCAGGCGGTGCTGATGGTCGAATCGGAAGCGCTCGAGTTGTCCGAAGACGTGATGCTGGGCGCCGTGGTCTATGGCCATCAGCAGATGCAACTGGTCATCGATGCGATCAATGAACTGGCCGACGAGGCCGGCAAGCCGATGTGGGACTGGACGCCGCCGGCCAGGGACGAGGCACTCGTCGCCCGCATGCGCGACATGGTCGAGGCCGACCTGCGCGCCGCATACGCGATCCGCGAAAAGCAGACCCGCTCGAAGCTGGTCTACTCCATCCGCGACAAGACCATCGCAGCGCTGTCCGAAGGTGCGGATGCGCCGTCGTCGCAGACCCTCAAGGGCATCTTCGGCGACATCGAATCGGGCATCGTGCGCAACCAGGTGCTGTCGGGCGAGCCGCGCATCGACGGCCGTGATACCCGCACCGTGCGTCCGATCAACATCCGCACCGGCCTGCTGCCGCGTGCCCACGGCTCGGCGCTGTTCACGCGTGGCGAGACGCAGGCACTCGTGGTCGCCACCCTCGGCACCTCGCGCGACGAACAGATCATCGACGCGCTGCAGGGCGAGTACCACGACCGCTTCATGATGAACTACAACATGCCGCCATACGCGACCGGCGAGACCGGGCGCGTGGGTTCGCCCAAGCGGCGCGAGATCGGGCACGGCCGCCTGGCCAAGCGCGCCCTGCTGGCGGTGCTGCCGACGCCGGAAGAGTTCGCGTACTCGTTCCGCGTGGTGTCCGAGATCACCGAGTCGAACGGCTCGAGCTC
>CAIQON010000081.1 GCA_903873475.1 uncultured bacterium
CCCGCCGAGATGAACAGCATGTCCGGGGCGAATCGGTCGAGTGCCGGCATCCAGGCCTGCTCGACCGCCGCCCGGAACGCACGGCCGTCGGATTGCGCCGGCAGCGGCACGTTGACCATGCGCTCGGAGCGGCCGTCGATGCCGCTGTACGGATACAGCGGGTGCTGGAAGGTCGAGACCATCATCACGCGGGGATCGTCGCGGAAGATATCCTCCGTCCCGTTCCCGTGGTGCACATCGAAGTCGATCACCGCGACGCGGTCGAAGCCCTGCGCCTCGAGCGCATGCAACGCGCCGATCGCCACGTTGTTGAACAGGCAGAAACCCATCGCACGCGCGCGCTCGGCGTGGTGACCGGGCGGGCGGACCGCGCAGAATGCGTTGTCGACCTCGCCGCTTGCCACCAGGTCGGTCGCACGCACCGCGGCACCCGCGGCATGCCGGATGGCTTCGAGCGTGTGCGGATTCATCGCGGTATCGGGATCGATCTGACGCAGGCCGGTGGCCGGCGACGCGCGCTCGATCGCGTCGACCAACCGCGCATCGTGGGCGCGCTCGATCTGCTCGCGCGTGGCCGCCGGTGCGATCTCGCGGCGCAGCGCTGCGGACAGCACCGGATCGCGTGCGACCCGGTCTTCGATCGCCGCCAGGCGGTCGGGGCACTCGGGGTGGCCTTCGCCCATGTCGTGCAGCAGGCAACTCGGATGGGTCAGCCAGGCGGTGGTCATGGACGTCGACAGTGTCGCGAAAAGCAGGAGCGGTTAGTCTACATCGGCTCCGGACGCTCACGTCCACGCCCCTCCCGCGTTCGTGCCGCGATCAAGATGGCACCCGACCTGCCGTAAATGTGAATGCCATGAACGACGCCGCCTTCCTTCCCGCGATCCACCGGGTCATCGACCAGGTGGGCACCATCATCCTCGGCAAGCGTTCACAGGTGAAGCTGGCGATCGCCTGCCTGCTGGCGCGCGGCCACCTGCTGATAGAAGACGTTCCCGGCGTCGGCAAGACCACGCTCGCACATGCCATCGCGAAATCGCTGGGCCTGGACTTCCACCGGATCCAGTTCACCAGCGACCTGCTGCCGAACGACATCCTGGGCGTGTCGGTGTTCGACATGAATGCGAAAACGTTCGCCTTCCATCCGGGGCCTATCTTCGCCCAGCTCATCCTGGCCGACGAGATCAACCGGGCCACGCCGAAGACGCAGAGCGCGCTGCTCGAAGCGATGGAGGAACAACAGGTGACGATCGAGGGGGCGACGCGCCGCCTGCCAGAACCTTTCTTCGTGATCGCCACACAGAACCCCTCCCACCAGATCGGCACCTTCGACCTGCCCGAATCCCAGCTCGATCGGTTCCTGATGCGTATCCGGCTGGGGTACCCCGATGCCGAGGCCGAGCGCGCGCTGCTGTCCGGCGCCGAAAGGCGCACCATGATCGACGACCTGCCTGCGTGCATGGACGTCGCAGGACTGGTGTCGCTGCAGGCTCGGGTACGCAGCGTGTTCGTGGCGCCGGCGCTCATCGACTATGTCCAGGCCCTGCTAGCGCATACCCGCCGCGCAGCGGACCTCACGAGCGGACTGTCGCCGCGCGCCGGCCTCGCGCTGCTCAACGGTGCGCGTGCGTGGGCACTGATCGACGGCCGCAACCATGTCGAACCGGAGGACGTGCAGGCAATCCTGCCGTCGGTCGCCGGCCATCGCCTGCACGCACAGGCACTGGGCGGCGCGATGCCCGGCCTGGAACTGGCGGAACGCCTGCTCGCCGAAGTCGCCGTACCTTGACGGGACGCGCGTCCAGGCTGCGACGGGACATGCACGGATGAACGTGATCGGAGCGGTGAGGCAAGCCGCAGGCAGTGGAGGGCGGCCGTGGCGGACGTTCGCTGACTGGCTGTTCAATCGCCGCGGCCGCGAGCCCGCGCCGGTCCGCCTGACCCAGCGCAGGATCTTCCTGCTGCCCACGCGGCACGGCCTGTTCTTCGCGCTCGTGCTGCTCGTCATGCTGGGCGGATCGATCAACTACGCACTCAGCCTCGGGTTCGTGCTCACCTTCCTGCTCGCGTCGATGGCCGTGGTGTCGATCGTGCATGCGTTCCGCAACCTCGCCGGGCTCGAGGTGTCGATCGCACCCGCAGGGCGCGCTTTCGCCGGCGAGACCATGCGCTTCGACGCCACCTTCGTCAATCCGCGGAGGCTGCCGCGCTACTCGGTCGGGATCACGCATCCGGCCGGCCCTGCGCAGTCGACCGACTGCCCCGGGCTGGGCACGGGCGTGTGCATGCTGCGCATCCCGGCACCCGCGCGCGGCCGCCTGTTCCCGGGACGGCTGACCGTCTTCACGAGGCATCCGCTCGGCCTGTTCTACGCCTGGTCGTATGTCGAGCCGGACCACGCCGCGGTCATCTATCCGCGTCCTGAAGCCGTGGCTGTCGCGCCGTCCGGCGGTGGCGAGGGCGACGGGCAGCATGCCGCCCTGCCGGAGGGGCAGGACGATTTCGCCGGTCTGCGACGATGGCATCAAGGCGACTCTCCGCAGCGTATCGCATGGAAGGCGGTAGCCCGGGGACAGGGCCTGCTCACCAAGCAGTTCGTGGCAGAAGCGGGCGCCATCACGTGGTTCGACTGGAACGACACACCCGTATCGCTGGGCGATGAAGGCAGGCTGTCCCGGCTTGCCCGCTGGGTGATCGACGCGGACGCGGCCGGCGCGGCGTTCGGGCTTAGGCTGCCCGGCCAGGTCCTGGCGCCAGCCAGCGGAGAGGCGCAGCGCGACGCTGCGCTCGAGGCGCTCGCACTGCACGGCAGTCCCCGGTGAGCGCAGCGACGGCCTCGCCGCAGGCACCCTGGTTGCGCGAAGCGCTGTGGTGTGCGTTGATCGTGCCGCTGGTCGCGGCACCGGTTCTCGCCGATGCACCGCGTGCGCTGCTGATCCTGGGCAGCGCCCTCGCCTTCTGGCGCGCCCTGGTGATCGGCCGCCGCTCCCTGCAGGCCCGCCAGCATGATGCGATGCTGCCGATCTCGCTGCACGGCAACTGGATGCTGCTTGCGTCGCTCGCTGTGGTGCTCGTACCGCACGCCTGGCGCCTGCCCCCGTGGCTGACGCTGCTGGTCGGTCTGTTGGTCGGTTGGCGCATCGCCGTCATTCGGCGGCGGCTGCAGCTGCCGCCACGCGCGCTGCTGGTCGCGATGGTCAGCGCGGCCAGTGCGGCCATATTCCTGCAGTACGGCACCCTGTTCGGGCGCGAACCGGGCGTCGCGCTGCTGTCGGTGATGATCGCGCTGAAGCTGCTCGAACTGAAATCCCGGCGCGATGCCACCGTGCTGGTGTTCCTCGCCTATTTCCTGGTGATCACGAACTTCCTGTATTCGCAGACGCTGCCCACCGCGCTGCTGATGCTGGTTGCGGTCCTGCTGGTGACGGCGACGATGATCGGCTTGCACCAGCGTCGACCGGCGTTCCGGCAGACGATGTCGCTGGCCGCGCAGCTGCTCGTGCAGGCCATACCGCTGATGGTGGTCCTTTTCGTGTTCTTTCCCCGGCTGCCAGGCCCCCTGTGGGGCCTGCCGCGCGATACCGGACAGGCCGTCACCGGATTGTCGGATTCGATGAGCCCGGGCAGTTTCAGCCAGTTGTCGGCATCGGCCGATGTCGCGTTCCGGGTCGAATTCCCGGGACCCGCGCCACGCACGGCCGACCTGTACTGGCGCGGCCCGGTGTTCTGGCAGTTCGACGGACGCATCTGGAGCCCTGGCAACGCGCCGCCCGGGCAACCGGCCGCGCCGGTCGTCAGGGCACTCTCCGAGCCGATCAGCTACGCGGTCACGCTGGAGCCGCATTTCGAGCGTTGGCTGCTGGCCCTCGACATGCCGACCGCACTGCCGCCCGACACGCGTGCAGGCAGCGATTTCGTGCTGCATGCAAATGCGCCCGTGCGCACCCGTGTCCGGTACGAAGGACGGGCGGCGCTGGATTACCGCGCAAACGAGAACGAATCCGAAGCGAACCTGCGGCGCGGCCTGCAACTGCCGGCGGGGCTCAATCCCAGAACCCTTGCACTGGCAGCCGAACTTCGTGCGGCCGGGCTGGAACCGCAGCAGTTGATCGAACACGTCCTCGCCAGGTTCCGCAGTGAACCGTTCTTCTACACGACCAATCCGCCACTGCTCGATTCCGAACACACGGTGGATCAGTTCCTGTTCGAGTCGCGCCGCGGCTTCTGTGAACACTATGCATCGGCATTCACCTTCCTGATGCGCGCGGCGGGCCTGCCTGCACGCGTGGTCACCGGCTACCAGGGCGGGGTAATCAATCCGGTAGGCAATTACCTGGTCGTGCGGCAGGCCGAGGCGCATGCATGGAGTGAAGTGTGGCTGGCGGGTCGTGGCTGGGTGCGCGTCGATCCCACGGGTGCGGTGTCGCCACTGCGGGTCGAGTCCGGCATCGCGGCGTCCATTGGCATCGACGATCCGCTGCCGATGCTGGTGCGCGGCTCGCTGCCCATGCTGTCACGGGCGGGTTTCGCGATGGATGCGGTCGCCAACGCATGGAACCAGTGGGTGTTGTCGTACAACATGCAGCGCCAACGGCAGCTGCTGCGCAACCTCGGGATGGACGCCAGCGACTGGAAGTCGCTGTCGGTACTGCTGCTTGTCGCAGCCACGGTGGCGACCCTGCTGGCCGCGATGCTGGCGCTGCGGGGGCTTCTTCCGGACCGACGCGAACCTTCAGTGGCTGCCTGGGAACGGTTGTGCCGAAAGCTGGCAAGGGCTGGCCTGGCGCGCTCGCCGTCCGAAGGTCCCACCGCCTATGCGCGCCGGGTCGCCGGTTCGCGCCCCGACCTCGCGCAGCCGGTAAGGGCCGCCGCCGACGCCTACGTACGGCTGCGCTACCAGGCACCGGACCCGCACCACCCTGCGGCTGCGCTGCTCGGCGACCTGCTGCGCCGGGTCCGGCGGTTCAAGACCTGAACGGATGCGCCGTTAAGATGGCCACGGCCCCTGCCCTGCAGCCTCCTGAGCGATGAGCGAAAACAGTATTCCCTCCACCGCGGGCTCGGCCCGTCCGGGCAGGCACGACGCGCATGCTGCCGCCGATACGTTCGATGCAACGGGTGTATCGGACACGTCGGGCCGCGACCACGATGCCCGCAGGACGGCCAGCGAGGACGACATCACGGGGGTATCCGGTGCCCTCGCTGCCAGGTGGCTGTCGCGGCTGCCCGGGACGCGGCGGCAATGGACCCTCGGCGGCCTGGTGGCCGGAGGTATACTGCTGGGTGCCGTGCTCAGCGGCGGCATCGCCTGGAAGATGATCAGCAGCCGGGATGCTGCGGTGTCGGCGCATGCCGTGCGCCTGGACACGCAATCGAACCACCTCGTGCAGCAGGCTGAACTGATCGAAGTCCTGACGCGCGCGGTCAGGGAACGGCCGTTGCCCGATGATCCAGCCCCTGTAGCCGGGATCGACGCCGCCGACAACCCGCCGTCTGCGCCAGTCGTGCCGTCCGCATCGCCTGGGGCCAAACCGACCGCCGCGGCGGTAGCCGCAAGCCCACCGCCACCGGCACCATCGTCAGTCGCGACAGCGCAGGCCTCAGCCCCCGTGCCCGCTGCGCCTGCCGTGCGCACGACGCCGCCGCAACGCGTGGACCCCACGCCTGCCAGCCGATCCGGCGTTTCGCCGGACCAGGCTGGCGGTGGCATCTGCGACGTACCCAGCGGCAGCGACGGCGCGGCGCGCATGCGCAAGTGCATCGAATGGTTCGCCGGCCAGGACAGGGGCGGCACGCGAGCCGCGCCATGAGGCACTTCAGTACTGGAGTACCGGGATACCCTCGCCGCCAGCCAGGCGTTCAGCCCGGCTGGTCTGCCTCGACCGGCGGGTTGGTCTCGACCTCGAAACGCACGTACTCGAAGTTCAGGCCACGTTCGAGCAACTGGAGGAACCGGATCGTTGTCCGCTTGCCCTCGATGACCAGCCGGAAACGGGCGTTCTCGAGGTATACGCCGGGTTCCACCAGAACCGCGTTGTCTTCGAGCAGGGCAATCGCGTCGTAATACACCGACACGCCGGGATCGAGCGAACGCTCGAACACTGACGCCTGACGGTTGTCCAGGGCCCCGACCCGTCCGCACCGGCCGATGCCCGGAAAGCGCTGTATGCCGACCGTGGGCTGGCCCTTCGGGTTACGCGCCAGCCGGCGCACGACACCAGCGCTCCAGTCGGACTCTCCGGGGCGGCGCAGTCCGAGCAGCAGGCCGACCTGCAGCCAGTGGGTCGCCCCCTGGGCGACCGCCCCACAGCCGAACTCGGAAATGTCGAACAGCGACCACTCGAGCGTGATCTGCCGGTTCTGCTTCTCGATCATCGCGCGTATTCGCGCGACCTCGTCGGCGGCACTCTGCTCGGGATCGCGCTGCTCGGCGACGAACCCGTAGCGGCTCCATTCATCCCGCTGCTGCTTGCTCAACTCGCTCGCCGACGCGGCTTCGGTCATCCGGAGATAGGCAATGCTGGCCATCATCCGGCGTATCTCGCGGTAGCCGTGCACGACCTCCAGCCGTTCCTGCAACTCGGCACGATCATGCAGGCGCCTCGGCGGCGTGCTGGACCAGTTGAGCACCAGCTTGCCGAACAGGCTCAACGCATGCTGCATCCCGTCGATCCGATCGATGACGAGGTAGGGGGGAAGCATGCGCGCACGGCGAACTTCCCGCGTCAGGCTGACCAGCTGGGGATAGATCTGACCGGGACCGAAGAAACGCTGCGACATGTGCCGCTCACTGTCAGCACTCCAGCGATGTGGCGGATTGGATGTCGCGAGGTCGACCATGAAGGCGGTATCCTCGTCGGGCGCTTCGCGCGATGCGAAGAAGCTGAGCAGCTCTCGCACGATACGATCGAGCAATTCCATCTGCACATGGTCGAGGTTGCCTATCGGGGCCAGATCGAACCAGACCGCCACGAGGAATTCACGATGGACGCTGGTGTCGACGCTGGCGCCGGGCAGGCGCACCGACTTGCGGGCGATACCCAGCTTCTCGGCGAGCTGGTTGGTACCGTACAGGTCTGACCACATCGTGGAATCGACCGTCCGATAGCGCATCCGCAACAGTTTCTTGCGCTCGACCAGCGCCGCCATCGCGCGCGCGGCGAGCAGTGTCGCCGCACTCTTGTCATTCTCCATCGGCTGATCTGTGTCGAACAGATCCTGCAGGGCGCCTCGACAGGCTTCGAACGAGCGCCCATAGTAGGTAGACAGCGCAAACCAGACCTGCTCGGTGGCGTTGTTGGTCGGTACCGAAGCGATGTAGTCGATCATCACTTCATTGGTGAACTTTGCCGCTTCCGCATCGAGCATACGGATGGCTGCCAACCGCTCGGCTGGCTCCAGGTCGGGCTGCCCTGTC
>CAIQON010000082.1 GCA_903873475.1 uncultured bacterium
CGAGACCGAAGCCTCCTCCTTTACCTCGCTGAGCGGGGTACCCCGCAGCAGCGAGCCCGCTGCCAGCGGGCACCCGACCACTGCACCGGGCACGCCGGAAGCCGTCAGGCCGACGGCGATGCGTCCATCAGTTCGAGCAGGCGTACCGGAGATACCGGGGCCTCGGCGAGCCGGATGTTCCAGGGCGACAGCGCATCCTCGATCGCGGAAACGATGGCCGGCGCCACCGGGATCGTTCCCGCTTCGCCGATGCCTTTCACGCCGATCGGATTGGTCGGAGACGGGGTCTCGAGGAACACGACTTCGATGGGCGGTATCTCGGTCGAGGTCGGCAGGAGGTAGTCGGCGAAGGTGCCGGTTACCGGTTGCGCCTCGTCGTCGTAGCCCATCTTCTCGAACAGCGCGTTGCCGATGCCATGCACGATGCCGCCGTGGATCTGCCCCTCGGCCATGGTCGGGTTCACCAGGCGGCCGCTGTCGTGCACGGCGACGTAGCGCAGGATGCGCACCGCCCCCGTGCCTGGATCGACCTCGACTTCGCAGGCGTGGCAGGCGTTGGCATGGGCCTGGCTGTTGGTCTGGAAGAGGCCGGTCGATTCGAGGCCGGGCGTGATGCCCGGCGGCAGCGAGTAGCCCGGTGCGCCCTTGAGCTTGCGTGCGATGTCGCCGAGCGTGACGAAGCGGGTCGGCGTCGAGATGACCTCGACGCGACCATCGCGCAGTCGCAGGCCGTCCACCGGCACGCCAAGCAACTGTTCGCCGACCTTCATGGCCTTGTTGCGTACCTCGACCGCGGCCAGGTGCACCGACGAACCCGCCATCACGGTCTGCCGACTGGCGAAGCCACCCATGCCGAGGGAGATGCGGCCGGTGTCGCCGCAGGTCACGTGGATCATCTCGAGCGGCACGTCGAGTTGCTCGGCCGCGACCTGCGCCAGCGCGGTCGCAAGCCCCTGTCCCATCGCGAGCGCACCGGTGTAGAGATCGATGCGGCCCTGCGGCGACACGCGGATCACCGCCGACTCGAACGGGCCGCGCGAAGTGGCCTTCACCGCATTGGCCAGCCCGAGGCCGAGGTAGCGACCTCGTGCGCGCGCCTCGCGCTGCCGCGCGGGGAAGCCGTCGTAGTCGATGCGCGCCAGTGCAGCAGCCTGCGTCGCCGGGTAGTCGCCGCTGTCGACGATCGAGCGTACGCCGGCGCGGTTGGTCAGCCCCTTGTCGTAGGGCATCTTCTCCGGCGGGATCAGGTTGCGCGAGCGCACTTCTGCGCGGTCGATGGCCAGTTCGCGCGCAACCCGGTCGAGCAGCCGTTCCATCACGAAGGCCGCCTGCGGATAGCCGGCCCCGCGCACCGGGATCACCGGCGTCTTGTTGGTCTGGCAGATGATCACGTCCATCCGGTAGGCGGGCACGCGATACGGGCCGGTCACCGAGGTGGCGGCGTTGTACGGCAGGTTGATGCCCTGCGGCGTGTACGCGCCCTGGTCATGCAGCAGCCGGCCCCTCACCCCGAGGATGCTGCCCTGCGCATCGACCGCGATGTCTACATCCCAGTACTGGTCGCGCTCGTGGATCGCGCTGACGAAGTGCTCCGCACGGTCTTCCACCCACTTCACCGGGCGGCCGAGGCAGCGCGCCGCGGCGGGGATGGCGACTTCCTCGGGGTAGGTGAGGTACTTGCAGCCGAAGCCGCCGCCGACATCCGGCGCGATCACGCGCACGTTGTGCTGGTCCATGCCGAGCATCGCGGCAATCGAGTGCATCACCTCGTGTGCCATCTGCGTCGACGTCCACACGGTGATCGCGTCCTCGACCGGATCGTGGCGGGCGAGCACGCCGCGACCCTCCATCGGATGGGCGGCGCCCCGGTGCACGAACAGCGATTCGGTGAAGACATGCGCGGCGCCGTCGAATGCAGCATCGACCGTGCCGAAGCCGACCTGCAGTTGCTCGGCGATATTGGACACCGCGTCGCTGCGCACGACCGGCGAGCCGTCGTCGAGCGCCTGGTGGCAGTCATGCACGACCGGCAGCGGTTCGAAATCGACCTCGATCAGCGCCAGCGCGTCCTCGGCGATCGCGCGCGATTCGGCGACCACCATCACCATCGCCTCGCCGACGAAGGCGACTTCAGTGCAGGACAGCACCCAGGGCGTTATGTCTTTCTGCAGCGTGGCCGAGGGGAAGCCCAGCGGCATGCGCAGGCTGGTCAGCTCGCGCGAGATCCTCTCGGCATCGAACACTGCGACCACGCCGGGCAGTACCCGGGCAGCCGACAGGTCGAGGCGAGTGATCCTGGCATGGGCGTGCGGGCTGCGCAGGAAGGCCGCATGCAGTGGATCGGGCATGCGGATGTCGTCGAGGTAGCGGCCCTCGCCGCGCAGCAGTGCCGGATCTTCGATGCGCGGCGCGCGGGCGCCGAACATGCGGCGCGCGGTGTAGCCGTCGGCGGGTGCAGCGGTTGCCGGCTCGATGACCTGGCCTGCCGGTACGATCGTGTCCATGGGTCAGCGCGCTCCGGGGGCTTTCGATGCCGCCTGCAGCGCCGCGGCCACGATGTTCTGGTAGCCGGTGCAGCGGCACAGGTGCCCCGACAGCACGATGCGCACGGCTTCCTCGTCGGGCGCGGGGTCGTCGCGCAGCAGTTCGGTCAGTGACATCAGGATGCCGGGCGTGCAGAAGCCGCACTGAAGCGCATGCCGGTCGCGGAACGCCTGCTGCAGCGGACCGAGCCCGCACGGGCCCGGTGCGTCGCCGGCGAGCGATTCGACGGTCTCGATCGTGCAGCCGTCGGCCTGTACAGCGAGCATCAGGCAGCCGCGGGCCGATACGCCGTCGACGAGCACCGTGCAGGCTCCGCACACGCCATGTTCACAGCCGACATGGGTGCCGGTCAGTTGCAGGTCCTGGCGCAGGAAGTCGGCCAGGTTCTTGCGGTCGGCCACTGCGCGCTCATACTGCCGGCCGTTGACGGTCAGGGCGATCGTGCGGACGGATTCTTCGCTGCTCATGATGTCTTTCCTGCGCCACTGGTGGGTGCCGTGGCGGCCTGCGCGGCGGTGCGCGACAGTGCGACCGGGATCGAGCGCGCCGCCAGGGTGCTGGCCAGGCGCTGCCGGTACCAGGCGGGGACCTGCGGATCGCCGAGCGCCTCGACCCTGCCGCAGCAGGCGGCCGCCGCGGCGATGTCATCTGCTCCGACCGTGCTGCCGAGGAGCAGGGCTTCTGCCTCCGGCACGCGCACCGGCGTCGAGGCGACACCACCGAGGGTGATCGAAACGCGACTGGCGTGTCCGGATGCGTCCAGCTCGAGCAGCACCGCGACCGCGACGATCGCGTAGTCGCCATGGCGACGCGCGAACTCGAGGAAGGCCCAGCCATGTCCGGGTGCCCATGGGCTGAAGCGCACTTCCGCCAGGATTTCGCCGTCTTCCAGCGCAGGCGTCATCAGGTCGATGGCGAACGCGCGCATCGGAAGCTCGCGGCACCCTTCCGGTCTGACGATCGCGAGGCGTGCGTCCATCGCCATCGCCACCGTGGGCTGCTCGGCCGAGGGGTCGAGGTGGCAGAGGCTGCCGCCGAGCGTGCCGCGGTTGCGCGTCTGCCGATGGCCGACCCATTGCATGGCCTCGGCCAGCAGCGGCAGGCGTGCCTTCACCAGCGGGGAGAACTCGATCTCGCGCTGGCGCGTCATCGCGCCGAACACGATGTCGTCGCCCTCTTCGCGGATGCCGGACAGGCCAGCGACCCGGTTCAGGTCGATCAGGTTCTCGGGGGCCAACAGCCTGAAGTTGAGCATCGGCATCAGGGACTGCCCGCCGGCCAGCAGGCGGGGGCCGGGCAGGGTGGCGGCGAGCGACAGCGCCTCGTCGAGGGTTTGCGGCGCGTGGTAGCGGAACGGTGGCGCTTTCATCCGGTGGCGTGCCTACTCCTGCTTGATGCCGGCGACGGCTGCGATGCGCCGGTAGCGTTCGACGTCCGCCCGCAGCAGCCTGGCGGTTTCGCTGCCGGACCTGAAGAAAGGATCGAGCCCGGCGCCTGCGAGCCTCTTGCGCAGGTCGGGCTCCTGCAGCACGCCGCGTACGTCCGCCTCCACCTTCCGCACCACGTCATCAGGCGTGGCGGACGGGGCGAGCAGCCCGTAGTAGTTCTCGACCGCGAAGTTCTTCAGTTCGGGCATGCCCGAGTCGCGGAAGGTCGGGATGTCGGGCGCCAGCGGTGAACGGTCCTGGCTGCTCAGCGCGAGGGCGCGCAGCTTGCCCTGCTGCACAAACGGCAGTGCGCTGGCGAGCGTGACCGCGATCACGTCGAGCTGGCCACCGACCGCGTTGGCAACCGCGATCGCGCAGCTGTGCGGGATATGCAGCGCCGACGTGCGGGTCTCGAACTTGTAGAGCTCCATCGTGAAGTGATGCGTGGTGGCCATGCCGCAGCTCGCGTAGTCGAGCTTGTCCGGCTGTGCGCGCATCAGGCCGGTGAACTCCTGCAGGTTGTTCGCCTTCACTCGGGGGTTTACCGCGAGCACGATCGGTGCGGAGGTGGCGAGCGCGACCGGCTTGAAGTCCTTCAGGAGGTCGAACGACAGCTTCGGCAGCAACGCCGCGTTGACTGCGTGCGAGGCGGCGACCAGCAGCAGGGTGTAGCCGTCCGGGTTCGCTCGCGACACGAGTTCGGCGCCGACACTGCCGCCGGCCCCGGTGCGGTTCTCGACCACCACCGGCTGCTTCCAGAGTTCGCCGAGCCGTGCACCCAGGATGCGGCCGGTCAGGTCGGCGCCGCCGCCCGGCGGGAAGGTCGCCACGAACCGAACCGGCTTGGTGGGGAAGGAAGGCTGCGCGGCGGCGGTGGCTGGCAGGACTGCGAGCAGGGCGCACAGCAGCGCCGTGTTCAGGCGACCGGCAGGGCGCTGCCGTGCGGAAGGACGCAGGAGATCGGAGGGCATGGGGTCGGTCCGTTGAATGAGGCGCGATTATGCCCCCGCTCGCCGGCCCGTATCCGATCAGCCTGCATGACCGTGTCGGCTACTCCGGCTTGATGTTCGCGACCGCGGCGATGCGTCGGTTGCGCTCGATGTCGGCGACCAGCAGCTTGCGGGTATCGGCAGCCGACCGGAAGAACGGATCGAGGCCGGAGGCTGCCATCCGCTTCTGCAGGTCCGGGTCCTGCAGCGAGGTGCGGACGTCGGCTTCGATCTTCGACACGATGCGATCGGGCGTGGCCAGCGGCGCAAGGAAGCCGTAGTAGTTGTCGACCGCATAGCCCTTGAGTTCGGGCACGCCGGCGTCGCGGAATGTCGGAATCTCCGGGGCGAGCGGCGAGCGCGTCTGGCTGGCCAGCGCGATCGCGCGCAGCTTGCCCTGCTGCACGAACGGCAGCGCCGTGGCCAGGGTGACCGCCGCGATGTCCAGCTGTCCGCCCATGACCATGGCGACCGCGTTCGCGCAACTGGTCGGGATGTGCAGCGCGGCGGTCTTCGTCTCGAACTTGTACGACTCCATCGCGAAGTGATGGGTACTGGCCATGCCGCAGCTCGCATAGTCGAGCTTGTCGGGCTGGGCGCGGAGCAGGCTGGTGAACTCCGGCAGCGTGGACGCCTTCACCCTCGGATGCACGACCAGTGCTACCGGCGCCGAGGCGGCCAGCGCCACCGGCTTGAAATCGCGCACCAGGTCGAACGGCAGTTTCGCCAGCAGTGCCGCGTTGACCGTATGCGTGGTGGCCACGACGAGCAAGGTGTGCCCGTCCGGCGTCGCTCGGAACACCAGTTCGGCGCCGAGGCTGCCGCCAGCACCGGGCCGGTTCTCGACGATCACCGGCTGCTTCCACAGGTCGCCGAGCCGGGCACCGACGATACGCCCGGTGAGGTCCGCGCCACCGCCGGGCGAGAAGGTCGCCACCAGGCGCACCGGCCGTGTCGGCCAGGTCTGCGCCGCGGCGGCAGCTGCGGCAGCTGCGGCGGGCTGGGCAAGGGCGGGCGCGCTGAATGCCGCAGCAGCGAAGGCGGCCGAGAGGGCGGTGGCGGTGAGCGACGCCACGCGTCGGGCGGCGTGGCCGGGAAGGAATCGATCATGCATGGTGTCGGTGCCTGTGATGGAGGGAATGGATGGGGAGGCTGGCGGGCAGGCGTCGTGCAGGCCGGGTGCGCCGGTGACCGGGCGCTAAGCTTCGAAACGCATCGACAGGTCGAGTGCGCGCACGTCCTTGGTGAGGTTGCCCACGGAGATACGGTCGACGCCGGTCGCGGCAATCGCGCGTACCGTGTCCAGGGTGATGCCGCCCGAGGCCTCGAGGCGTGCGCGGCCGGCGGTGAATGCCACCGCCGCATGCATCCGTTCCACCGAGAAGTTGTCCAGCAGGATTAGCGTCGCACCGGCCTCGAGCGCCTCGGCGAGCTGCGCCTCGGTCTCGACCTCGACCTGCAGCGGCTTGCCCGGCGCCACGTGGGCGGCGGCCCGGATCGCCGCGGTGATGCCGCCGGCGGCCGCGATGTGGTTCTCCTTGATCAGCACCATGTCGTAGAGGCCCATCCGGTGGTTGGC
>CAIQON010000083.1 GCA_903873475.1 uncultured bacterium
CGCCCGGAGCGCCTCGAGCTGGCGGCTGGTCTGCGTGTAGCCGCCGCTGACCTCGATCAGCTCATCCCAGGAGAGGCGCAGGGTCATTTCGCGTCCTTCACGTCGGGGAGCGGGGCCGTGTCGTAATCCATGCTGCCCTCGTCATCTATCCACACGCGCACCTGCATGCTCGGCAGTTCCCGCGCGCAGCCAATGGTCACGGTGCATTCGCGGTCATCACCTGAAATGTCCGATGCGATGTTGTCGGCCAGTTCGCACAATTCCTCGACCACTTGGCTCTCCCCACCGTCGATCCAGTACAGGTTAGGCGTCGTCAGTTTCGCAAGCGCCACCCGCAGCGCATCGCACTCGGCTTCGGCTTTCTGGCCGCGCTCCTTGGACTCGGTGAGCCATTGGTCATAAGCCGCAGTGGCGGCGACGTTCGCTCTGTAGAGCGCATCGCGCTCGGCACGCACCTTGTTGTGTTCTTCTTGGGCGCGGGCCAGTTCAGCCGTTGCCTGCTCGACTGCGAGGCGAGCGTAGGCCTCTAGCTCATCGCCAAAAAACACGTGTCTCTCCCGGCCAGCGTCGGTAATCCAGCGGCCAGCCGGAAACGGCGGCAGCTTGATCGGCTTATCCATTCGTCGCGTCCTTCCCTTGAGTCGGCTGGCTGAACTGCTGCACCGCCCACTGCATCCCGTTGCGCAGTGCGTCGTTCAACGCATCGTCGTAGCCTTGCCGGTACGCATCCGCGCCGTTGAGGCGCGCAACGTCCCCGCTCAAGCGGGTGATCTCTGCGCACTGCCGCGCCAGCGCCCGACGCATCAGCGCGTTCTCGTACCGCAGCACCTGGAGATCCGGGCACAGCCTCTCCCGCACCCGGCCGCGCAGCTCGATGATCCACGCGCGCAGGGTCATCGCGTCTGCTCCGGCAAAGACCACTTGACCGTGATAAGGCCGACGTTGTCTCGCACGATCTCTCCTCGAACCAGCGGAAGCGTCCAGCCGGTTTTCGTCGGCCAGCCCGCGCCCCGCACGCGGAGCAGAAGCACGCCTGGCCGATCCCACGGCGTCCACGCCGCGTCGATGTACGCGCCGGGGGGTAGTTGCAGTGCCGATGCCATCGTCTCTGGAGTCACCTCGAAAATGGCTGGTAGCCCGATGTCGTCGGGGTGTTGGGTGCTGGGGGTCATCGCAGTCCCTCCTCATCAGCCTCATCGTCGTCGTACGGCGCCTGTGCCAGCCGCTCCAGCGCCTCGAGATCCTCCGACATCGCGCGCAGCACATGCAGCACGCAGCCGACCGCCAGCAGGGCGACGCTGCCGCCGAACAGCAGGTCAGTCCACATCGCGACCTCCCCGCTTCCGTGCCGCCTCGAGCCGCTCGAAGTCGTCCAGGCAGTCGCGGTCGCAGAACTTCCGGCCCTCGGGCACGTCCTCGTCGCAGCTGTAGCACCGGCCGGTCGCGATCAGCGTCGTGTGGCGCTGCCGGAGCGCCAGCGCAAGATCGCGCGCCTCGATGAACTGCGCCTGATCTGCTTCATCAGCCATGCGTCACCTCGGCGCCCTCGTCCACGCCGGCGGAGCCGGCCTGTTTCTGGGTGTACTCACGGATGAGTTGCTTGCCTCTGGCAATCCGTGGGTCTTCATCGTCGTCACCGGCCTGTTCCGGGGTTTCCTCCGGGCTGACCTTCTGCGCCTTCGCCTTCCGCGCCCGCTTCGGCTTTGCCGGCGCAGCCGGCTCCGCGGTCTGATCCGCCGCCTGCGCAGCCTCAGAGGGGTCGGGAACCGGTTCGGCTGCTGGGGCAGAGAGGATCCGCGCGCGCATCGCAGGCGCGTCGATGCCTGCCTGAGCGCATGCCACGTCGAAATCCGGCGACCGGAACACGTACCGCTGCGCGTCTTCGTCGCTGTCCTCCTGGTCATGCTCGCCGGTCGCCTTGTCGATCAGCGCCGCCGCGGCGATCAGCCGCCGGAGCATCCTCGGGTCCTGTACGGCCTCGACCATCTCGCGGGCGCCGGTCTGCCAGCCGGTTGCGTACTCCACGACCTCGGGCAGGCAGGCCATGTGCGCGATCTCCATCTGCTCGCGGGCATGGACCACCAGCATCTTCTCCGCGACCGCAGCCCACACGGCCGGGCTGTCGATGAGCTTGTCGATCGATGCGGCCGCGATCGAGCGGTTCGCGCGCTCGTATGCGTCGAACTGGGTGTCGAAGGGCGTATCCGCCTCGTCATCGTCGCGGTCGAGCGGATTCACTGGCGGCACGCCTGCGGCCCGCAGCGCCTCCTTGAGCTGCTCGCCGCGGGCGACGATCAGGTTCTTTCCGTTGCGCGCGTCGACGATCACCTCGCGCTCGACCTCGATGCCGGCGGACTTGGCCAACTGCGCCCAGGTTCGATCGCCGCCGGGCGCCTTCGCGCTCAGCTCCACGAACTCGCTGTTCCAGGCGAGGCCGCTGTATCCGAGGTTGCGCTCGGCAACCTTCTCGGACACCACCTTGCCCTTCTTCTCGGCCTGCTCCAGCAGCCGGGCCAGCTGAGCCTCGCGCTTCACGGCGTAACAGGTCGGGTTCATGCACAGCCGCTCATCATCGATGTCGGCGTACAGCTCGCGGTTGTTCCCCGATCGCGTGGGGCACGCCTCGCACGAGCCGACATCGGCAACCAGGCGCGCGTCGTCGAGCTTCCAGATGGCTTTCCGCAGGTCGGTCGAGAACTGGACGCGCAGGATCTTCTGCGCCTCGCGAAACGGCCTCGACTCGCATGTGGCGTCGCGCTGATAGGACTGCTCGGTCAACGCATTCACGGCCTTCGTCTGCAGGTCCTCGCCGGGGATCCGCGCCACCAGCAGCGCGATCGACTCGGTGATCTGACCGGCGGCCAGCGCCTCGCGGCCGGCCGGGTGCAACGCCAGCAGCTTGAGCTTCGCGTACACGTAGGCTCGGCTCTTGCCCACGCGGCCGGCAATCTGCTCGGCCGAGTGGCCGAAGTCGCGCTGCAGCCGTTCGTACCCGCGCGCCTCCTCCATCGGCGAGAGGTCCTTGCGCTGCAGGTTCTCGACGATCTGGATCTCGGCGACCTGTTCGTCGTTCACTTCGCACAGGCGGCAGGGCACCTGCTCGAGGCCGGCTTCGGCTGCGGCCACGAGTCGGCGGTGGCCGCTGATCACCTCGAACTCGCCGGCCTGGCGCGCCGGCCGGATCAGGATCGGCTGGAGCACGCCCATGCGAGCGATGGACGTGGCCAGCTCGCTCACGTCGCCGATCGCCTCGCGCGGGTTCGTGGGGCTCGGGTGCAGCTTGTCGATCGGGAAATAGTCCACCAGGCTCTCCTGCAGGTTCTCGGGGGCGTTCATTCGGATGTTCCTTCGTTGGTCTGGGCAGCACCGCGCTGCCGGTTCACGCGCCGGTTGCGCAGCCGCCGCTGCTCGGGTGTCATGGCCGCATAGCGGGCGCGCATCGCGGCCCGGCGGGCTTCTGCGTAGCGCAGGTATCCCTCGGCATTGCGCTGCCGGTACTTCTCCGGGTCGGCCTCGCGCTGCCGGCGCATGCGCTCACGGGCGGCCGCGCGCGCCTTCTCCTGGTTGCGCGCATACCACTCACGCTGGTACTTCGCCTCCTTCTCTCGCCGGAGCTTCTCGGCGGCGGTTCGATCGGCCGGCGGCTTCGGGCCGCGCCGCGCCTTGATCGCCGCGCGCGCCTTCTTCAACGACTCGACCTGCTGGCGATAGACCGCTTCCTCGCTCGTCTCGACGTCAACGAGCGTGACGCGCCGAGCGCGCGCGGAAATGCGTACTTTCGGCGGGGCGAACAGGTCCATCAGGCTCATCAGCGCCTCCGTGCCGCGCGCCGGGCCATGTCCCGCGCGCAGCAGCGCAACAGCGGGGGCATCCAGAGCGTCTGCATGCACGACTCGAAGTCGCGCTTGATGCGCAGGTGCGCGTGGGCGTCGCGCAGCTGCTGCTCGGTGAACTCGGGCTCGACCAGGTCGAGCTTCAGCGTGTCGCCGTGGCGCATTCGCGGGCCTCCTCAAGCTGGTCGCGGTAGTCGATCGCGGCAATGAGCAGCAGGAACGCGGCGCACACGGCGACCGCGGCTGCCCACGCGAGCGGGTCGCGCAGTTCAGACGTATGCACGGGCGCGTCGAGGTTCGCGCGCAGTCCGCGCTGCAGCTCGTATCGCTGGCGTAGGTTCATCAGCTGGCCCTCCGCTGCCACGCGCCGCCGGGCACCAGCTCGAGCAGCAGGTAGCGACGATGCCGGGGTGTGCGGCCGCCCTGGTGCGCGATCACCTGCAGCGAGTTCACGATGCAAATTGTGCTGAGGGCGACAGAGGTGATCGCCGGGTGCGCGAACACGCGGGCGCTCATGGCCGGCTCCCATTACCATGACCGTCCGCGCCCGGGGGCGCTTCGTGGGAGTCAGACATGCGACCAAGCAAGGACTGGGGTGACGAGTTCACCAAGCATCTGGAGGCGCTCGAAAGGTCTCTGCCTTCGGAAGGCGTCCCGGACCGCGCCTCAACCATCGAGGCGCTCGTCATGTCGCGTGAGCTGCTCAAGGGCTCATGGCTGGCCTGCAATGCGGTGTTCGGTGAGGGGGTGGCCACGCCTGAGCACGCGCTGTCGTTAACTTCCCTCGCAATGTCGTACCGCATCTCCAGTGCCGCCAAGCAAGAGCAGTAGTAGCCCTTCTTTCCGAAGACGGGCCGCGTCAACGGGCCGCTGCACTTCGCCTTTGTACAGGCTCCGAATACTTCGACAGCCGCGCGGTCGCGGGCAAAGCTCGCGGCCATGTCGTCTGGCGTCAGCCGTTCGCGCTCAACGATCTTCCGCACCAGGCGAATCGTCTCTTCCGGGATGCCGCTCATTTGAGCCTCCAGACGCGCGTGCCGTCCGCAACCGTGCGCACGGCGTACAGCGAACCGAACCCCTTCTGCTTCGCCCGTTTCGCGTGGGCGTAGAGGCTTTTCGGCTTTGCGTTGAACAGCCGGGACTGGCCCGGCTTCAGCTCGCAGACGGCATTGAACATCGCCGACGGCAGCCGCCCGGGCTGACTCGGGACGGGGATGCCATCCTCGATTGCGCCGATCTCCACCTCGGCCGTCGGCTGAACCAGGCGGACGGCGGCGAGATCTACTGCGCCCTTGTCGAGGTCCTCGCCGTACAGGCGTGCGCCTGTCGCTCGAAGGCGTCCTGCTGCTGCTCCCGCTCTGCTCATCGCTTCCTCCGTAGCGCCGGAATGGCGCGCGGGACGAAGATTAGGCTTGCCTACTACTTCATGTCAATAGGCGCGCCTAAGATGTCACAGCGCAGCGGCCCAGTGGTCCTCGCTGATGACTGCGATTCGTGTGCCCTGAGCCTTTAGCTGCATGGCCTTCTCGACCTTTTGTCCGAAGCTGCCGTAGGACCACTCGGCACTTCCGAGACTGCCGATTACGAGGTATGAGAGCTTGCGGCTCACGGCCGTCTTGACTAGGCCGCCACGCTTGAGAATCTGTTCATGACAGTGCGGTCGCGGAGCAAACACGAAATCTCCGGTGAGGCAGAACGCGGCATCTTGAAATACGACAGGGGTGTCGTGATCGAGGCCGAGGTTCGTGGCGCGGGTGGCGTCGGCCAACGTATCGGAACGACCGCCGAGCATCTGCTGCAGGGTTTCGACCAGATGTGCCCGCTCAGGCTCGGTGATGATTCCGTCAGCCATCGCGGCCTGGACGCGAGCGGAAAGAATGTTGCCAGGCCACTCGCGCGAGGCTGCGCCATTCTGATGCAGCCACTGCTGTAGGAAGCGGATCTCGTCGTCAGAAAGCCGCCCATCGCAAAGCATGCCTTGAGCAATCCCCATCAGAGCGCCCAGGCACCGCGCCATTTCGTTCCGGGCAGCGCCCGCTGTGCGGCCGAAGTTCATCAGATTCGCTCGCTTTGTTTGTGCACGATGCGCCCTACCAAGGCGACTCTGTCGTCGCAGCGTTTTCGGGGGTAGCGTCGTTGATCCACGTTGTCCGATGCGAGCCACCAGTGACCCTCGTCTCGAATCAGGCGCTTGATCACCAGCTCGCCCTCAAAGTTGACGGCGAACACCTCGCCATCCTGCTCGCGAGTGTCGGCGGTGTTCACCACAACGATGTCGGCGTCGTACAGGCCTGGTTCCATGCTCGCGCCCGAGACCGCCACCGCAAACAACGAGTCGGCACGCAGCGCCCGCTTTTTCAACCAGTCCTTGCGAAAAAAGATGGGGGGCGAGTCTCCGTTCAAATACTCCACCTCAAAGCCGCTGGCGCCTGCTGAGAGCTTGAATTCCACGCGCCGTATCGCTTCATAGTCGTCTGGGATCTCGCTCGATTCCAGGTCCTCGACATGGTCCATCGGCCCTCGCCCGCTGGCCAGCCAGTGCGAAGAAACGCTCATCGCGCGAGCAGCTCGTACTGCGCTGTTGCCTTTCAGTTCCTTAGTGGCGCCAGAGAGCCAATTGTTGACCGATGGCGGCTTTACGCCGGCCGCACGTGCCAGCTGGGCCTGAGTGATGCCGGAGCGTTGCATCGCCAACGCCATACGTTCTGCAAGAGTGCTCATGTAGGTGAGCCTAAGCAGGTCCGGGTTAGGGACCCCTTGCAATTGAGCATTAGGTGCGCCTACTATTGGCGGTATGGACGCAAACGACATCATTGATCTCTTGGGTGGAACGGCCGAGGTGGCGAGACTCTGCGAGGTCCGCGCGCCCTCTGTTTCCGGGTGGCGGCGGACGGGGATTCCCCCCGCGCGGTTGATGTACCTCCGCGCGGTCAGGCCCGACGTCTTTGGCGACGGGGGGCCTGTAGGGTCAACAGCAAGAGCAACCGCTGACAAGGACGCAGCGGGCGAGAAGGGGTGCGCAATAGGGGCGCCTAACCAAACTCTCCCGTGCAACACCTTGGAAATGACCGGTCAATGACGCTCGGCCGGTTTTCTCGGCATTCCATGAGACAGGTCGCGGCTGTTGCGCGACCTGGGGTGAATCACTTGCTGGGTTCGCTCGAGGCCGGTGCGCATACGAACGCCACGCTCGACCGTTCGAGCCGGGCCTGCTCGGCGAGCTTAACCGAGGCTTTGCCTGCTTCTTCACAGGCCGCCCGGTCAGCGAACGTCGCAGTCAGCCCGGCCGGTATGCGCGTCGTGTGCATGCCGGCGGTCATCGAAAAGCTGCTCATCACCACGATCAGTATCCACTGCGTCATCTGAACCTCCGAGGTAAGGGGAAAACATGTCCGCATCATCGCGTGCTGGTACCGGGATCAAGCGGGATCAATCATCCCGGTACGTGCAGATGCCTCTGGAATTCGCACCGGGCCTGACTGAGCGTCACTCTACCCTGCTGGCCTGCTGCCACGAATCGGCGGTGCGTTGCGAGCGCCCGATGAAGGCCCTGGCCGCCGACATGGACATGAGCAGCTCGGACCTCGGGCGCAAGCTCGCACCGGCCGATGGCGACCCGCGCCGGCTGTCCGTCGACGACTTGGTGCGGCTGATCGACGCCACCGGTGACCTGTCCCCAATCTACTGGCTCATCGAGAAGTTCGCGATCGACGATGAGGCGCGACAGCGCCGCGCCCAGGCCGAGCTGGCGAAGCAGCTGCCGGGCCTGATCGCGCTGCTCAAGCAGGTGGGGGTGGGCGCATGACGCTTTGGCGGATCAAGGCATTGCGCGGGGCTGACGCCAACGAGTATCCGACCGACATTGCCAGCAAGCGGCCGGGCTCACTCGATATTGCGATTCGCCATGTGGCTGATCTGTTGGCCCAAGACGAAAGCGCGTTTCGCGCTGAAGTTGAACGCGAACCATCCAAGTCCTTCATGCCGAAGCCATACGACTACTTCGCCGTCTTGCCGGCGTGTAACTTGAAAGCTGGGGTGGTTGACCGTCAGGGCGTTCCCGGTAGTGTCGCGCGGTTGAGCAGCGACCTCAGGGGACATGTTGCCGCGTGCGATTCCGAGCTGTCTTGTCGCCTCCTCGATCGACGAGGCATCGTGTCTGCCGTCGATGCCGTGGACGACAACGGAGGTGCGATCGGTCGAGTATTGAAACATGGAGTGCTCCTGTGAAAAGTGAACGTGGGGACGTGAACTCTAGCAGGGGTATCTCCATGCCCGCCGGCGCGCCGCCGCCGGGCACGCTGCAGAAGCGGCCCAGGGCGACCACCGAATGGCAGAGGCGCCTTGAGTGGGCGCGCCAGCCCACCGGCGGCTGGAAGTCGGGCGACTTCTGCATGACGCCGTCCGGAAAGCTGTCTCGGGTGGTGGCCGTCGAAAAAGGGCTGCTGCTCCAGTACGTGCGCGAAAGCGGCGTCGCCTACAGCGCGCAATCCGTCGACGTGGCACTGCAGCCGCATCTGTGCCGCTGGTTGTCGCCACGCGAGATGCGCGACCTGAAGCGTCCCGACCAGGGAAATCAGAAGACGACTGATGGAGGTGCCGATGCTGCTGCGTGATCTGGCCGTTCGTGTGGTGCAGTTTCAGTCCGAGCCGATCCGAAACCCAAGCGGCGATCGAACCGACTACTTCAGGGACTACGACCAGCAGCGCGCGCGCGACCCCATGCGCCGCCAGCAGATCCGCACCGCGATGCAGCGGTATCGTCAGCGCCGGAAGCTGGAGAGGTGACCCAGTCCGTGCGCAAGACCCGCGATGAACTGCGCGCCGAGCTGCCTAAGGTGGCCGCATTCGTGGACCTCGTCCGCGACGTGTTCGGCGACCAGGTGCGGGTGCTGGGCATCCGCACGCCCGAATGGACGATGGGCAAGCCGGATCAGCCGGCCGGCAGGCGCCTATCCGACTGTGTCTGGGATACGCGCCCCGCGCCTGTCCCCTCCGCTGCTCACCGCCGCCGAGCCTGACCCTACATGGCACCTACGAACAAGCCGCCGATCGACTTCGGCCGGATAGCTGTCGCCGCTCTCCAGCAGGCCGACACGCTCGTCGAGCGGTGGCTGCCCGGGGGCAAGCGCGTCGGTCACGAGTGGCAGTGTGGCTCGCTGTCCGGCGATGCGGGCAGCAGCTGCAGCGTCAACCTGAACACCGGCGCCTGGGCCGACTTCGCGACCGATAAGGCGGGCGGCGACCTGATCTCGCTCTACGGCGCGGTGTACCAGTTGCGCAACGGCCCTGCCGCGCGCGAGCTGGCCGAGCAGCTGGGCATGACCGCGAGCAACGCAGTGCAGCCCGAGCGAGCGCGCCGCGCGTCGGAGCCGAAGGCCGCACCCGCGCCGGATGACGATCGCTGGAGCGATGCCGGCGAATGGCCGGAGGATGGCCCGCCCGCACCGGTGGCGCATGTGGTTCGCGGTCGCCCGGTGGCCACCTGGTGCTACCGGACCGCTGCCGGCGGCATCACCGGCTACGTTCACCGGTTCGTGACCTCCGACGGCGGCAAAGAGATCCTGCCCTGCGTGTGGTCGCAGCACCCGACGAAGGGCAAGGCGTGGAAGTGGCGGCAGTGGGACCAGCCGCGGCCGTTGTACCACCTCGAGCTGCAGGCCGACGATCGCCCGGTGCTGGTGGTCGAGGGCGAGAAATGCGTCGACGCGGCCGCCTCGGTGCTTGGCGCGACGCACTGGGTTACGACATGGTCCGGCGGCGGCAACGCTGTGCACAAGGCCGACTTCGGGCCGCTGGCTGGCCGCAGGGTGATCCTCTGGCCCGACTGCGACGCGAAGCTCGACAAGGCCAGCAAGGCCCTGCTGCCCGAAGAAAAGCAGCCCGGCGTGAAGGCGATGGAGAAGGCCGCGCAGATCCTGCTCGAGCTCGGCTGCGACGTGTCGATCGTCGCCATCCCGCGCCCTGGCGAACGGCCCGACGGCTGGGACATCGCCGACCTGATCGCCGAGGCTGGAGACAACGCCAGCGCAGCCGTGCACGCATGGCTGCAGGCCGACAAGCTGCGCCGTCCCCGTGCCGCCCCAGCGGGCGCAGGCGCGCCTCCAGCGCCGCCCGACACGCCGGACGCACCGCCGCCCTGGCCCGAGCCGGAAGACGACTGGAGCGCGCAGCTGGTGCGCGTGAAGGGCGGCAACCTCGCATCGCACCCCGTGAACGTGTCGACGATCCTGCGCAACGATTCGACGTGGCGCGGTGTGGTGAGCTTCGACGAATTTTCGAACCGCGTCGTGAAGCGCGCACCGCCGCCCTACGCGCACGGCCGCGCCGGCGAGTGGGTGTCGGACGACGACAGCCGCACCGCAGCCTGGCTGGCTCAGGTGTACGGGCTGGTGGTGTCGAGCATCCAGGTGCTCGAGGGCGTCGAGATGGTGGCCCGCGAGTCTCCCGTGCATCCGGTACGTGAGTACCTGCAGGGCCTCACCTGGGACGGCACGCCGCGCCTCGCGCACTGGCTGATCGATCACGCTGGCGTCGAGGACACCGAGTACACCCGCGCCGTGTCGCAGTTCTTCCTGCGCGCGATGGTCAAGCGGGTGATGGAGCCCGGCTGCAAGTTCGATTACTGCCTGGTGCTGGAGGGCAGCGAGGGCCTGCGGAAGTCGTCGCTGGCGATGCTGCTGGGCGGGCCGTGGTTCAGCGACACCGACCTCGACCTGACGCACAAGGATTCGATGGCAGCCCTGCAGGGCAAGTGGCTGCACGAGTTCAGCGAGATGGACAGCGTCACGCGGGCCGAGGCCGCGAAGCAGAAATCCTTCCTGAGCCGGCAGGTCGACGAGTTCCGCCCGGTGTACGGCCGGCGGCAGATCAGCTGCCCGCGGCAATCCGTGTTTGTTGGCACCACGAACGAGGATGAGTACATCAAGGCCGGCCAGGGTGCACGCCGATTCTGGCCCGTGCGCATCCCGCGCGAGATCGACATCAACGCCCTGCGGGACGTTCGCGATCAGTTGTTCGCTGAGGCCATGCAGGACTACCGCGCGGGCCTGCCGTGCGCGCCGGACAGCGAGATGCAGCGCGAGCTGTTCCGCCCCGTCCAGTCGCGCCGGGTGGTGCAGGAATCGATGATCGATGCCCTGCACGACTGGGTGCTCGAGCCGGGGGCTGATGAACTGACTCGTCGCATGGCTAACGCCAGCTGCTTCTCGCTGGCCGACGCGGCCCTTCGGGGACTGCACATCAGCCCGGCGCAGCTTACCCGGGATCTGGAAACCCGCATCGGCAAGGCACTACGCGCGCTCGGCTGCGAGCGCATCGAGAAACGCAACGGCATGAGCCGCTTCTGGTACAAGCCCCCCGCTCGAAATGGGGCCACGTCAGACGAAGCGACCACGCCGGTGCATAACCCGTTCGCCGAGGACGATCATGTAGATATCTGAACCAGGGAGGGTTCCATACCTTCCACACTGAAATCAGGACCCCCGCGTGAGGCGCGCGAGGGCGCGCAGGGGCGCGCACCCGCGCGCACGCCGCACGTAACACACCCATCAGGTATGGAAGGTATGGAACCCATGATCAACCGACATCCGATGCATCTGAGACTCATCGACTGGGCTTTCTGGGTCATGGCACGGGGCGAGGGCAAGGTCGGCGCGATGGGGTACAGCAAGTGCACGCTGGCCGATTGGCGCGCAGGCGATGGCTATGACGGATCGGCGCACTCGGCCGTACCAGTGAACGCGATTCAGTGCAGACGTACGCACGATGCGATCGCAGCGTGCGAGCCGTGGCAGCGCGAGGTGCTGACCTGGTACTACGTGCAGGCCCTGACCCTGCGCGCGATTGCGCAACGCCTGACCGTGGCCAGCCCCGAGACCGCGCAGCGCCGCGTGCTGGCGTCGCTCGACGCGGTCGAAAGCGTTATCCACACTCCCGCTTGATCGGATCGAACAGATGGCGATAATCCAGCTAACCTCGGCAGCAGTACCGGCGGGGGATCGGACGACGGCGATGCAGTTCCCGGCGCGTGACTTCCTCCCATGTGCTGGCCTTCGAAGCCCCGTGCTCTGTTCCCCAGGCGCGGGGCTTCCTTTTTGCGCAGGACCGCTGATGTCCACGATGAAGATCCCGCTCACGGGGAAACACGCCGTCGGGCCGTATTCGTTTGCTTTGGTCGATGCGTCGGATTATCCCGAGCTTGCGCAGTGGAAGTGGAAAGCGAAATGGAACGCCGCCGGCAATCATGTGTACGCCGTGCGCAACGTCGGTAACTCAACGCTTCGGATGCATCGAGTGATCCTCGGGCTCGGAGCGTTCAAGGGTGATGACGTTGACCACATCAACCATGAATCGCTCGATAATCGCAGGAGCAATCTGCGGGTCGTGAGTCGCAGCGTCAATGTCAAGAACGCTCGCAAGGTGTGCACCTTGTTCGCTTGTGCGGATTGCGGCAAGGAAAGTGCATACGTTCGGACTCACACCAAGCGTTCGGTATGCGACGAATGCGCGTTGGCCAAGAAGAAGGCTTACGTCGCTGCCTCCGCCCCGTCTGTTACGACCATACTTATCTCTGAATGTAAGCAGTGCACAGAAGCATTCGTGCACAAGCTCTCGCGCGGCACCTTCTGTTCCGACCGTTGCCGGTTGACGGCTCTTGCAACCGCGCGCCGCCAGTTCGGTCGCAAAGCAACCCGGGTGACAGACGCTTGCCTGACCAATGAGTAGGTTCTTCCAGAGCCTTTTCACCTGCGAGCTTCAAGCCCGCGTTTTTCGCGCAGTGTCGGTGACTGGTCGGACTGGTCGAGGGGCTGGTCATGAGTGACCAGTACATCAGCCTGCGGGCGTACAGCCGGATGCGAGGCGTGTCGCTGTACGCGGTGCAGACGGCGATCGCGAGCGGCCGCGTGACGGCCGTGCGGCGCAATGACGCGGGCAAGATCAACGGCATCGATGCGGTGAAAGCCGATGCGCAGTGGGCCGCGAACACCGACGCGACCGAGGCGGCCCGCACGGGTGCCGATCCGTTCCGCGGCGCAGTGGTGCAGCCCGACCTGGTGGATCGAGCCGGCGCCGAGCCGCCGCCGGCCGGGCCAAGTGACACCGCCGAATACCAGGCGTCGCGAGCGAAGCGGGAGGAATACCAGGCGGAGATGGCCCGGCTCACGCTGCTGGAGCGGCTCGGGCAGGTCGGCTCGATCGAGGGTTTCCTGCGGGCAGTGGCCGACGCGGCCCAGCTCACGCAGGACAGGATCCTGCAGGTGCCGAGCCGGATCTCCACGTCGCTGGCGGTCGAGACCGACCCGATCAAGATCGAAACGCTGCTCACGCGCGAGCTCAAGGACGCACTCGATGGGATCGCTCAACGAGCCAGCGAACTTGCACAGCCTGCCCCAGGGCCTGGCTGATTCCTACGCGGCCACGATGGCCGCATACGCCCGGGCGATCGCGCCTGAGCGTGACATGACGGTGTCGCAGTGGGCCGATGCGCACCGCAAGCTCACTACCACCTCGAGCGCCGAGCCGGGTCCCTGGCGCACCAGTCGCACGCCGTACCTGCAGGAAATCATGGATGCGCTGACCCCCAGCCATCCGATGACCGACGGCGTCTTCATCAAGGGCACGCAGCTCGGGGGCAGCGAGGCGCTCTACAACTGGATCGGCTTCGTGATCGACCGATCGCCCGGGCCGGCGATGCTGGTGATGCCCACCAGCGACACGGCGAAGCGGATCTCGAAGCAGCGGCTGGCGCCGATGATTGCCGAGTCGCCGGTGCTGCGGGCGAAGGTGGCTGAAGCGCGCGCCCGCGACTCGGGCAACACGACGCTCATGAAGGAATTCCCCGGCGGCATGCTGGCCCTGGTGGGTGCGAACAGCGCGCCCGGCCTGCGGTCGCTGCCGGTCAAGTACCTTCTGATGGACGAGATCGACGCTTACCCGTCGGACGTCGGCGGCGAGGGTGACCCCGAGGAAGTCGCGGAGAAGCGCACCGACACGTTCGGCGCCCGCGCGAAGCGGATGCGGGTGTCGACCCCGAAGATCAAGGGCACGAGCCGGATCGACCGGCGCTACAAGGAAGGGACGCAGGGCAAGTACCACCTGCCGTGTCCGCATTGCGCGCACGAGCAGGTGCTGCGCTGGTCGCAAATGCGCTGGACGATCGTGCAGCGGCACGAGCTGGTGTGCCAGGGCTGCGGCACGGTGAGCGAGGTCGAGGCTGGCGCGGCGACTGCCTGCGGCGCATGCGGGCACGCAAACCCGGCCGAGGCCGTGCGGGCGCTGCCGACCGACGATGTGAGCAGCGTGCACTACGAGTGCGAGGCGTGCGGGTTCGAGATTGCCGAGCACCACAAGGCCGAGCTGCTCGGGCGCGGCCGGTGGATCCACGCAGCACCTGGCCGAGGGGAAGTGATCGCAGACGACGACCCGCACCCGTGGGCCATCTGGGCGCGGATCGGTGGGGCCGTGAAGCGGTTCGTGCCGGCGTTCGTCAAGCCGATGAGCTGGCACCTGCCGGCGCTGTACTCGCCGCTCGGGTGGTTCAGCTGGACGAAGGCAGTGCGGCAGTTCCTGCGCGCGCAGGCCGGCGGCTACGACGAGGACACCGAAGAGCCGCTGCTGCAGGTGTTCCACAACACGGTGCTCGGCGAAGCGTTCGAGGTCGAGGGCGAGCAGCCCCAGTCGGAGATTCTCAGCCAGCGCGCCGAAGCCTACCGGCTGCAGACCGTGCCGCGCGAGGCGCTGATCCTCACGGCCGGGGTCGACGTGCAGGGCGATCGCCTCGAGTACCTGGTGCAAGGCTGGGGGCGCAACGAACAGCAGTGGACGATCGACTACGGGCGGATCCACGGCGAGCCGCTGGACCTGGGCCCCGAAGGTCCGTGGGCGCAGCTCGAGCTGCTTCTGGAAAAAGCCTACCCGCACGCGGGCGGCTCGACGCTGCGGATCACGGCGATGGCGGTCGACTCCGGGTTCCTGACCTCGACGGTCTACCTGTGGGCCCGGAAGTGGCAGCACCGGCATGTGTTTGCGACGAAAGGCCAGAGCGAGCCCGGCAAGCCGATCCTCGGCCGGCCGACGCTGCAGGACATCAGCCACCGCGGATCGGTGATCAAGGGCGGCATCAAGGTCTGGCCGATGGGGTCGGACATCGCGAAGGAAAACATCTACCGCGCACTGGAGCAGGAGCCCGGCGGCTTCGCCCAGGTGCACTTCCCGGCGAACCTGCCGAATGAGTTCTACGAGCAGCTGACGGCCGAAAAGCTGCTGCGAAAGCGCACGGCGCGCGGCGAGCGGCGCGAATGGGTGCTGGCCAGTGGCCGGCGAAACGAGGTGCTCGACCTGTTCGTGATGTCGCGCGCCTCGGCTGAGTACGCGGGCATCCGGCGGGTGAACTGGGACGCGCTCGATCGCGTCGTCAATCCCCTGCAGCAGGATCTGTTTGCAAGCAACACCGAGGCAGTCGCCTCAACGGTCGCGCGGGACGGTCTGGCTGGCGCAAGCGAGCCGAAGTCTGCGCCGGTGGGGGCGTCGACATCCCGCACCCCTGCAGTGGCAGCACCAGCTGCGCGACCGGGTGGTCGGCGGCCGGGCGGGTTCATCAACGGCTGGCGGCGCTGAGCCGTCGCAGATGTCTGCATTGAGGAGTATCGAATGGCATCCCTGATCTTTACCAGCTTCCTCGAAGACCTGGCGCGCGGTGCCATCGACATGGACACCGACACCTTCAAGGTGTTGCTGACGACCTCGTCCTACACCGAAAACAAGGACACGCACACCAAGCGGTCCGACGTCACGAACGAAGTCACCGGCACTGGGTACACGGCCGGGGGCGTGACGTGCACGGTCACAGTCACGAAAGACACGGCGAACGATCGCCTGGACATCACGCTCGGTGCGGTGTCCTGGCCGAGCTCGACGATCACCGCGCGCAAGGCGGTGTACTACAAGAGCCGCGGCGGTGCGGCGTCTGCCGACGAGATCGTGGCAGTGAACGACTTCGGTTCGGACGTCGTGTCCACTGGCGCGACGTTCTCGCTGGCGCTGTCGACCGTTCGCTTCCAGAACTGATCGACGATCATGGGAAAGGGCAACGTAGAAAACACACCGGCCTGCCGGCCCCGCCGAACGGTGGCGACATCAACGTCAACTGGAACGCGAGCGGCATTGTCGCGCTGTAACCGGGGGCAGGCATGAGTGGATCGTCTCTAGGGTATACGCCAGGCTCAGGTGCTGATGTCGCAACACACCGCGACAACGGTGTCGGTAAGCATTTTCAGGCGACCGTTCCGCATCACCTCGTAGGCGATATCGCGACACCGGCGTCAGAAGCTGCACCCACGCCGATGGCCGCATACGGCGAACTGATCGAGGCCATCGAGTCGATGCGGTTCGCCATCAACACGCTGACCAAGACCATCGGATTCGCGCTGCCCAACGCGCAGGGCCAGCCGATCATGGAAGCGCGGCAGGCAACGGCAGCGAACCTGATCATGACGGTCGGCTCGATTGCTGGCGGACAGACGCTCGCAACGGTTTCTACGCTGACCAACCAGACGCAGATCGGCGGCTTCGCTGCCAACGACCAGATTCCCGCGCTGATGCACCTTCAGTCCGATTCGCTTCGACGCAACATCTCGGTGAGCTGACATGGCTACGACCAACGGCAATCGCAAGATCCTCGACCTGAAGCGGTGGGAGTTCTGCGCGCCTGCGCCAAGCGCCAGCGCGGCGGGCACGTTCATCGTCTCAAGCCGGAACTTCCGGCAGCAGCAACTGTATATCGTGTCCAACACCGTCGCCGCGATCTACAACCCGTCCGAGGACGGCTGGGTCAACATCGCGTCTCCCGCGCTAGCGGGCACCTTCGGGGCCGGAGCGAGCGGTACGGCGGGCGCGTGGTCAACCGGCGCGACGGTCGGCGTGGCATCGCTCACCGCCACCGCTGGCACGACCAGCACGATCACGACCAACCAGACCCTGGCGCGTGATTTGCGCGGGTACAAGATTCACATCCTCGCCGGTCCCAACAACGGCCTGGTGCTGGACATCGTGAGCAATACGGTCGGCGCGAACGCGGTAATCACGGTTGCCACGCAGGCCAGTGCATTCAGCGCGTCAACAATCTACCGGCTGCTGACCCCGCGATTCTATGTCGTCGGTGCAGGTACGCTGGCGGCGGGCAGCTTTCGCGTCTACGACTACGCGACGAACACCTGGACGACGCTGTCACAGACCGGCCTGCCCGCGACCATCGGCACGGACGGCAAGATGGTTGCCACGCCCTCCATCGTCGATGGCGCGTTCAAAAGCTTTGCCACCGGCACGGCAACGAGCGCGACCGCCACGACGCTGGTGCAGACCGGCAAAACGTGGACGGCCAGCCAGTGGATCAACTCGCAGGTACGCATCACCGGCGGCACCGGCTCGGGCCAGATTCGCACGATCACGGCAAACACTGCCGACACGCTCACCGTGGCAACGTGGACGATCACGCCGGATGCGACCTCGACCTACGCCATCGAGGGCAACGACAACTTCCTCTACTACATGGGGAACAACGCGGTCACGCTCTACCGCTACGACATCACGGCAAACACATGGTCAACGCTGTCGCCGGGTGTTGCGCGAGGCGGCGCACCGACGACCGGCATGTCTGGGCACTGGGTGCATTCCGCCGACGCGGCCGACTGGAACAACGAATCGCTGATTCTGAACGGGCGCTACATCTACTCGTTCCGGGGCGCAGGCGGCGCGCTGCTCGACCGCTACGACATTGCGGGCAACTCGTGGGCTGCGATCACCTACAGCCCCAGCACCGAGACGTTCACGACCGGCACGAAGTACTCGCTGCACAACGGAATTCTGTACATCCAGAAAGAGGTCACGGGCCGCTGGTTCGCCTACGACATCGTCCGCTCGGAGATGTTCCCGTGGGGCACGATGCTCTACCCGCAAGGCGCGGCGGTAATCGGCGATACAGCGTTCGATGTGATCTACGAAGACGGGGCGACGGACATCTTCTACGTCTATGTGCTGCTTAACACCTCGACCGTCCTCCTGCGACAGATGGTGATCTGATGAATATCTCGGGACTGATTGCCATGTGCGAGCGTCGGTTGACGCACTTGCAGAGCCTGCGCGGCTCTGCGGTTGCGCTCGGTGACATGCAGCAGGTCGCGAAGGTCGATGCAGACATCGCCGAGACCCAGACGACGCTGAACCAGTTGCAGACCCTGGCGGGCTAATCCGTGTTCACAACGCTGCTCTCGCAGCAGGGCGGCGCTGGAGGCGCGGCCGCGCCAGGTGCAACGCTGACGGCGACGCTGTCGCTACTTGCCGGCGCGGGGACGGGCGAAGCCGCCGCGGGCGGTGTCACCAGTACGGCGGTGCTGAGTTTCATCCCGGGCGCGGCCAGCGCGGGCGGTGGTTCAGGTAGCGCGTCGGGCGTTACGCTGTCGGCGTCGCTGTCGATCAGTTCCGGAGCAGCAACCGGCGCCGCCGCTGCCGGCGGCTCCACGATCTCGGCACTCCTGGCATTCCTGCCGGGCGTTGCATCGGGCGGCTCGACGGCGAATGCGCCAGGCGTAACGCTGACCGCCAGCACCGCGCTGGTGCCCGGTTCGGCAAGTGGTGCAGCATCGGCCGCAGGCGCGTCGCTGGTCGTCACAACAAGCGTGGTCGCCGGCGCTGCGACGGGCGCTGCAGCTGCAGGCGGTCAGGTACTCAGCTCGGCGCTGACGTTCTCGCCGGGGGTTGCAACAGGGGTGGGCCCGGGTGCAGCGCCGGGGGTGCAGCTCACGCTGGTGACGACGCTGCTCGCTGGTTCGGCGGTGACGTTCGCGACGCCCGAGAACAACTCTCGAGTGCGCATCGGCTCCCCTGATATGCGTGATGCCACGCGAATCGGTGCCACGGAAATGCGCGACGCAAAACGCATCGGCACCTCCGTCCTGCGAAAACGAAACCGACCCATTCGGCACTGAGGCAACGATGCAGCCAAAGCTGATCGCAGGCGACAGCCTGAGGTTCTCCTCGTCGGTGCCGGACTACCCGGCTTCCGACGGCTACACGCTCACCTACAAGCTCGTCCGGCGCGATGCCGCCGGCGGGCCGATCACGATCACCGCCGCGGCTGACGGCGATGGCTACCTCGTTACCGTGCTGCCCGCAACAACGGCCAGCTGGCTGCCGGGGAAATACACCTGGGCCGCGTACGTCACGAAGACCGGCGAGCGGTACACGGTCGAGACCGGCGAAGTCGAGATCCTGCCCGACCCGGCAGTCTCCGGCGCGCCGCTCGACATGCGCAGCCAGGCCCGCAAGGCGCTCGACGACCTGAACGCAGCGCGGGCGACCTGGGTGGCCACCGGCGGCCGGGTCAAGCGGTACTCGATCGCCGGGCGGGACATCGAATACAAGGACGCGGCCGAGATCGACATGGAGATCAACTACTGGACGAAACAGGTCGGCGAGGAGCAGACGTCTGCAGACCTCGAGGCCGGCCGGCGGCCGAAGAACCGCATCCTCACGCGCTTCGTGCGTCCGAGCTGACGATGGGGTTCCGTGACTGGTTCACCGGCCTGCGGCGCGAGGCGGCACCCGCGCGCGCGCCCGCTCGGGCCGAGCCGGCGCTGCGTGGCTCGACAAGCCTGGGCGCGCCGCCCAATCGCGCGCTGCGCTCGTTCATGGCCGCGAGCAACGATCGGCTCGTGGCCGATCTCATGTCGATCGCCGGCCTGGTGTCGGGCAACAGCGAGATCCGCTCGTCGCTGCGCACGATGCGCATGCGCTCGCGGCAGCTGGCGAACGACAACGAGTACGCAAAGCGGTTCTTCCAGCTGCTGCGAAACAACGTCGTCGGGGCGAAGGGCTTCGACCTGCAGATGAAAATCTACAAGCCGCGCGGGCAGCTCGACGTGGCGGCGAACAACACGATCGAGGAAGCGCACGCGGCGTTCTCGAAGATCGGCGTGTTTTCGGCCTGCGGCACGATGAGCCGGCGCGCGTTCGATCGCGCGGCGGTCACGCAGTGGGCGCGCGACGGCGAGGTGCTGATCGAGGTGCTGTACGGGCAGCGGTTCAACAAGTACGGCATCGCGTTCAGCCTGCTCGATCCGGACCTGATCGACGAGACCCTGAACATCGGCAGCAACGGTGCGATGCCCGGCTACGGGCGCATCCAGGGCGTCGAGATCCGCATGGGTGTCGAGCGCGACCAGTACGGCCGGCCGCTCGCCTACTGGATGCACAACAGCCACCCGAACGATGACGTCGTCAACGTCGGCTTCCAGCAGCACCGCCGCGTGCCGGCGGATCGAATCATTCATCGCTTCCTGCGCGATGAGCAGCGCGCCGGCACGAGCCGCGGCGTGCCGTGGCTTTTCGTGGCCATGCGCCGCCTGGCGATGCTCGGCGGTTACGAGGAAGCGGCGCTCGTCAACGCGCGCCAGGGCGCCTCGAAGATGGGCTTCTACACCCAGCCGGGCGATGACGCGGCGCTCGTGGCCGACGGCAGCAAGGTCTCCGACGTCAAGGACCAGAACGGCAACCTAATCACCGAGGCCGAGCCGGGCGTGTTCGGCGTGCTGCCGAAGGGCTGGGGCTTCGAGACCTACGACCCGACCTACCCGTCGGACGCGATGGACGGGTTCGTCAAGTCGATGCTGCGCGCGTTCGCCGCCGGCGTCGGCATCAACTACAACGTGCTGGCCAGCGACCTGGAGAACGTCAACTACTCCTCGCTGCGGCAGGGCGCGCTCGAGGATCGCGACACCTACGAGTCGATCCAGCACACCTACATCGACGAAGTCGCGACCCCAATGTTCGAGGCCTGGCTGCGCATGGCGCTCGACCTGGGCCAGATCGGTCGCCTGCCCATGGACGGCTTCGACCGATTCAACAAGCCGGTGCTGATCCCGCGCACCTGGCGCTGGGTCGACCCGCTCAAGGAAGTCAGCGGCAAAGAGAAGGAGCTGCAGCTCGGCATCACCACGCGCACGCGCCTGTGCGCCGAGCAGGGCATCGACTTCGAGCAGCTGGTCGACGAGCGCAAGCGCGAGGAAGACATCCTGCGCGCGGCCGGTATCACGCTGGGCGCGCCCGCGCCGGCAGCCCCCGCGGCCCCGGCCGCAGCACAGAACCCCGCAGAGCCTGCGGACGACGACGACGAAGACGAGGTGGCAGATGCCTGATCGATCGATGAACCTGGACCGCGCGAGCGAGACGTTCCGCGCGGAGTTCCGCGCCGCGCTGGAGCAGCTGCAGGTGGGCGAGCGGATCCGCGTCGGTGACGTGGTCGGCGCGCTGCCGTCCAGCCAGCCGGCGCAGGGCGAGCGCGCCGAGCAGCCCGCGGTTGTGCAGTTCCTCGGCAGCCGCATCGGCCGCGAGGCGATCGACGAAGAGGGCCGCACGGTCGCGCTGTCGTTCAGCAGCGAGGAGCCGTACGAACGCTGGTGGGGCATCGAGGTGCTCGGCCACAAGCGTGGCGAAGTGGATATCAACTGGGTCGGTTCAGGGCGGGCACCGCTGCTGGCCGACCATGACACGAGGCAGCAGATCGGCGTGGTCCTGAGCGCCGAGCTGGGGACGGACCGGCGAGGTCTGGCAAGCGTGCGATTCGGAAAGAACGCGCGTGCTCAGCAGGAATGGCAGGACGTGCTGGATGGCGTGCGCGTCAACGTGAGCGTCGGTTACGAAATCCGCGAACTCGAGCTGGTGAAGCAAGAGGGCGAAGTGAAGACGTACCGCGTGACCGACTGGCAGCCGCTCGAAGTGAGCCTGGTCTCGATCCCTGCCGACATGACCGTCGGCGTCGGGCGCGAGGGTGGGCTGGAACTCAATCCGCCGGCCGTCGTTCCGGCCGTAGCGAAACCCGTGATACTCAAGGAGAAAGCAATGCCCGAAATCACCGCAGGCGACATCGTCGTCGCCGAAACCGCAGCCCGCGAAGCGGCCCAGAAAACCGAACGCGAGCGCGCGGCCGGCATCCTCGAGCTCGGCACCCGGCACAACATGCGCCAGGTCGCCGAGGAGCACATCCACAAGGGCACCAGCCTCGAGCTGTTCCGCGGACTGATGCTCGACGAGCTGCACAAGCGCGGCAGCGACAAGCCGCTGCAGAGCCCCGCGGCCCAGATCGACCTGTCGGCGAAAGAGGTCCGCCAGTTCTCGGTCGCGCGCTACTACCGCAGCCTGATCGACAAGGACAGCAGCGTCGCCCCGTTCGAGCACGAGTGCGCGAAGGCGGTGCGCGAGGCGCTGGAGAAGGCTGGCCAGCACTCGCGCGGCAAGGGCAACTTCCTGCCCTACGACGTGCTCGCCTCGCAAGTGCCCGGCGTGCGCTCGGTTGACGGTCACCTGATGATCGGTGACCGCGTGATCGGCGCCCAGCGGGATCTGTCGACCTCGACCACCGGTGCCGGTGGCGCGATGGTGGCCACCGACCTGCTGGCGGCCGACTTCATCACGCTGCTGCGCAACGCCTCGCTCGTGCGCCGCATGGGCGCCCGCGTCCTGGGCGGCCTGGTGGGCAACGTCGCGATCCCGCGCCAGACCGCGTCCGTGACCATCGGGTTCGTGGCACAAGCCGGTGCAGCGACCGAGTCGGATGCGACCTTCGCGCAGGTGACCCTGTCGCCGAAGACCGCCCACGGCATCCAGGACGTGACCCGCGACCTGCTGCTGCAGGGCACTCCGGCGGTCGAGGGCCTGGTGCGGATGGACCTGATCGAGTCGATGGCGACCCAGCTCGATCAGATCGCGCTGCACGGCACCGGCGCGTCGAACCAGCCGACCGGCCTCGCAGCCACGGCGGGTATCGGCTCGGTGGCCGGCGGCACCAACGGCCTCGCGCCGACGTGGGACAACATCGTCGACCTCGAGTCGGCGGTGGCCAACAACAACGCGGCAGTGAACGCCGTGGGCTACCTCACGAACACCCGCGTGCGGGGTCGCTTGAAGCGCACCCAGAAGTTCGCCAGCACCAACGGCCAGGAGATCTGGATGCCGCCGATGGCCGGCGACGAGGCGTCGCTGTACGGCTCGCTCAACGGCTACCGGGCCGGCGTGTCGAACAACGTCGCGAACACGCTGGTGAAAGGATCCTCGGGCGCGGTCTGCTCGGCGATCTTCTTCGGCAACTGGAACGATCTGCTGATCGGCGAGTGGGGCACGGCGGAGATCCTGCCGGACGAAGTCACCCAGGCCGCGAACCGGATCGTGCGGATGCACGTGTACCAGACCATCGACATCGCGGTGCGTCGCGCGCAGTCGTTCGCGGCAATGCTCGACGCGCTGACGACCTGATCGGTCGGCAGGTCTCACCGTAGTGCTGCAGTACTCCGGCGCTGCATTCCCCGCAGCGCCGGAGGTTGTGCCCACCCATCAACAAGGACACCCGAACATGAAACGCATTCAGATCAACGACAACGTGCTGGTCCCCTCCGACGTCGAGGGCCAGATGAAGACCCTGTTCGTCGGCACCGTTGCCGACGTCGACGACAACACCGCCGGGCTCGTCGTGGCCTCCGGCCGCGGGTCGTACGTGAAGAAAGACGACGACGGCAAGTACGAGCGCGCGGTCGTCGACACCACCCCGGGCGAGGCGGCGCCGGCCGAGAAGGCCGAGAAGGCCGAGAAGCAGCCGGGCAAGTAGGCGCTGCGCGATGCCCTACACGGACGACGTTTCGGAGTGGTTCGCCTCGGACGACTTCGCCGAGGTGGTGACCATCGCCGGCGCGTCGAAGCGGGCGATCTTCGACAACGCCTACGCGCGGGTCGGCGGCATCGTGTCCGCCAGTGACCCTGCACTCTGGGTGCAGAGTGCAGACGTATCCACGGTCGCCCGAGGGGCGGCCGTGGTGGTGCGCGGTGTGGCCTACACCGTGCGCGACATCGAGGCCGACGGCACCGGCGTCACCGTGCTGCAGCTGGAGCGCAGCTGATGCCGCACTTCACGATCGCGGCGCGCGACGCGCTGCGTACCGCACTCACCGGCCTGGCCACCACCGGCGGCCGGGTCTACACCGCGCACACGCGCGACGACGCGCTGCTGTTCAGCGGCCAGCTGCCCGGCCTGGTGCTGCTCACCCCGCGCGAGGAGATCGCCCCGGCCGTGCTCGGGCAGTCGATCTACGAGCGCACGGGAACCTTCGAGCTGATCGCGTGCGTCGAGAAAACCTCAGGGGCGGCCGACCTCGGGCTGGCTACCTACCAGATCGTGCAGGAAATCGAGATCGCGCTGGCCGGGCCGTTGACCGTGGCCGGCCGGCAGGTGCCGTTCTACCTGAGCGGCTCGATCGAGACCGAGAGTTCCGAGCAAGGTGATCGCCTGGTGGCGATGCTCATCCTGCCGGTGCAGGCGATGTATTTCACAACCGCAGGCGTCCCCGACGCTCACGCATAGGAGAGTCACATGGCAATCAGCATTTCCACGGGGGCGACCGTAGCGATCGCCTCGACCTACGGCACGGCGGTCAATATGACCGCAATCACCAACGCGAACCCGGCGGTGGCCACGCTGGCCGCCGCGCACGGCGTGGTGGTCGGCGACTTCATCGAGATCACCACCTCGGGCTGGGGCCGGATCCAGGGTCGTCTGTTCCGGGTGTCGGCGGTCGCGACCAACGACGTGACGCTCGAGGGTTTGAACACCACGAGCACCACCGCATACCCGGCGCTCGGTGGCACCGGTACCGTGCGCCGCATCACGGCGTGGACGAACCTGTCGCAGCTGCAGTCGATCACGATCAGCGGTGGCGATCAGCAGTACGCCGACACCACGGCGATCGACGACCTGATCCAGAAGCAGATCCCGACCACGCGCAACCCGTACGTCGTCGCGATGACCGCGTTCTTCGATCCGGCGCTGTCCTGGTGGGCGGCGGTGCGTGCCGCGCAGGCCGGCGGTATCCCGGTCGGCTTCCGAGTCGTACTGCCGTCGGGCAACCGCACGGTCTGCAACGGCTACTGGACGCTCGCCGAGGTGCCGAACGTCGCGCGTGACGCGCCGGTTACGCACGCCATCGATGTGGCCTTCAGCGTCGACGCCACGCCGTACGCGACCTGATGGACATCGCGGACATCCAGCGGCGTGCCGCCGCGGCCCGCGAGTTCGAGCATGCGGTCGGGGAGCGCAGGTTCCGCCTGCGCATCCCGACCCAGCACGAAACGCAGGTCGAGATTCTGCGCGCGGGCGGGGGCGAGGAGCGCATGCAGCAGGTCGCGCTCGCGCTCATGCAGCGCGC
>CAIQON010000084.1 GCA_903873475.1 uncultured bacterium
ACGACACCGACGAATACTGCAGTTCGCGCGAAGACCTCGTCGATGCGGTGTCGGTGGCCGACCGGATAGGCATCGAGATCGACCAGGTGAACTTCGCGACCGAATACAAGGACAGGGTCTTCTCGACCTTCCTGTCCGAGTACCAGGCGGGGCGCACGCCGAACCCGGACGTGCTGTGCAATGCCGAGATCAAGTTCCGCGCGTTCCTCGACCACGCGATCGGACTCGGTGCGGACATGATCGCCACCGGCCACTATGCGCAGGTGCGCGAACGCGACGGGCTGTTCCAGCTGCTCAAGGCCGAGGACGGCACCAAGGACCAGAGCTATTTCCTGCATCGGCTGAACCAGTCGCAGCTGTCGCGCACGCTGTTCCCGCTGGGCCAGCTGCCCAAGCGGGAAGTGCGCGAGATCGCACGGCGCGAAGGGCTGCCAGTCGCCGAAAAGAAGGACAGCACCGGCATCTGCTTCATCGGCGAGCGGCCGTTCCGCGAATTCCTCAACCGCTACCTGCCGAAGGCACCCGGCGAGATGCAGACACTCGACGGCACAGTGGTCGGCGAGCATATAGGCCTGATGTATTACACGATCGGCCAGCGTCAGGGGCTCGGTATCGGCGGCCGTGCCGACGGCAGCGCCGGCGAAGCCTGGTACGTCGCACGCAAGGACCTCGCGCGCAACATCCTGCAGGTCGTGCAGGGGCACGACCATCCGGCCCTGCTCGCCGACCGCCTGGCCGCGATCGATGCAAGCTGGGTATCCGGTCAGCCGCCGCATGTCGACTGGGTCTACGCGGCGAAGACCCGTTACCGGCAGGCCGATACCGCATGCGTGCTGCCGGTGGTCGCAGGCAGCGGCTTCGAAGCGGCGTTTGCCGAGCCGCAGTGGGCGGTGACGCCCGGGCAGTCGGTGGTGGTCTACGAGTCGAAGGTCTGCCTCGGGGGCGGCATCATCGCCTGACCCCCCAGGTCACTCGGGCTTGAGCCCGGCGGCCCTGACCACCCTGCCCCAGCGCGCCGCCTCGGCCCTGATGAACTCGGCGAACTGCTCGGGGGTGCCGCCGGTGGCCTCTGCACCCTGGTCGGCAAGACGGGTCCGCACCGCCGGTTCCTGCAGCGCCTTCACCAGCGACTGGTTCAGGCGTGCGACCACTGCCGCCGGCGTCTTCACCGGCACCACGACACCGTACCAGTTGTCGGCCAGTACACCGGGCATCCCGGTTTCGGCCGTGGTCGGCACCTCTGGCAGGAGCGGATGACGGCGGCTGCTGGCGAGCACCAGCGGCCGCAGCTTGCCACCCTTGACCTGCGGCACCAGGATCGGCAGATCCGCGAACAGGATCTGCACATGGCCGGCCATCACGTCGATCACCGCCGGCGCAGCCCCCTTGAACGGAACATGGGTGATGTCGATGCCGGCGGCAGCCTTGAACTGCTCACCGGCCAGGTGCGGCATGCTGCCGGTGCTGGTCGATGCGAACGTGATCTGGCCCGGCCGCTTGCGTGCGAGCGCCACCAGTTCCTTCACGCTGGTGACCGGCAGTGCCGGATGCGCAACGAGCAGTTCCGGGACCGAAACCACATGGGACACCGGTGCGAAGTCGACCAGCGTCTCGAAGGGCATCTTCAACTGCAGGTGCTGCTGGATGACCAGCGCACCTGCGCTCGACAGGTAGAGCGCATGGCCGTCGGCTGGGGAGCGCAGCACGAACTCCGCCGCGATCAATCCGTTCGCGCCGGCGCGGTTGTCCACCAGCACCGGCTGGCCCCACTGCTTCGACAGCGGATCGGCGAGCGTGCGCGCGAAGAAATCGGCCGGGCCACCGGGCGGAAAACCGATCACCAGCCGCACCGGGCGCGACGGGAACTCCTGCGCGGCGGCGAGGCCGGCGGCCAGGGTCAGGGTCACGGACATGGGAATGGCCAGGATCAGGGACAGCATCGGTGCGGGCGATGCGGCTGGCGATGCGGCTGGCGATGCGGCCGGCGATGTGGCGGACGATCGCGCGGGCGATGCGGGGTGGCATGCAGGCATGCGTGCCACTGGCGGGCGATTCAGGGTCATGCAGTCTCCTCCCGGGGCGGGGCGCTGTGCCGTTGCGCGCGCTGCCGCCTTCCTGTCCATTTGTGGGTATTCTCAGGCCAAGACGGTACGCTTATTGCTCTGACCGATCCACTCTA
>CAIQON010000085.1 GCA_903873475.1 uncultured bacterium
CCCGCTGCTCGATGCGGCGACCCATCAGCTTCTCGATGTCCTGCAGCAGCGGGCGGTCTTCCCCGCTGACCAGCGAGATCGCCTCGCCGCTGGCGCCGGCGCGGCCGGTGCGGCCGATCCGGTGGACATAGTCTTCGGACACGTTCGGCAGGTCGAAGTTGACCACGTGCGGCAGCATCTCGATGTCCAGGCCGCGCGCCGCGATGTCGGTGGCGACGAGCACGCGCAGCGAGTTGTCCTTGAACTGTGCCAGCGCGCGCGTGCGCGCCCCCTGGCTCTTGTTGCCGTGGATGGCTGCAGACTCGATGCCGTCGCGCTCGAGCAGTTCCGCCAGCCGGTTCGCGCCATGCTTGGTCTTGGTGAACACCAGCACCTGGAACCAGTTCTTCTCCTTGATCAGGTGCGACAGCAGCGCGCGCTTGCGCTCCTTGTCGACCGGATGCACGACCTGGGTGACCAGTTCCGCCGGCGTGTTGCGGCGGGCGACTTCCACCGTGGCGGGGTCGTGCAGGTATTCGCGCGAGAGCGTGCGGATCTCGTCGGAGAAGGTCGCGGAGAACAGCAGGTTCTGGCGCTGCCTGGGCAGCACCGCCAGGATGCGCTTGATGTCGCGGATGAACCCCATGTCGAGCATGCGGTCGGCTTCGTCGAGCACCAGGATCTCGATCGACTTGAGGTCGACCGTCTTCTGCTGCACATGGTCGAGCAGCCGGCCAGGCGTCGCCACCACGATGTCGACCCCGCGGCGCAGTTCGGCGATCTGCGGGTTGATGCCGACACCACCGAAGATCACGGTGGAGCGCAGCTTTAGGTACTTGCCGTAGGTGGTGACGCTCTCTTCCACCTGGGCGGCGAGTTCGCGCGTCGGCGTGAGGATCAGGCAGCGGGGCGCAGTGCCGTTGCGCACGCGCGAGGAGAGCAGTTGCAGCAGCGGCAGCGTGAAGCCGGCGGTCTTGCCGGTGCCAGTCTGCGCCGCGCCGAGCAGGTCGCGGCCGGCGAGGACCACCGGGATGGCCTGCAACTGGATCGGCGTCGCTTCGGTATAGCCCTGGTCGGCGATGGCGCGCAGCAGTTCGGGGACCAGCCCGAGGTCATTGAATGATGTACTGATGTGAATCTCCTGAATGCATCGGCCCGCGAAGGATGTTCCTTCGTACCGGTTCAGGACGACAGCGTTTCGGCAAGGAACCTTCCGCCGGGACCGCTGCGCGGCAGCGAGCGGGGCTCGGTGACGGCAGGCGTTCGCGCCGGATCGGGACTGGCATCCGAGGCAGGGCCCGGGGGAGGGCAGACGGGGCGGGCGCAACCGGAACATGGCGCACGTCGTCTGCGCTCAGGATACCTTATCCGGGCGGCCGGCGCCGGTGCCGTCTCAGCTCGTGTCTCAGCTGGAGCGTTCGGCCAGGAACTCGCCGAGGATGCGCCCGGTGTGCGAGCCCGCATCGAGCGCCACGATCTCCGGCGGAGCCTGGGCAACGACTTGCCCGCCGCCGTCGCCGCCCTCTGGCCCGAGGTCGATGATCCAGTCGGCCTCGGCCCAGACATCGAGGTTGTGCTCGATCACCACGACCGTGTTGCCGGCATCGACCAGCCGGTGCAGCACGCGGATCAGCTTCTCGACGTCGGCCATGTGCAGGCCGACGGTCGGCTCGTCCAGCACGTACAGGGTGTGGGCCTCCGCGCCGGCCCGGCCGGGGCGCCGTGCCGCGTCGCGCACGTCCCCGACGCGGGCTTTCGCCAGTTCGGTCACCAGCTTGATCCGTTGCGCCTCGCCGCCCGACAGCGTCGGGCTGGCCTGGCCGAGCGTGAGGTAGCCGAGGCCGACGTTCTCCAGCAGTTCGAGCGGCGCGCGGATCGACGGGTGGGCCGCGAAGTATTCGACCGCCTGCTCGACGTTCATCTGCAGCACGTCGCCTATCGAGCGGTCCTTGAAGGTCACCGACAGCGTTGCCGGGTTGAAGCGCAGGCCGTGGCAGCTCTCGCAGGGCACCTTCACGTCGGGCAGGAAGCTCATCTCGACGCGCTGCACGCCGGCACCTTCACAGGTCGGGCAGCGGCCATCGCCGGTGTTGAACGAGAAGCGTGCCGGGGCGTAACCGCGCATGCGGGCCTCGTTCGTCTCGGCGAACAGGCGGCGGATGGCGTCCCAGAAGCCGATGTAGGTCGCCGGACAGGAGCGGGGCGTCTTGCCGATCGGGGTCTGGTCCACCTCGAGTACCCGGCCCACCTGCTCAGCACCGTCGATCGCGCGTACGCCTTCCCATGACGGCTGGCGGTGCTCGCGCCGCGCCGATACCGCCGCCGACAGGTTGGCCAGCAGCACCTCGCGCGCCAGGGTCGACTTGCCGCTGCCCGAGACGCCCGTGACCACCGTCAGCCGGCCGAGCGGGAAGCGGGCGTCGACCTGCTGCAGGCTGTGCCGGTGCGCGCCGAGCACTCGTACCGAAGGCGTATCCGCGTCCACCGGCCGCCGCGGCGACACCGGGTGGCGCAAGGGCTCGTTCAGGAAGTGGCCGGTGATGGAGGTCGGGGAGGCGCACAGCTCGTCGGCCGTGCCCTGGGCGACCACCTGGCCACCGCGCACGCCCGCGCCCGGGCCGAGGTCGATCACATGGTCGGCGCGGCGGATCGTCTCTTCGTCGTGCTCGACCACCAGCAGCGTGTTGCCCTTGCCGGCCAGCCGTTGCAGCATGTCGAGCAGTACCCGGTTGTCGCGCGGGTGCAGGCCGATGGTCGGCTCGTCCAGCACGTAGCACACGCCCTGCAGGTTGGAACCGAGCTGCGCGGCGAGCCGGATGCGCTGTGCCTCGCCGCCGGACAGCGTCGGCGAGGCTCGGTCCAGGCCGAGGTAGCCGAGGCCGACGTCGCGCAGGAAAGCCAGTCGGGAGCGGATCTCGGAGAGCACGTCGCGCGCGATCTCGCCTTCGCGGGCATCGAGCACCAGCGCATCGAACATCCCCGCCAGCGCATCGACCGAACCGGTGGTCGTCGCCGAGATCGAGCGCCCGCGGAAGCGGACGTTGCGCGCGATCGGGTTCAATCGTTCGCCAGCGCAGTCGTGGCACGCATCGAGTTCGCCGCTGCCAGCCTGCTCGTCCAGGAAGCTGTCCAGGCGCCGGTCTTCGGTCTCGAGGCTCGCGTCATCGTCCTGCTTGTAGTGGCGGAAGGCCACGCCGGTGCCGAGGCAGCCCTCGCACCAGCCATGCTTCGAGTTGAACGAGAACAGCCGCGGGTCGAGTTCGGCGAAGCTCGTGCCGCAGCATGGGCAGGCGCGGCGCACCGAGAACGACCGGGTCGACAGCAGCGCGCTCTTCTGCCCGGCGCGCATCGCGCCGTCCAGGGCGTCCAGGTCGGCCATCACGTGCACCACCCCCTTGCCCTGGTCGAGGCCGGCCTGCAGCAGCGCGCGCAGCTTCGTCTCGTTCTCGGGAAGCACGCGGATGTCCGCGATCGGCAGTTCGATCGTGTGTTCCTTGAAGCGGTCGAGCCGCTTCCATGGCCGCGTGGTGACGAACTGGCCGTCGACCAGCAGGTGTCCGTGGCCGCGCGCCGAGGCCCATGCGGCGAGATCGGTGTAGATGCCCTTGCGGTTGACCACCAGCGGCGCGAGCACGCCGATGCTCTGGCCCCGGTAGTCGCGCATCACCTGGGCCGCGACCGCATCGAAGCTCTGCGGCTCGATCGCGACGTTGCAGTCCGGGCAGTACTGCGTGCCCAGCTTCATGAACATCAGGCGCAGGAAGTGGTAGATCTCGGTCATCGTCGCCACGGTGCTCTTGCGGCCGCCGCGGCTGGTACGCTGTTCGATCGCCACCGTCGGCGGGATGCCGAACACGCCATCGACCTCCGGCTTCGCTGCCGGCTGCACGAACTGCCGTGCATATGCGTTGAGCGACTCGAGGTAGCGCCGCTGGCCTTCGCCGAACACGATGTCGAATGCGAGCGTCGACTTGCCCGAGCCTGATACACCGGTGACCACGGTGAAGCGGTCGCGCGGGATCTCGACATGGACCTGCTTCAGGTTGTGCTCGCGCGCGTTGTGCACGACGATCGAGTGGCGCGCCCGTTCGCGGTAGCCCGCCTCGAGGCCATCGGGCTCCTGTGCCACGGTGGTGCGCGATGGATGGAACCGCTGCAGGTCGGAGAAAGACGCCTCGTACTCGACCAGCGCCCGGCCGGTGTGCGACCGGGCATCGGCCCGGATCGCCGCCGGCGTGCCGACCGCGACCACCTCGCCGCCGCCGTCGCCGCCCTCCGGTCCCAGATCGATGATCCAGTCAGAGGCGCGGATCACGTCGAGGTTGTGCTCGATGACCAGCAGGGAATGGCCAGCCTCGATCAGCCGCCGGAAGGCCACCAGCAGCTTGGCGATGTCGTCGAAGTGCAG
>CAIQON010000086.1 GCA_903873475.1 uncultured bacterium
GCCGCTGAAGAACGAGGGCTTCACCTTCATCTGATCGCGGGCGAACGGGGACCGTCCGTGGCAGCCGTCGACCCGCTCATCGCGCGTGTCGCCGGCTGCCTGTCGTGCATCGTGTCGGGCATCCTGCTCGCATCGGCGCTGGCTGCCGCCGGCCTGCCGCCCGCCGACGCGATCGAACAGCCGCTGGTGCCCGGTGGCGGCGACCCCTTGCGCGGGCAGCAGATCGCCTTCGGACGCGACGGAAACTGCCTGCTCTGCCATCCGATCGCCGATGGCGGGCGGCCCGCCGGAAACCTCGCGCCGCCGCTCGACGGCGCAGGTACGCGGCTGAGCGCCGGACAGCTGAGGCAACGCGTGGTCAACCCGGCGCTGCTCAACCCGCATACCATCATGCCTTCCTACTTCGTGGTCGACGGACTGCGCCAGGTCGCCAGTCCGTGGCGCGGCAGGCCGATCCTGGACGCGCAGCAGATCGAGGATGTCGTCGCATGGCTGCAGACGCTCAAATGAATGGCCGTGGCCGCCGGGCCTTCCTGGCGCTGGCCGGTGGCAGCGCGGTGCTGCCGCTGTTGCCGCCCGAAGCACGCGCGCAGATGCCGACGGCTCCGCCGCCGCTGGGTAGCGGCTATGCACTGCTGGTGCCGCAGGCGACCGGTGGCGCGCCGGTGCGCACCGGACGGGTGACGGTCGACGTGCCGACGCTGGCCGACAGTGGCCACGCGGTGCCCGTGCGCATCATCGTGCAGAGCGCGATGCGGCCTGACGACCATGTGCGCAGCATCACGCTGCTGTCCGATCGCAACCCGAGGCCGGTGATCCTGAAGGCCTGGCTGGGCCCGCGGGCCGGCCGGGCCGAACTGGCGACCCGCGTGCGCCTGAACGGTACGCAGCGCATCGTCGCACTCGCCGAGTTGTCCGATGGCAGTTGGTGGTCGGGCCAGGCCGACATCGTGGTCACCGAATCCGCCTGCCTGGACGCTTCCTGAGATGGTCGCGCGCGTGCGCATCCCCGAAGTCGTCAGGCGCGGGCAACCGTTCGACGTGCGGATCGCGATCCGGCACGTGATGGAGACCGGCTTCCGCCTCGACGACTCCGGCCGGATCATCCCCAGGAACGTGATCCACACACTGGTCGCGCGCTATGACGGCGTCGAGGTCTACCGCGCGGAACTCGGTTCCGGGGTCGCGGCCAACCCGTACCTTCAGTTCTGGATCACCGCGCCGGCGAGCGGCGTTCTCGAACTGTCCTGGGTCGACGATGCAGGCGTGACTGGCAGTGAACGCGTGCCGGTCGCGGTACGCGACTGAGCGGCCGCCCCCGAGTCCCCGGTCGATGCGTGCCGCTGCCACACTGCCCTGGCTGCTCGCCGTGGTGCTCGCCTGTGCCGGATGCATGGCGCGCGAAGCCGTCGAAGACGCTGCATCGACCCTGCCGCAGCGTCCCCGACCGCTGCAGCAGGGCAGCGCCTTCGCCCCGCAGGCGCTGCAGGCCATGCAGGCCGACGCGTTCGACAATCCCGGCCTGCTGTGGGTCGCCCGGGGCGCGAAGCTCTGGCAGCAGCCCGAGGGGCCGCAGGCACGCTCGTGCGCCGGCTGCCATGGCGAGGGCGGTTCGATGCGCGGTGCCGCCACCCGCTATCCGCAGGTCGACCGCTCAAGCGGGCAGCTTGTCGACCTCGAGGGCCGGATCAGGCAATGCCGCAGCGAACGCCAGCAGGCAGCGCCGCTCGAATGGGAGTCGGAGCCGCTGCTGTCGCTGGCCGCCTACGTCGCCTTCCAGTCCAGGGGGCTGCCGATCCAGCCCGTGATCGACGGCGCGGCAAGGCCGTTCTTCGAGCGTGGCCGCGAGCACTACCACCGGCGGGTCGGGCAGATGAACCTGTCCTGCAGCCAGTGCCATGATGCGAACTGGGGGCGCCGGCTCGGCCCCGAGACGATCAGCCAGGGGCACGGCACGGGCTACCCGGTCTACCGCCTCGAGTGGCAGGGTACGGGGTCGCTGCAGCGCCGGCTGCGCAGTTGCCTTTCGGGCGTGCGCGCCGAGATGTTTCCGTATGGCTCCCCGGAGCACCTCGAACTGGCGCTGTACCTCGCGTGGCGCGCGGAAGGCCTCGCCATCGATGCGCCCGGCGTGCGCCGCTAGCGCGGCGGCGGCACCGAGGCTGCCGGCATGCGCCTCCGGCACATTGCCTGCGGCAGTCGCCTGCGGTCGCCCGGAACGGCTGCTCGGGTTTAAGCTTGCAAGGAGTTTCAGCCCGTCCTGCAAACGCCGTCCGAGGGAGCCCCGACATGCAGATCCGCCGCCTTTCCGCCACCGCATTGACGGCGCTCGTGTTCGCGACCGCAGGCTGCGCGGTCGATCCGTCGACGCCCGCCGGTGAGGCCGTTTCCGCACCGCGAGCCTTGCCGGCTGGCAGCGTGCTGACCTACGCCACGTTCAACGCCTACAACGACGAGCCGCGCGCCATCGTGCGCCAGGTGTACGGCGCAGCCGGATCGCGGATCGAAGGGATGGACTATCAGATACCCGCGGAGAATGCGTTCGGGCCCAGCCGTACGATCTTCGTCAACCGCGTGCTCGATGCGCAAGGCGCCATCGTCCGCCTGGAGCGCGCCGATGGCAGCAGCGTCGCGTTCGAACCGCCGATGCGGGTGCTGCCGTTCCCGCTTCGCCCGGGCGCACGCTTCCGGCAGACGCTGGTGGCGCGCGAGTCCGACGGGTCGCCGCCGCGCCGGGTGATCGTGACCGGCTACAGCGCGGGCTGGGAGACGGTGAAGGTCCCCGCTGGCGAATTCCGCGCGCTGCGCGTGGTGCGCGACGTGTTCCTCGGCGACGAGCGCTTCTACCGGACCGAGACGATGCGCAAGGAAGTGGACTGGTACGCCCCGTCGATAGGGGCGGTCGTGCGTTCGCACGAGGACAGCTTCAATGAAGACCTGCTGTCCGGTGGCGGCGAAGCGGGCGGCACGCTGGTCATGCAGGGTGACTGGCTGCGCTGGGAACTGCAGTCGGTGCTGCGCAAGGGCGCGCCGGACTGAGCCGTCGCCAGGTTCAGCCGGCCTGCGTGCCGTCGAGCCGATCCAGCCGTTCGAAATCGTAGGCGAGGGACTGCCCCGGCCCGGCCTCGACACGCTCCTGGCCGGAGGCGCGGAAGGCTGTCCGGTCGATCGACGGCATCAGCACGTCGCCGTCGATCTCGGCATCGATCGTCGTGAGGTGGATGCGCCGCGCCAGCGGCAGCGCCTGCGCGAACAACTGGGCGCCGCCGATCACGAAAGGTTCGTCGTCGCCGGCGCAGGCGCGCAGCGCTTCATCGAGCGAATGGACGATGATCGCGCCCTCGACTGCATACGCCGGGTTGCGGGTGACGATCACCGAGGTACGCCCGGGCAGCAGCCGGCCGATCGATTCGAACGTGCGTCGGCCCATCACGATGTGGTGGCCGAGCGTGATGCGCTTGAAGCGCTGCAGTTCGGATGGCAGGTGCCACGGCATCGCGTTGCCGCGGCCGATCACGCGATTGCGCGCCATCGCGACGACCAGGGACGGTGGGGGCGGGGCAGTCACTGTTTCACACCGCGATCGGTGCCTTGATCGCCGGCCACGGTTCGTAGCCTTCGAGCGTGAAGTCTTCGTGGCGGAAGCCGTACAGGTCGGTGACCGCGGGATTCAGACGCATCACCGGCAGCGGGCGCGCGGCGCGCCCGAGCTGCTCGTTCGCCTGCTCGAGGTGGTTCAGGTAGAGATGGGCATCGCCGAGCGTGTGCACGAACTCGCCCGGCTTGAGCCCGCATACCTGAGCGACCATCAACGTCAGCAGGGCATAGGACGCGATGTTGAACGGCACGCCGAGGAAGACATCGGCGCTGCGCTGGTAGAGCTGGCAGGACAGCCTGCCTTCGGCGACGTAGAACTGGAACAGCGCATGGCAGGGCAGCAGCGCCATGCGGTCGAGTTCGCCGACGTTCCAGGCGGACACCACCAGGCGGCGCGAGTCGGGGTTGCTGCGGATCTGCCCGACGATCTGCGTCAGCTGGTCGATCGTGCGTCCGTCCGGTGTCGACCAGCTGCGCCACTGCTTCCCGTACACGGGCCCGAGGTCGCCGTTCGCATCGGCCCACTCGTCCCAGATGGTCACGCCGTGCTGGTGCAGGTAGCCGACGTTGGTGTCGCCCTGCAGGAACCAGAGGAGTTCGTGGATGATCGACTTGAGGTGAAGCTTCTTGGTCGTGACGAGCGGGAACCCTTCGGCCAGGTCGAAGCGCATCTGCCAGCCGAACAGGCTGAGCGTGCCGGTGCCGGTGCGGTCGGACTTGCGGTTGCCGCGATCGAGGATCGCGCGCATGAGTTCATGGTATTGCTGCATCGGTTTCGCACCTTGGCGCGATGGGCCGGGATGGCTGGTCGTCCGGCGATTGTATCGCTGGTTGCTTGCCTGGCTGGTGCTGATCGAGGTGACGGGGTACCTCGTTCGCTTGGCCGGTGCTGATCGAGGCGATGGAGTACTTCGTTCGCTTGGCTGGTGCGGGATCGAGGCGACGGGGTACCTCGCTCCGCTCATGTCCCCCGGATCGGGCTCGTCTCCGAGCCCGATCCTCCTCCTTTACTTCGCTCCGCGAGGTACCCCATCACCTCGATCAGCGCAGGTGCCGTGCAGCGGTCGCGACGGTGCCTTGTCGTACGACACGGCGGTCGCGACGGTGCCTGGTCGTACGACACGGCGGTCGCGACGGTGCCTGGTCGTACGGCACGGCGGTCGCAACGGTACCTGGTCGCGCGGCACGGCGGTGGAACGGACGCGTGCATCGGGTTGCCGACGGAGTGAGGTAAAGGAGGAGGCCCGGGCCTGCGCGAGCAGGGCCGGGCCGGGGGACACGAACGGAGTCGGCAACCCGGTGCGCGCGTCCAGGCGCTCCCTGGGTAGAGCGCGGCAACCCGGTGCGCGCGCCCAGGCGCTCCCTGGGCAGAGCGCGGCAACCCGATGCCCACGCCGCGGCACGGAGGAGCAGGGGGGCGAATGCTAGACTCGAGGCTCCACAGCAATCGCGGTCGCCCGGCTACCGGGCGCCCGTCGCCTACCCCATGTCCGGAAGCACGCTCGGTACCCTGTTCACCGTCACCTCGTTCGGCGAGAGCCACGGCCCCGCGATCGGCTGCGTGGTCGATGGCTGTCCGCCGGGCATGGCGCTGACCGAGGCCGACATCCAGGTCGAACTCGACCGGCGCAAGCCCGGCACTTCACGCCACGTGACGCAGCGGCGCGAGGACGACGTGGTCGAGATCCTGTCGGGCGTGTTCGAAGGCCGCACCACCGGCACGCCGATCGGGCTGCTGATCCGCAACGTGGACGCACGCAGCAAGGACTACTCGAAGATCAAGGATACGTTCCGGCCCGGCCATGCCGACTATACCTACTGGCACAAGTTCGGCGAACGCGACTACCGCGGCGGCGGCCGTAGTTCCGCGCGCGAAACGGCCGTGCGTTGCGCGGCGGGTGCGATCGCGAAGAAGTGGCTGTTCGAGCGCCATGGCATCGTGATCCGCGGGCGCATGTCGCAGCTCGGGCCGATCGCGCTCGGGTTCAAGTCGTGGGACGGCGTGTACGACAACCCGTTCTTCTGCGCCGACCCCGACATCGTGCCCGAGCTCGAGGCGTTCATGGACCGCCTGCGCAAGTCTGGCGATTCCTGCGGCGCTAAGATCACGACGGTCGCCACCGGCGTGCCGGTGGGCTGGGGCGAGCCGGTGTACGACCGGCTCGACGCGGACATCGCCTACGGCATGATGATCATCAACGCCGTGAAGGGCGTCGAGATCGGCGCCGGCTTCGATGCAGTGACCCAGCCGGGCACGGTGCACGGCGACGAGCTGACGCCGGACGGTTTCCTGTCGAACCATGCCGGCGGCGTGCTCGGCGGCATCTCGACCGGGCAGGACATCGTCGTCCATGTGGCGGTCAAGCCGACGTCCTCGATCCGCCTGCCTCGGCGCTCGATCGACC
>CAIQON010000087.1 GCA_903873475.1 uncultured bacterium
CCGGTCGACCCGAAACAGGCGGCCGTCGTGCGCCGGGTGCGTACCGAGTACCAGCGCGCGCGCAAGGCGCTGCCCGACTTCGACGTGCAGTGCACGACGAACGATCGCGCGTTCTTTCCCGTTTTCAGCAAGAGCGGCGAAGACCTGCAACTGCTCGGCGGACACATCTCGCCGCGGGGGAGCAAGCTGCAGCTGGAAAATCCGGTGCTGATGATCACACCCAGCACGCTGTACCTGTCGGCTCGCCTCGACAAGAGCCGCACCCGCGGCAACGACAGCACCGAATAGGGCGTGCCCGCACCGGTCGCGCCGACGCGGCTGGCGCCGGGACGGCGAAGGTCAGACCTGGCTGAGCGCGCGCACCAGCAGCGAGGCGCCGCTCGCGACCAGCAGGATGCACACGCCGCGGATGATCTGCTCGCGGGTCACGCGCGCATGCAGCCGACCGCCTAGCCAGAGCCCGGCGAACACCACCGGCAGCAGGGTGAGCGCAGTGAACAGCACGGCCGGCGCCAGCAGGCCGGCGACGATGAACACGACCAGCCGGACGGCGTTGCTGGTGCCCAGGACCGTCGAGATGGTCGCGCGCAGCGCCCCCTTGTCCTCGACACGGCCGGCGACATAGATCAGGTAGAAAGAACCGCCGGTGCCGAACAGCGCGCTCATCACGCCGCCCACCAGGCCGGTGGGTACCGCCCACAGACGCGACACCCTGGCGAACGCACGGTTCTTCTTCAGCGCGCCGCGCAGGCCGTAGCCGAGCACGAAGAGGCCCAGGCCGACCAGCAGCCACGGCGAGGGCAGCGACAGCAGCAGGGCGACACCGATCGCGATGCCGGCGAGCATGAACGGCATGAGCGTCATCAGTTCACGCCGATCGACCGACTTCCAGTGGCTGCCGCCGACGGTGATCGCTGCGACGATCTCGAACAGCGCGAACAGCGGCACCACGGCGGTGAGCGGCCAGACGTGCGCGATGATCGGCACGGCGATCAGCGCCGAACCGAAGCCGGAGACGCCGAAGGCGACATAGGCGACGAACACCACGCAGGCGACCAGCGCGGCGGAGGCCGGGTCGGTGAACAGCGTGGAGGCGGACAATGCGCCGAACAGTTCCTGGATCACGAGCGATTGTCGCGGGCCCGACCCTGCCAGGCAAGTGCCGCGCCGAGTTCCACGCCGAGTCCCGCGCCGAGTCCCACGCCAAGTCCCACGCCGATGCATCGGTGGCGCGCATGTCGGGCCAACGCACGCCTTCCCGTAGAATGCGCGGATGGAACCCGTGCCCGGAATCATAGCCTGCGCGTACGCGACCCTCGCCGTCTGGGCGACGCTGCAGATCGTGCCCGATGAACTGCTCGCCGGTCGCGATCGCGCGAAATGGCTGGCGGTTGCATGGCTGCTGCCCTTCATCGGCGCGATCGTGGTGGTGCGCCGGGTAAAGCACTACGGCACGGTGCTCGGTCCGCCAGCGAAGGCGCCCGGCGAGACGACGGAAACGGACAGGACGAAATAGAACATGGAGAACATGGACGCATCCCGTATCCAGGTGGCCGTGGTCGGCGGCGGCACGATGGGCCGCGACATCGCGGCGACCTTCGCCCATGCCGGCGCGCAGGCCCATATCGTCGAGACTTTCCCGCAGGCGCGTGCGGTGATTGCCGAGCGCATCGGCCAGACCTTCGACAAGCTCGGTGCGGATGCGGCGGCGCGTGCCCGCTACACGGTGCATGACAGCCTCGCGGGCGTGCCCTGGCCGCAGATCGACATCGTCATCGAGGCGGTGCCCGAGCAGCTCGAACTCAAGCGCACGCTGTTCCGCGAACTCGAGACGCTGGCCCGGCGCGATACGCCCCTTTGCAGCAACTCGTCGGCGATCGGCATCAGCAAGATCGGCGAAGGCCTCGCCTCGCGCGAACGGATGCTCAACACCCACTACTTCATGCCGGCGCACCTGGTGCCGGCCGTCGAGGTAGTGAGCTCGGAGGCGACCGACCCGAAGGTCGCCGATCATGTGTGCGCGATGCTGCGCGCCACCGGCCGCGTGCCGGTACGGGTCAAGCGGGACATCCCCGGCTTTCTCGCCAACCGGCTGCAGCATGCGCTGTCGCGCGAGGCGTTCTGGCTGATGGAGCAGGGCTTCTGCGAGGCCGAGGACATCGACGCCGCGGTGCGCTTCGGCTTCGGCTTCCGCTACATCGCAGCCGGCCCGTGCCTGCAGCGCGACCATGCGGGCCTCGAGGTGCATGCCGCGGCGGGTGCCGAGATGTATCCGCACTTCAACAACTCGCCCGACGTGAGCACCGCGCTCACCGACCGGGTCGCCGCGAACAAGCTCGGCATGAAGACTGGCGAGGGCTTCTATCAGTGGACGCCGGAGACGATCGCCGCTGAGCGTGCGCGCTACGAGAAGACGCTGGCGGCGGCGTTCCAGATCATCAAGGCGGAACTGGACGCCAAGTCAGCCGATGGAAAGCCGGCCGATGGCCAGTGAGACCGGTGGGGGCACCGTGACGACGCGGGTCGTGCTGATCCGCCACGGCGAGACCGATTGGAACCGCGACCGCCGCATCCAGGGGCAGACCGATACGCCGCTGTCGGCACTCGGCCGCCGGCAGGCACTGGCGATCGGGCAGCGGCTGAAGCGCGAACGGTTCACCGCGATCTATGCCAGCGACCTGCAGCGCGCCTGGGATACCGCGCAGGCGATCGGGCAGGCCGCGCTCGCCGAACGCCCCGATGCCGTGCAGCCGGTCGCAGACCGCCGGTTGCGCGAGATGGACTTCGGCGAATGGGAGGGCAAGACCAGCGCGGAGATCGCGGCGAGCCATCCCGAGGCCCATGCGCGATCGAAGCATCGCGATGCCGACTTCCGCATCCCGGGTGGCGAGAGCTTCCGCGACCTCTACGAGCGCACGGTCGACGCGGTCACCTCGCTGGTCGATGCACATCCCGGCGGCACGCTCTGCGTGGTTGCGCATGGTGGCATCCTCGACATGATGTACCGGCATACGCATTCGATCGCGCTCGACCAGCCGCGGGTGTTCAGCCTGTACAACGCGGCCTACAACTGCCTCGAGCACGGCGACGGCCGCTTCCGGCTCGAGGTGTGGGGTGAGGTCGCGCACCTCGACGCGTTGTCGGATGCCGTCGTCACCTGACCAGGTCGTCCTGGTCCACGGCCTGTGGATGCCGGCGGCGTCGATGGCGCTGCTCGGCAAGCGCCTGCGCCGGGCGGGGTTCTGCGCGCGATCGTTCGGCTATCCCAGCGTGGCGGACGATCTGTCGACCAACGCCCGGCGACTCGCAGCGTTCGCGTTTGCCGACGACCGCAAGGCCAGGGACGGCGATGCGCCGGTCAAGCTTCACCTGGTCGGGCACAGCACCGGCGGTGCGCTGCTGCTGCGTGCGCTGGCCGACAGTCCGGCGCTGGCCGAGCGGGTTTCCCGCGTGGTCCTGCTGGGGATACCCTATGCGGACAGTGCGGCCGCACATTCGCTGCTCCGGTTGCCAGGCGGCCACCGGATGCTGGGGCGCACGCTGCGCGAATGGCTGGCCAGCCCGCGCCCTCGGCCCGACCCCAGGCATCAGGTCGGCGTGATCGCGGGCAGCAGGCCGCTGGGGCTGTCGCGGATGCTCATCCGCCTTCCTGGCATCAACGATGGTGCGGTGTCGCTGGAAGAGGCGCAGGTTCCCGGTGCCTGCGACACCATCCTGATGCCGGTGGCGCACAGTTCGCTGATCCTGTCCGCCGGGGTGGCCGATGAGGTGGCAGCCTTCCTGCGTACCGGGCGGTTCAGGCCGGGCGCACCGCGCGTGTGAAGCGTTCGCTGGGCCTGGTGGGGGTCGGGCTGCTGGCCGCGTTGCAGGTCGGGCTGCTCGGCGGCTGCACGACGGTCGGCTTCTACGCGCAGGCGGTCCAGGGTCACCTGGGCCTGCTTGCACGGTCGCGGGCGATCGAGGACGTCGTGGCCGATCCGGCAACGCCCGCCGACCTGAAGGAGCGCCTTGCGCGGGTCCTGCGCATCCGCGAATTCGCCAGCCGGGAACTGGCCTTGCCCGACAACGGCAGCTATCGTACCTACGCGGACCTGGGCCGGTCGGCGGTCGTCTGGAACGTGTTCGCCGCCTCCGAGTTTTCGGTCGAAGCGAAGCAGTGGTGTTTCCCGATCGCGGGCTGCGTCGGCTACCGAGGCTACTTCGACCGCGCGGCTGCTGACCGCTTCGCCGAGCGGGCGCGGCATGAGGAAGGCCTGCAGACCTGGGTCGGTCCGGTACCGGCGTATTCCACGCTCGGCTGGTTCGACGACCCGGTGCTCAACACGTTCGTGCGCTGGCCCGAGGCGGAGCTTGCCCGGCTGATCTTCCATGAACTGGCGCACCAGCGCGTGTATTTGCCTGGCGATACCGCGTTCAACGAATCCTATGCCGTGGCGGTGGAACTCGAGGGTGTGCGCCGGTGGATGAAGTCCGGCGGCGACCCGGCTGCCGGTGCCGCGTATGCGCGCACGCTCGAGCGCCGGGAAGCCTTCTTCGAGATCTTGCTCGCGCATCGCGGGCGCCTGGCGGCGCTGTTCCGCGAGCCGCTCGACGCCGCGGCGAAGCGCAAGCGCCGCGCGGGGCTGGACGAGCGCCTGCGCACCGAATACGCAGCGTTCCGGCAGGCATGGGGACTGCCCGCGACGGCCGATCGTCCGGCGCTGCCGTTCGACGGCTTCGACCGCTGGTTCGGCGACGGGCCCAACAATGCCCAGCTCGCGTCGGTTGCCCTGTACACCATGCACGTGCCCGCGTTCCAGCGGATGCTGGCGGAGGCCGGGGGCGACATGGCCGTGTTCCATGCCAGCGTCGCCCGGCTGGCCCTGCAGCCTGGGGACCAGCGGGCCGTACGACTGGCGACTGGCGCCCGCTGAGGGCGCAGCCCGTTTATCATCGGTATCCGTCTGGCGTGTGATCACGCCGTGCCGTCCGGATACCCTGCAGGACGGCATCCGGTCCCGGCTGCCGTCCCGGAATGGACGCAGCCGGCCTCGTCATTCCGTTTCCGACCCGCGGAGCCGCCGATGAAACTGACCTCGCACGCATTCGCCGACAACGCCCCGATCCCTTCGAGGTTCGCCTTCTGCAAGCCCGACGCCGCCACCCATGCCGGCCTGTCGGACAACCTGAGCCCTGACCTCGCCTGGGCCGACCTGCCTGCGGGCACGAAGTCGCTGGTGCTGCTGTGCTGCGACCCGGACGTGCCGAGCGAGGCGACCGACGTCAACCAGGAAGGGCGCACGATCCCGAAGTCGCTCGCGCGCATCGACTTCTTCCACTGGGTGCTGGTCGACATCCCGGCCTCGCTCGCAGGGCTGAAGGAAGGCGAGTTCAGCGACTCGGTCACCGCGAAGGGCAAGCCCGGTCCCCAGGGCCCCCACGGCACCCGGCAGGGGGTTAACGACTACACGCTCTGGTTCGGTGGCGACAAGGACATGGGCGGCGACTACCACGGCTACGACGGCCCGTGCCCGCCGTGGAACGATTCGATCGTCCACCACTACGTGTTCACGCTGCATGCGCTCGATGTCGAGCGCTGCCCGGTCGAAGGCCGCTTCACCGGCGCCGACGTGCGCGCTGCGATCGCCGCGCACACGCTGGGCACCGCCTCCCTCACCGGTGTCTATTCGCTGAACCCGGCCGTGCCGGCCAAGGCCTGACGTGGCCGTCGGCGGCGGAAGCGCGATCCTCGGCGGCGCCATGCTGCCGCATGCGCCGCAGTTCGTTACCCGCCCGGCCTCGGAAGACGCGGCGACCATCGCGCGTGTGGAGGCCGCTGGTGCTCGCATCGGGGCCGAGCTCGCGGCGCTGGAACCGGACATCTGGATCACGGTGTCCAACGACCATGCCCAGCAGTTCTTTCTCGACTGTGCGCCGCCGTTCGCGCTGCATGTCGGGGGCGAGGCAAAGGGCGATTTCGCCGGCAAGGCCTTCCGCCATCCGGTGGCAAGCGAGGTGTCGTTCGCGCTGGTGCGCGCGCTGTATCGCAGCGGGTTCGATCCGGCGTTCACCAGCACGGCCGAGGTCGACTACGCGCTGGGCATCCCGCTCGCCCACCTCGGGGTGCAGGGGCCGATCGTGCCGGTATTCGTCAATGCCTACCTGCCCCCGCAACCGTCGATGGAACGCTGCCATGCGTTCGGCCAGGCGCTGGCCGCGGCCGTGGATTCCCTGCGCCTGAAGGCGGTGGTGGTCGCCAGCGGTGGCATGTCGCACTTCCCCGGCACCGACCGCTATGCGGAACCTGACCTGGCGTTCGACCGCGCGCTGCTCGAGCAGCTCGGCCGCGGCCAGCTGAAGTCGCTGCTCGGGCTGTCCGAGGAAACGCTGGACGCCACCGGCAATATCGAACTGCGCTGCTGGGCGGTGGCTGCAGGCCTGCTCGGCGATCGCAAGCCGGACATGGTCGAGTTCAACCCGAGCTGGCACCACAACTACGCCTCGCTCGGCTTCTGGTCGCCGCCTGCGGCTCCGGCGGGACTGCCGCACTACCCCGAGACGCGTCCGGAACTCGTGCCGCTCACGGCGGCGCTGCATGCGCTGGCCAACAACTCGCACGCGCGCAAGGCCTACGCCGAGGACGGCGCCGCCTTCTGCGCCCGCTTCTCGCTGCCGGACGATCATCGCGAACTGCTGAGTGCCGGTCGCTTCCCGGCGATCGTCGCGCTCGGCGTGCATCCCCTGGTGCCGTTCCTGGCGCGCCTCGCACTCGAGCGCGAAGGCCTGATGCCTGCCGCCCCGCACTGATTTCCCTTTCCCCTGCTGCAACGGATACCCGACCATGACCCGTACCCTCGTTTCCTGGATCGACGGCAAGCTCGTCGAGCCGCGCGCCACCGATGCCGCCTTCGACCTCGTGTCGCCGATCGACGGCAAGCTGCTCTGTCGCATCGTCGAGACCGACCAGTCGACCGTCGACCTGGCGGTGAAGAGTGCCCATGCGGCCTACATGAAGCACCGGCGCAGCACGATCGCCCAGCGCGTGGCATGGATGGAGGCGCTGGCGAAGGCCTTCGAGCAGGACAGCGCACGCATCTCGCAGATGATCGTCGACACCATCGGCAAGCCGCGCAAGGCGGCGAACTTCGAGGCCTCGCGCGTGGGCGCCTTCCTGCGCAACACGATCGCCGAACTGCTGGCCGGGCGCGGCGAGGTGCTGCCGCTCGACTCGGCGCCCGCCGGCGCCGGCCATCTCGGCTATGCGCGCCGCGTGCCGTGCGGCGTGGTCGCCGCGATCACCCCGTTCAACGCACCGGCCAACCTGCTGGTGCAGAAGCTCGCCCCGGCGCTGGCGACCGGCAATGCGATGGTCGTCAAGCCGCATCCGACCGGCATCGAGGTCGCACTCGCCTTCGCGGAACTGGCGAAGCAGGCGGGGCTTCCCGACGGCTTGTTCAACGTTGTCACCGGCGACCGCAGCGCGGCGCTGGAGCTGGTCGCGCATCCGCTGACCTCGGTGATCACGCTCACTGGCGGGGTCGCGGCTGCGCGTGCATTGTCGGCGGCGGCTGGCCCGAAGAAGTTCTGTGCCGAACTGGGTTCGAATGCGGCGAACCTGGTGCTGGCCGATGCCAACCTCGATGACGCAGCGGCCAAGATCGCAGCGGCCGGCTTCGAGGCGAGCGGCCAGCAGTGCATCTCGGCGCAGCGGGTGATCGTCGAGCAGCAGGTGTTCGAAGCATTCGTCGAGAAGTTCGTCGCCGCCGCGAAGAAGCTGAAGGTGGGCGACCCGACAGACCCGACGACCGATGTCGGCACCATGGTCAGCGTGGCTGCCGCGCAGCGCGTGATGTCGATGGTCACCGACGCCGAGGCGAAGGGCGCACGCATCGCGCTCAAGCCGACGATGGATGGTGCACTGCTGTCGCCGGCGATCATCGTCGCGGCGCCCGATGGCGCGCGGGTACTGTGCGAGGAAGCGTTCGGGCCGGTGGTGGTCGTACAGTCCGCGCGCGATCTCGACGATGCGCTGGCGCAGGCCAACGATTCCGAGTTCGGCCTGCAGGGCGCATGCTTCACGGCCAGCCTCGATTCGGCGCTGCGCGTGGCCGACGAGTTCGACTGCGGCTCGGTCTGGATCAACGAGGCGAGCCGCTTCCGGCTCGACATGTACCCGTTCGGCGGCATGAAGGACAGCGGCTTCGGCCGCGAAGGCATCCGCTATGCGATGGAAGAGTATTCGCAGCTGAAGTTCATCGGCATGCGCACGAGCCGCTAGGAGAGCCGTGATGACAGACGCTGTTGCAGCTGCGTTCCCGGTCGGCCTGATCGGCGGCGGATCGATCGCGCGGGTGATCGCCCGCCGGGTGGTCGACCGGCACCCAGAGATCCGGCTGGTGGGCGCCGTGGACATCGATCCCGCGCAGTCGCGTGCCCGTGGCTTCGCCGAACAGGTGCCGCTGGTCGAGACGCTGCCGGCACTGCTGGCACTCGGGCCCAGGCTGGTGGCCGAATGCGCCGGCCATGCCGGGCTGCTGCAGTCCGGCCCCGGCGTGCTGCGCGCCGGCATCGACCTGGTGGTGGCGTCGGTGGGTGCGCTGGCCGATGCCTCGCTGGAAAAAGCGTTGCGCGAGGCGGCGCGAGAGGGCGGTGCGCGCATCCGCATCCCGTCGGGTGCGATCGGTGCACTCGACGCGATCTCCTCGGCGCGCGTGGGCGGATTGAAGCGGGTTACCTACACCGGCCGCAAGCCGGTGCTCGCCTGGCGCGGCACCCGCGCCGAGTCGTCCTTCGACCTCGATGGCATCTGCAAAGCGACCCTGATCTTCGAAGGCAGCGCACGGGAGGCGGCACTCGCCTTCCCGCAGAACGCCAACGTCTGCGCCGCCGTGGCCCTGGCCGGCGTCGGCTTCGACGCCACCACGGTCCAGCTGTTCGCCGATCCGCAGGCGCGCGGCAACGAACATCAGGTCGAAGCGGAGGGCAGCTTCGGCATGCTGCGCTACCACGTCATCGGCAATCCGCTGGAGGAGAACCCGAAGACATCGAGCCTTGCGGCCTACAGCCTGCTACGCTGCCTGCTGGCGCCAACCGACGTGGTCAGCGTTGGCGGCTAGCCCGACACATCATTCGAACAGCACTCGGCGCCGGCAATCCCGCCAGCCGAAAGTGCGTGGAGGAGCATCGATGAAGAAGATCCTGATACTGGGCGCCTCCTATGGCTCCCTGCTCGGCGCCAAGCTGGCGCTCGCCGGGCATGCGGTGACGCTGGTCTGCCTGCCGGCGGAAGTCGAGGCATTCAACCGTGACGGCGCCCGCGTGCGACTGCCGATCAAGGGTCGCGAAGGCCTGGTCGAGATCGACACGCGCAATGCGCCGGGCAAGCTCGATGCCGCCGGTCCTGGCGCGGTCGACCCGAAGCACTACGACCTGGTCGCCCTGGCGATGCAGGAGCCGCAGTACCGTTCTGCCGGTGTGCGTGAACTGCTCGACGCGGTCGCGAAGTCGCGCGTGCCCTGCATGTCGATCATGAACATGCCGCCCTTGCCCTATCTCAAGCGCATCCCCGGCCTGGACGCGGCGAAGTGCCGCGATGCCTATGCCGATGCGACCGTCTGGGATTCGTTCGACCCGGCCACGCTCACCCTGTGCAGCCCGGATGCCCAGGCGTTCCGTCCGCCAGAAGAGCCGGTCAACGTGCTGCAGGTGCGCCTGCCGACCAACTTCAAGGCGGCGCGCTTCGAATCCGATGCCGACACCGCGTTGCTGCGCGAACTCGAGGCCGGCATCGATGCGATCCGCTTCGACGCGGGCGACGGCGGCGCACCGATCGAACTGCCGGTGAAGCTGCGCGTGCACGATTCCGTGTTCGTGCCGCTCGCCAAGTGGGCGATGCTGATGGCGGGCAACTACCGCTGCATCACGCCGCAGGGCATGCGCTCGATCAAGGATTCGGTGCATTCCGACCTGGCCGCCTCGCGCGAGATGTACGAGTGGGTGTTCGGCCTGTGCCGCAACCTCGGCGCCGATGCGGGCGACCTGGTGCCGTTCGAGAAGTACGCGAATGCCGCCAATGGCCTGGGCAGCCCGTCGTCGGCTGCGCGTGCGCTGTACGGCGGGGCGCAGAACATCGAGCGCGTTGACCGGCTGGTGCAGCAGGTCGCGGCGCAGCAGGGCCAGCGTTCGGCGGTGCTCGACGAGATCGTGCAACTGGTGGACGCGAAGCTGGTCGAGAACCGCAAGGCGGCCGGCTGATCCGGGCGCTTCCCGCTGGTTGCAGTAAGGACGGCCTGCCTCGTGCAGGCCGTTTTCGTTTCAGCGGCTGCCGCCTTCAGCGCAGCCGAAGCAGCGCATCCAGCGACAGCCGGCCCGGGCCGCGCGCCGCGAGGTAGAGCAGCGCAGCCGCCCAGGTGAGGTGCGTCGGCCAGGCGGACGGATAGACCAGCAGCTGGATCACGGCCGTCATTCCGAGCAGCGAGAGCGCGGACAGGCGGGTCGCCAGTCCGAGCAGCAGCAGGATCGGAAAGAGGTGCTCGGCATAGGTGGCGAGGTGGGCCGCGATGTCCGGCGGCAGTAGCGGCAGGCGGTACTCGTCCTCGAACAGCGCGATCGCATTTTCGCTGACGCCGAGCAGCCCGTCGACCTTGGTGCGTCCGGACAGCCAAAAGGTGCCGGCGATGCCCAGGCGTGCTGCCAGTGCGATCAGGTCATGGCCGATCCACCTGCCTGCATGGTCGGCGAGCCGGTTGTAGAGGCCGGGCAGGCCACCTTGTCGAACGGGCGATGCGGGCGAGGCGAGGGTTTCCATCGGAAGGTCCTTGTGGGGAAGCGTGCCGGTCAGGCAACGGGTGCTGCGCATTCCAAGGTGGTGAAGGTCCCGGCGCCGATCAGCACGCCGATCAGTGTTGCCATGTCGACAGCTGGGTCGGCTTCCATCGCGGCGAGCGCAGCGTCGCCGAGGGTGCAGCCGGTGTCGCAGGCGTCGAGGAAGGCGATCGCCGGTCCATCGATCCACCGGTGCAGCACAGCCTCGAACGGGCGCGTGAGCAGCGTGCCTTCCGGGCGCCATTCGATCTGCGCGTCCTCCGCTGCTGCGTCCTGTTGCTGCATGTCGCCAGCGTCGACCCGGTTGCGCGACCAGAGCGCGTATGCGGGTGCATCGGCGCACCATCGCCAGCGTGCGGCCGGGTGCAGGCGCAGCCGGCCTTCGAGAAGCAGCGCCGGTTCGATCGCATGCAGCGCATCGGCCCGGAGCACCGGTGCGTCGGCGGCTGCATGCGACTCTGTCCACGCCCGGTCCAGGGCCGCGACGGCCGGCAGCCAGGGCAATCCGGCAGCCGGTTCGAACGCGGACAGGAAGGCGGGGAAGGTGGCCCCATAGTCCAGCAGCATCGGGCCACCCGGCAGTTCGCCCCGGGCGAAGACTGCAGAAGCCGCCTGCATCCATTCGGGGCCGACCAGCCGGGCCACGGCCGGGAAGTTGGCTTCGAGCGCATCGACGCAGCCTTTCATCACGGTGTTGCGGTGGACCGCGAAGCCGGGCTGTGCCTCCAGCCGTGCCAGCCATGCCGGCATCTGAACTGCAGCCGCATCCGCATCGGACGTCGCGTCCTGCCCGGCATGCGTGAACAACGCGGCACCGAAGGCCTGCTGGTACTCGGCGAGGGCGCTCATGCCGCAGCCCTCAGGGTCGCATCGTCGTGCAGCGCCGGCAGCTGCAGGGCCTGGTGTGCCCGCTCGCGCTCCTGCAGCAGCACGCTGAAGGCCGGCAGGTTGCCGTCGCGCTCGACCAGCGTCGGGCGCGGCCCGATGCGCTCGACCAGGCGGCGATGCAGCGCCCATACGGTCGGAGCGACGGGTTCATCGTGGCTGTCCACCAGCAGGGCGGTGCCCAGCGACGGGTCGGCCGAGTGGCCGGCCAGGTGCAGTTCGGCGATCGGGCCGGCGGGGACTGCATCGACCCATGCGTTTGCGTCGAAACCGAGGTTGTTCGCGCCGACATGTACGTTGTTCAGGTCGATCAGGAGCCCGCAGCCGCTGCGCGCGGCGATCGTGGCCAGGAAGTCGACTTCCCCGAAATGGTGGCCGTGGGTACCGGCGGCGTCGAAGGCGAGGTAGTGCGACGGGTTCTCGATCGCCACCCGGCGCCTGAGGCGATCCTGCACGCGTCCCAGGTTCGCGACGATGCAGTCGAG
>CAIQON010000088.1 GCA_903873475.1 uncultured bacterium
CTGACCCGGGTTTTGTTGTGCTTCAGTTGCGAAGGAAGGTGCTAAGCGACCGACGCTGGTGGCCTTCTGCGTCGAAGTTCTCCGGTGCCAGCCAGCGCAGGTATCCCGCCTTCAGCGCTGGCCACTCGTGGTCGAGCATCGCGAACCAGGCGGTATCCCGGTTCTCGCCCTTGATTACCATGTGCTGGCGGAACACACCCTCGGGCCTGAAGCCGAAGCGCAGGGCCGCGCGCTTCGACGGCTCGTTGCGGTTGTCGCACTTCCACTCGTAGCGGCGATAGCCGAGCGCGTCGAACACGTACTGCGCGAACAGGAACTGTGCCTCGGTCGCGAGCCGGGTGCCGGCGATGCCCGGGCCCCAGTAGATGTTGCCGATCTCGATCACGCCATGCTCGGGCGTGATGCGCATCAGAGCCTGGCGCCCGCCAGCACGGCCAGTGGCGGCATCGACCACCGCGAAGGCCATCGGATCGTTCGTCGCGCGGCTGCGCTCGATCCAGCGCGCGAGATCTGCCCGGTCCACCGGCGGGTGGTCGAACAGGAAGCGGAAGCGGTCGGCGACGTCCGGCACCGAACTGACCGCATGCAGCGCGTCGCCATGCGCGGCATCGTCGATCGGCTCCAGGTGCACGTAGCGCCCGCGGAGCAGGATGCGCTCCGGGTACGGCCGCGGAAGCGGCTGGTCCGGCCCCGCCACGCTCACGAGGCCTGGGGCGCGTCGGCCAAGACAGGCGCCGAGGCCGCCGTCGCGAGGATCGCGCCCACCAGGTTCTCGATCATCGCCCGCGGGATGTTGCGCGTGATGAACACCAGCCGGCTGCGATGGTCGTCGCTCGGCCAGGCATCGAGCGTGACCGGCGGATGGAACAGGTGCTGCACGCCCTGCACCACCACCGGGCCGGGCTCGCCTTCGATATCGAGCAGTCCTTTCACCCGCAGCAGGTCGGGCCCGCGCAGCGAGGTCAGCACCTCCATCGCGACGGAGAACGTCTTCCACGAGAACGGCGTGTCGTAATAGAGGCAGAACGAGTCGACGCCGGCCGTGTGCTGGCCCTTGGGCAACTTGCGCGTCGGCGCACCCGCCACCAGCCGTCCGCCCGGGATCGCCGAGGCCGAACCCGCGCCCTGCACTGGCACGAACGACTCGCTGCCCAGCCAGTTCTCGATCGCCTTCTCGGAGGCCTCGCGGTGGCGCACGCCGACATCGACCAGGAACGACGGGTCGAGGTCGCCCATCACGCAGCGGATGATCGCCGCATGCGGGTTGAGTTCGCGCAGCCGTGCTTCCAGCAGCTCGACCTCGGCCGGATCGGCCAGGTCGGTCTTGGTGATCACCAGCCGGTCGGCCACCGCCGCCTGCTTCACCGGCTCTTCCAGCGTGTCGAGCTGTTCGTTGCCGTTGACCGCATCGACCAGCGTGATGATCGCGTCGAGCGTGTAGGTGTTGCACACCGACGTGTCGGTGATCATCGTGTGGATCACCGGCGCCGGGTCGGCCAGGCCGGTGGTCTCGATCACCACCCGGTTGAAGTCGATGGTCTCGCCGTTGCGCCGCTTCATCCACAGGTCGACCAGGGTCTCCTGAAGGTCGCCGCGCACCCGGCAGCACAGGCATCCGTTGTCGAGCACCATCATCTGCTCGCTCGAGGTCTGCACCAGGTCGTGGTCGATCGACTGTTCGCCGAACTCGTTGATGATCACCGCGACCCGGTTCATCCCCGGATGGCGCAGCAGCTTGCCCAGCAGCGTGGTCTTGCCGCTGCCGAGGAAACCGGTGATCACCGACACCGGTATCTTCGCCGCTGCGTTCATGCCGCTGCTCCTAGAACGTCGTCTCGAGGATGTAGATGCCACCGGCAAGCCGGTCGACCGTGTACACCAGCCGGTTCTCGTCGACCCAGATGTCGTTCATCTGCGCGGCACCCGCCGGCGACAGCGCCGGGGCGGCCGGCACGTAGTAGCCGATCTCCTGGGGCTGGTACGGGTTCTTCGTGTCGTAGATGCGCACGCCGCCGTTGAACATCGCGCAGTAGATGATCTCTTCGGAGCAGTGCGAGGTCTCTACGGGCACGTTGTCGTGCACGTTGTGCGCACCGAAGCGGCCGCCCCGCTTGCTGAACGTCTCGACCGGAGGCATCGGCAGCGTGCTGATCGACGTCGGGTAACGCTCGTCCTTCACGTCGAGCATGTACACCAGCATCGGCCAGTCCTTTGCGGCGTCCACGGTGCTCTCGTCGCTCATCACCATCAGGTCGCGGCTGAACAGCGGCATCAGCGAATGATGGAAGGACGGACGATGGGTCCAGCGCGAAACCATCGTCGGCCTGGTGCGGTCGCTGATGTCGAGGATCACCGCGCCGTAGTCGATGTACCCGAGGTAAGCGCGGTCGGGACGCTGCGGCCATACGCAGGTGTTGTGCACCCGGTAACCGACGCGGCCGAGTTCCTTGCCGCCCGGTTCAGTGCGCCACGTCTCGGGGTCGCCCTTCTTCGTGCCGGGCGCCCACCAGCGGCCGACCTCGGTCGGCTTGGACAGGTTGCTCACGTCGATGATGCGGTAGATCTGGTCATCGCGCGGGTCGTTCGGCTCGAAGTCTTCGGCGCCCGAGGAGATGTGCACCGTCTGGCCGTCGACGAACCACACCATGTGCACGCCGCGCGAGTGCGGACCCGAGCAGTCGAAGAAGCTGATCGACTTCGGCTCTTCCGGCTTGCTGATGTCGAACAGTTCGAAGCCGGCCGGCTTCGCGCCGAGGTCACGGGTCTGGTAGGCCACGCACATCACGTCGCCGACCACGTCGAGCGAGTTGGATCGCACCCGCGAGTGCGGCAACTGGGTCTGGATCACCACCGTCGGCTTGCGCGGGTCGGTGACATCGATGCCGGTGAAGTTGGTCGGTGCCGACTCGTGTGCGACCCAGAGGATGCGGCGGCCGTCGCGCGTCTTCTGGATGCTGATGCCCTCGCCGACGTTGCCGTTGCCGTTGAGCTCGTGCGCACCGAGCAGCTTCATGTTGAATGCCAGCTCACGGCTCGGTGACGAGCCCCCTCCGAGGTTGCCGCTGATCGCCATCGTCTTGACTCCCCCTGTTGACCTTCGTGAAGCGTTGAGTTTAGTCGATCGCGCCGCGCGGGGCAGGCACCAAAACGACGGGGGGGCCTTTCGGCCCCCCCGGTTTGCCTGCATCACGTCAATCGCCGCGTCGCTCGCCATCTATCCGTTGTTTTGACTGCTGTGACAACTGGGCGCGCTGCGTCTCACATGTTCGGCGCAACTGCGTGCACCTTCTTCTCTCCAACGACCTCCTCCTGCTGACCTTGCCTTCGGGTGCCCTGCCGTTGCGCTGGGAGGACGATGATTGCTGCTTCGCCCTGCACTGCGCCAGCGGTAGCCCCGGAGCGGAATGAATCCTACTCCCGGCATCCTGCGAAAACAATCTGTTTCCATACGCGGTCATGCACTGTTCAAGGGCGACGCGCCGGATGCTGCACTGCACCGTCCGAGCTGATGGCGAATGCCCAAGGTACAACCGCGTCCATCGCCGGTACGCACAAGCTTTTTCGCTGCAACGCACCAAACGATGTTCAGAACGCAGGCTTGCTCTTCGCCTCATCGAATCGGCGTACGCCGGCCTTGATCTCGGCCTTCGCCGCGGCTGCACCTTCCCAGCCGTCGATGCGGACCCACTTGCCGGGTTCGAGGTCCTTGTAGTGCTCGAAGAAGTGAGCGACCTGCGCCAGCACGAGGGGCGCGACGTCGGCGGGTTCCTTGACCTCGGTGTAGAGCGTGCACACCTTGTCGATGGGCACGGCCAGCAGCTTGGTGTCTTCGCCCGCCTCGTCGGTCATCTTCAGCATGCCCACCGGACGGCAGCGTACGACCACGCCGCTGATCAGCGGATAGGGACTCAGCACCAGCACGTCGACCGGATCACCATCGCCACACAGCGTATGGGGTATGTAGCCGTAGTTGCACGGGTAGCGCATCGGCGTCGACATGAAGCGGTCGACGAACATCGCACCGGTCTCCTTGTCGACCTCGTACTTGACCGGATCCGAGTTCATCGGAATCTCGATGATCACGTTGAACTCTTCCGGGAGCTTCCTGCCGTAACCGACTCGATCGAGGTTCATCGCGTCACTTCTTCGCGGCTAGGGTCTGGCCGGCCACGCCCCACTGCGTGCGCGGGACTTCCTGGATGGTGATCCAGACCGAATCGGCAGGCACACCGACGGTTTCGGTGAAAGCCTGGGTGACGCGCTCGATCAGTTGCGCCTTCTGTTCATCGGTACGGCCGGGGGCCATGTATATCTGTGCGAGGGGCATGTCGGTGGCTCCGCAGGGTTGGACTGCGCCGATTATCCCGCACTGCGCCAGCCTGCGCCGCGACCTACTCCGGCTTCGCCCCGGATTGCTTGACGATCTGCGACCAGGTGGCCGTCTCGCGCCGCAGCGCGGCGGCGAACTGCTCGGGCGTGCTGGCGATGACGTCGGCCCCCTCGGACTCGAGCCGGGCACGCACGTCGGGCAGCGCCACGACCTCCCGCAGGTCGCGACCGAGCCGGTCGACGATCGCGCGCGGGGTGCCGGCACGCACCACGATGCCCTGCAGGGCGTTGAGGTCATAGCCCGGGAGCGTCTCGGCCATCGTCGGCACGTCGGGCAGCATCCGGTTACGCTGTGCGCTGGTGACGGCGATTGCGCGTATCTTGCCTGCCTTCATCTGGGGCGCAGCCGACAGCGCAGTGGTGAACAGCATCGTGATGCGCCCCCCGAGCAGGTCGGTGATCGCTGGCGGGATGCCCTTGTAGGGCACGTGGATCATGTCGATCTTCGCCATCGAGCGCAGCTGTTCCGCGGAAAGATGGGGCGCCGAGCCTGCACCGGGCGATGCGAAGGTCAGCTCGCCCGGTTTCGCGCGCGCGGCGGCCAGCAGGTCCTTCACCGTCAGGATCGGCGAGGTGGCGCTGACCACCACGATGTTCGGCTGGGCGGTGAGCTGGATCAGCGGCGTGAAGTCGCGCACCGGGTCATAGGGGAGCTTGCCGTACAGGCTGGGGTTGATCGCGAACGTGGTGGTGATCAACAGCAGCGTATGACCGTCGGGCGCAGCCTTGGCCGCAATCTCGGTGGCGACGATGGTCGCGGCCCCGGGCCGGTTGTCGACGATGACCGGCTGGCCCCAGCGCTCGGACAGGTGCTGCCCCATCTGCCTTGCGGTGAGCTCGATGCCACCGCCACCGGAGAACGGGTTGATCATCCGCACCGGCCGCACCGGGAAAGCCGGCTGCCCCGCCGCGACCGGCTGGGCAGCCACCGGCGCGGCCTGCCACAGCAGGACGACGCAGGCCGGCAGCACACAGGAGGACACGAGGCGGCGGCGCACGGCCACCTTACCAGGCGAGCGCATAACCCTCGCGCCGGGGATCGGCCCCGGCATGCAGTTGGCCGCTCTCGTGGCGCATGATCGCGCAGACGGCCGCGGTCACCGCGGACCACCTTGGCCAGGTCTCGACATCATGGCCACGGCTGCGCATCGCCTCGAACACTTCGGGCGACAGGTCTGTCTCGAGCCCCAGCCGGCCGGGCCGATATTCGTGGGGCGCAAACGAATTGGGGAAGTTGTAGCTCGCGAAGCGCGGCGCCTCGACCGCCTGCTGCATCGTCATCCCGAACTCGACCACGTTCAGGAACACCTGCAGCATGCCCTGCGACTGCACGTCTCCGCCCGGGGTACCGAAGGCCATGAACAATTCGCCGTCGCGGAAGGCGAGCGACGGATTGGGCGTCAGCCGGGGCCGCTTGCCCGGCTTCACCTCGGCCGCGTGCCCGGGCTCGAGGCGCGACTGGCAGCCGCGCCCGGAGATGGCAAGCCCGGTGCCGGGAATGATCGGCGTGTCGTACTGCGGATCGGAGAGCGTGGCCGAGTACGCATTGCCGTGGCGATCGACGGTGCAGCCGTAGATGGTGTCCATCGACATCTGCGCGGGGCTGCGCGTGACCGGATCCGTCGGCCCGGGCGATCCCGCCCGTGCGAACTCGCCCACGGGGCCTGGATCGGGCATCTTCGGGAATGCGTGCGCCGGGTCGATGCGCGCGCGCTGCAGCACCGCGTAGGCCTCGGAGAGCATCGTGGCCGAAGGTACCTGCACGAACTTCGGATCGCTGACATAGGCCTCGCGGTCGGCGAACGCGAGGTTGAGCGCGCCCGCAACGGTATGCACGTAGTCGGGCGAGTTGTGCCCGATCGCGCGCAGGTCGTAGCCGTCGAGGATCTTCAACGACTCGAGCAGCACGATGCCCTGGCACCAGGCATCGCAGCTGTGCACCTGGTAGCCGCGGTAATCGACGCGCAGGCTGTCCTCGACCGGCACTTCCCAGGCAGCCAGGTCGGACCGGCGCATGAAGCCGCCATTCTCGACGTGGTACTTCTCGATCGCATCGGCGATCGGGCCGTCGTAGAAGAAATTTCGTGCCGCGCGCAGCTTGTGGTCGCGGTCACCGCGCGCATGGCGCTCGGCCTCGATCATGCCACCGATCGATTTCGCGAGATCGGCCTGGCGGATCACCTCGTTGTGCCGCAGCGCGCGATCGCCCGGCGCGTTGAAAACCTTGTGGTTGTCCGGCCACCGGGCGTTCTGTTCGTAGACATACTCGAGGTTGCTGGCCAGCAGCGGGAACACCGCGAAGCCGTCGCGTGCCAGTTCCATCGCCGGTGTCGCCGCCTCCTCGAAGCTGATGGTGCCCCAGCGCCGCAGCGCCTCGATGTGCGTGCCAGGCGCGGCCGGGATGACGGTGCGCAACAGCCCCTCGGGCACGTGCTTGCCGTTGCCCGCCGAGATCAGTTTCGCGACATCGGTGGCGGCTGGCCAGCAGCCGAGCCCGGCCAGGCTGACCACGCGCCCTTCTTCCTTCAGGTAGATCAGCGTAGGCGCCACGCCGGCGAACGACACCATGTCGCACTGCAGGACGGCCAGCGCCATCGAGGCGGTGACGCCGGCATCGATCGCGTTGCCGCCACGGTCGAGCACGCGCATCGCGGCCAGCGAAGCCAGGTAGTGGCCGGTAGCGACCGCATGGTGGTTGCCGGTCAGGGTCGGCCGGGCGCTGATCGCGCCCACGGCCAGTTTTCGTTCACGCTTCTGGGCCATGGACGCTCTGGGGGGAATGGAAATGCGTGCGGCCTGCTCAGTCGATCGTGCGCAGCACGTCGCCGAGGGTGTCGAAGATCTCGTCGAGGTGCGACTGCTCGACGATCAGCGGCGGCGACAGCGCGATGGTGTCGCCGGTGGTGCGCACCAGCACGCCACGCTCGAAGCATTTCACCATCGCCTCGTAGGCGCGTGCACCCGGCTTGCCCTCGCGCGACTTCAGCTCGATCGCCGCGATCAGGCCCATGTTGCGCACGTCGATCACGTTCGGCAGCTCGCGCATGCCGTGCGCGGCATCGGCGATCGCCGAATGCATCGGCCGCGAGGCTTCGAACAGGCCGGTCTGCTCGTACAGTTCGAGCGTCGCCACCGCGGCTGCGGCCGCCACCGGATGGCCCGAATAGGTGTAGCCGTGGAACAGTTCGATCAGCCCTTCAGGGCCGTTCATCATCGCGTCGAAGATGAAGTCTTTCGCGATCACCGCGCCCATCGGGATGGTCGCGTTGGTGATGCCCTTCGCGCAGCAGATCAGGTCGGGCGTCACGTTGAAGTACTGCGCCGCGAACGGCGTGCCGAGCCTGCCGAAGCCGGAGATGACTTCGTCGAAGATCAGCAGGATGCCGTGCTTGTCGCAGATGGCGCGCAGCGTCTCGAGGTAGCCCACCGGCGGCGGCAGCACGCCGGTGGAGCCCGCCACCGGCTCGACGATCACCGCCGCGATGTTCGATGCATCATGCAGCGCGACCAGGCGCTCGAGGTCTTCGGCCAGGTGCGAGCCCCATTTCGGCTGCCCTCGCGAAAACGCCGCCTCGCGCAGGTTGTGCGTGTGCGGCAGGTGGTCGATGCCGGGCAGCAGCTGGCCGCCGAACATCTTGCGGTTGAGCGGGATGCCGCCGACCGAGATGCCACCGAAACCGACGCCATGGTAGCCGCGCTCGCGGCCGATGAACTTGGTGCGCGTACCCTCGCCGCGCGAGCGGTGGTAGGCCAGTGCGATCTTGAGCGCACTGTCGACCGATTCGGAGCCGGAGTTGGCGAAGAACACCTTGCTCATGCCGGCCGGGGCCAGCGCGGCGACCTTCTCGGCCGCCTTGAAGGCCATCGGGTGGCCCATCTGGAACGTCGGCGCGAAGTCGAGCGTATCGAGCTGGGCCTTGATCGCCGAGATGATTTCATCGCGGTTGTGGCCGGCGTTCACGCACCACAGGCCTGCGCATCCGTCGACAACCTTGCGGCCGTCGTCGGACGTGTAGTGCATGTCTTTCGCGGACACCAGCATGCGCGGCTTCGCCTTGAACTGGCGGTTCGCGGTGAAGGGCATCCAGAAATTGTCGAGGTTCAGGTGCGGATCGTTCATCGTGGCTCCATCGGCATCACCCTGCCAGAGCTGACATGTTAGCCCAAACATCCATTCGCGAGAGCGAAAAGACGCGTTTTTCAGCCGTCAGTTCAGCTTCAGGCCGGTGGCCTTGATCAGCCTGCGCAGCGCGACCACGTCCTCGGCCATCACGCGGCCGAGGTGCTCGGGCGTGCTGGTCTCGGTATCGACGCCCTGGCTGGACAGCTTTTCACGCGTGTCCGGGTTGGTGAGTATCTTGTTGAGTTCGGCATTCAGACGCATCACCACCGGTCGCGACGCACCCGCCGGCAGCACGAAGCCGAACCACGACTGGTAGCTGAAGCCGGGCACCGTCTCATTGAACGCCGGGATGTCGGGCGCGGCCGTGGTGCGCCTGGCGCCGGTCACGCCGATCGCCCGGATGCGGCCCGCCTTCAGGTGCGGCAGGCCTCCGAGCAGCGGCATCACCGCAATGGGCACCTCGCCGGCGATCAGCGCCGGCACGGTGGCCCCGGCGCCCTTGTACGGCACGTGGGTCATCTGGAACTTCGCCATCACCTGCAGCAATTCGGCCGCGATATGGTTCGGGCCGCCGAAGCCGGACGAACCGTAATTGATCTTGCCCGGGTTCGCCTGCGCGTAGGCGATGAATTCCTTCGGGTTGCTCGCGGGGAACGAAGGAGTGCTGGCGAGCAGGGTCATCGAGATGCCGATCATGCCGACCGGGGCGAACGCCTTGATCGGGTCCCACGGGTACTTGTCGATGGCCGCGGCGATCGACACCACCGGCTGCGCCAGGTAGATCGTGTGCCCGTCGGGCGTGGCCTTGGCGGCAATCTCCATGCTCACCATGCCGCCGGCGCCGGGACGGCCGTCGACCACCACGCGCTCGCCGAGCGCGGTGCTCAGCTGGTCGCCGAGCACGCGGGCGATGGTGTCGGACACGCCCCCAGGCAGGAAGCCGGTGATGATGCGCAGCGGGCGATCCGGAAACTTCTGCGCCTGTGCGATCGTGGCGGCCGGGGCGAGCACCGCGATACCTGCAATCCATGCGGCGAGCGTTGCGCGCGGCATCGGCCGCATCCGTTTGTTCCAGCCCATCGTCGACTCCTCGTTGCGTGCAGTGTGCATCAGGCGGGCGCGAACGGCGCCCGGTGGTCATAGGCGGCAGCCGCCTCTTCCATGGTCACGAAACGGGCCCCGCCGGCGGCGAGCGCGACCAGCAGCTTCTCGAGCGCAAGCATGCGATGGCCACGGCCGATCACGAACGGATGGAAGGTGTAGGTGAGCACGCCCCAGTCGCTGATCGAGCGCTGCATCCAGGTGAAATCGGCGATCCAGTTGTCGACCACCAGGTTGGCGTTGGAATTGCCCGGCAGCAGCGTCTGCGGGGTACGGATGAATTCGAACACCGGATAGTCGTCGAGAGACCACGAGATCGGCAGTTCTATCAGCCGGGTCGGCTTGCCGAACACCGCCGGCTGCTCGAGCTCGATGATGTCGCCCTGGCGGACGCGGTAGGGCGTGTAGTCGTCACCCATCATCGAGCTGTCGTAGCGGAAGCCATGGGCGAGCAGCAGTTCGACCGAATGCGGGGAAAGGTCCCAGGACGGTGACCGGTAGCCGCGCGCGTACTGCCCGGTCAGGCGCTTGATCGCCTCGTTGGCGCGCGCGAGGCCGGACTCTTCCTGCTCGCGGGTGAGCTGCGCCGGCGGCACGTGCGTCCAGCCGTGGTGCGCGATCTCGTGGCCGGCGTCGAACACCGCCTTGCACTGCACCGGATAGGTCTCGAGCGTGTGGCCGGGGATGCACCAGGTGCTGCGTACCTTGTGCTGGCGCAGCATCTCGAGGATGCGCGGCGCAGCCGCCGGCCCGAACTCGCCGAGCGAGATCGGCGAGGGCGAGGTCATGCCGCGCGAGATGAACCCCGACATGGCGTCGAAGTCGAAGGTGATGCAGACGAGAAGGTCGGCCATGCGTTCCGGGGCGACACGCGGTCGCGCGCTGAGTGGTGACACTCAATACTTACCACAAAGAAGGGAGCGTGCCGCCCCCCCCTGCAACCGCCCCGCTACTCCACGCGGGCACCGGTGAGGGCAATCAGCTTGCCGTACTGGACGAAGTCGGACTTCAGCCGCGCCCCGAACTCCTCCGGCGTGCCACCCCAGGGGTCGAGCGCCTGGGCCGACAGCGTCGAGGCCACGTCCGGCAGCTTCAGCGCGCGGTTCACCTCCGCGTTGAGGCGGTCGATCACCGGCCGCGGCGCCGCCGCCGGCGCCATCAGTCCGATCCAGGGGCTCAGCTCGTAGCCGGGCACGCCCGATTCGGCGATGGTCGGCACGTCGGGCAGGGTCGGCGAACGGCGAGCCGAGGCGACTCCGAGCGCGCGCAGGCGGCCGGTCTTGATGTGCGCGATCACCGATGCGATGGTCGCCAGCGAGGCCTGCGCTTCGCCACCGAGCAGGCCGACCACCTGCGGGCCACCGCCCTTGTACGGCACATGAACCAGCTTCGTGCCGGTCATCGACCCGAACAGGGCCATCGACAGGTGCGGGATGCTGCCGTTGCCGGCGGTCGAATACATCAGCTGGTCGGGGCGGGCGCGTGCCAGTGCGACGAATTCCTTGACCGACTTCACCGGCAACGAAGGATGCACCACCAGCACGGCCGTCTGCGCAGTGAGCAGCGCAACTGGCGCGAAGTCGCGCAGCGTGTCGTACGGCAGCTTCTGGTAGAGATGGGCGTTGGCGACATGGGTCACCGACTGCACCAGCAGCGTGTAGCCGTCGGGCGCCGACTTGGCGACATGGTCGGTGCCGATGGTGCCGCCAGCGCCACCCCGGTTGTCGATCACCACCGGCTGGCCGATCGTATCGGCCACGCGCAGCATCACGGTGCGCCCGGCGATGTCGTTGGCGCCACCGGGTGGCCAGGGAATGACGACACGCAGCGGCTTCGATGGAAAGGCCTGTTGTGCGAACGCAGCCGGCTGGCCGCACGTCCATGCGAGCACGCATCCCAGCGTGCCCAGGGCCGCGGGAACCACAGCGGCGATCGGTTTCATCTTGGTTTCTCCTCTGGATGCATCAGCCGCGGTCGATCGCCCCGGCACCGTTCCTTCGGCCGCGCAGGCCGAGCCGCGTGGCCGTGGCGAGCGCAACTTCGTACTCCTGCTTCAGCGCTTCGTGGAACCCGGCTGCATCGAGCCAGGCGACGACGGAACCCATTGCTTCGATCTCGCCGACGAATGCAGGGTCCTGCGCGAGGTCTCCAACGGTGGCGGCCCACCGGTCGACGATGCCAGCATCGAGCCCGGGCGGGCCGACGATGCCGGTCCAGCCGAGCAGGTCGAAGCCGTTCAAGCCGCACTCGAGCGCCGTGGGTACGTCCGGCCAGGCAGCGGTGCGCCGATCGCCGCTGACCGCGAGCGCACGAAGCATTCCCGAACGCAGCAGGTCTCCCATCTCGCCAACGTACTGGGCGGCAAGGTCGGTCCGCCCGTCGATCACTGCCTGCAGGATGGCGGCACCCCCATGGAAAGTGACACGACCGAGGTCAGCCAGCGCGATACCGCCGGACTCGAACAACCGCGCGAGCGCGAGGATGGAGGCACCGCCGGTGCCCGAGGTGCCGATCCGGTGGCTGGCGGGCGCCGTGCGCACCTGCGCCAGCAGTTCCCGCAGTGTCGTCCAGCGCGAATCGCCGCGTACCACGATGGCGAGCGCGCTGGCACTGACCCGCACCACCGGCAGCGGATCGTGCCATCGGTAGGGCAAGGTGCTGTCGATAGCCGGGTTCTGGGTCGCCTGCCCGGTCGCGCTCAGCATCATCGTCCGACCGTCGGGCGCCGCGCCCAGCAACTCCAGCGTGCCGGTCGTACCACCGCTGCCGGCGACATTGCGCACCTTCACCGGCACCGACCAGCGACGCTCCAGATGACGCGCCAGCGCGCGCGCGGTGAGGTCCGTCACCCCGTCCACCGGAAACGGCACGATCAAGGAAATGGGGTCAGACACGGATTTGAAGAATCCAGGACAGAAACCGGGTCAGACCCGGATTAACGTCGAAGCGCCCCGACCCGCCGCCACCCAGCCAGCCAGCACGCGCTAGAAACCGTGTCTGACCCGGGTTCTTGAAAAGCCGTGTCTGACCCGGGTTTCGGCACGCGCAGGGCGTGCGATCAGGGGCGGGTTTCGCCGTGGCGAAGCGCTGCCTCGTACATCGGATAGGCGCTGGTCACGCTGCCGGTGGAGATCGGCGGCACCGAACGCACCGACTTCGGGGTGAGCTGGGCCAGCGAGGTGACGCCCATCAGCCCCATCGCGCTGCGTATCTCGAGCTCGAGCAGTTCGAGCATGCGGATCACGCCCGGCTCGCCGGCCGCGGCCAGGGCCCAGCCGTGCAGCTTGCCGATGCCGACCGCCTTCGCGCCCAGCGCCACCGCCTTGACGATGTCGGTGCCACGCAGGATGCCGCCATCCATCAGCACCTCGGCGCGGCCGTCGACCGCTTCGGCTACCTCCGGCAGCACCTCGATGCTCGCCTGCGCATGGTCGAGTTGGCGTCCGCCGTGGTTCGAGACGTAGACGACGTCGACGCCATGCTCGACGGCGAGCTTCGCGTCTTCGCCGGTGGCGATGCCCTTCAGGATCAGCGGCACGCCCATGCGCTCTTTCATCCAGAGCACGTAGTCCCAGGTGAGGCTCGCCTGGTGCGACGCATCGCCGCCGCCCTCGCGCACCAGCTGGTGGTTGATCAGGTCGCGTTCACGACGGCTGTAGTAGGCGCGGTCGACGGTCACGCACAGCGCGTCATAGCCGAGTGACTTCGCACGGTCGAGGATGTCGCCCACCCATACCTTGTCGCCGCGTACATACAGCTGGAAGATCAGCGGCTTGCCCGCTTCCTTCGCGATGATGTCCAGGCCCGGCCGCGCTGCGGTGCTGACGAAGCAGGGCACGTTCTTCTTCACCGCGGCCACCGCGACCGCAGCCGCGCCACGCGGGTCGGCGTACTGGAGGTAGTTGCCGATCGGCGCGATGAACATCGGCACTGGCATCGGCTTGCCCAGCAGCGAGGTGGTGGTGTCGAGCTGGCGCACGTCGACCAGCACGCGCTGGCGCAGTGCGAGGCTGTCCAGCGCCATCCGGTTGCGGCGCAGGGTCGCTTCGGAATCCGAACCGCCGGACAGCATGTCCCAGGTGCCCTGCGACAGGTTGCGGCGCGCAGCCGCGACGATCTCCTGCAGCGTCGAGAAGCTCTGGGCAAGCGCATGCTGTGCGGCCAGGCGGGTGGCGTCGGCCACCTGTGCGGGATCCTGGGCCTGCTTGGGGTCGATCGGCTTGACTGCGGCGCTCATGCTCTACTCCGTGGGGTCGGGATTACTCGGGCGCGATGTTCGCTTCACGCGCGACCTTCTGCCAGCGCGCGATCTCGCTGCGGTTGAACGCCTCGTATTCCTCGGGCGTGCTGCCGACAGGATCGGCACCCTGGTCGGCGAAGACCTTCTTCACGTCGGCCGAACCGAGCGCGGCGCGGATCGACGCATGCATACGATCGACGATCGGGCGCGGCGTGCCGGCAGGCCCGAGGATACCGAAGCCGCTCGACACCACGAAGCCCGGCAGGCCCGACTCTTCCATCGTCGGGACATCGGGGGCAGCGGACGAACGCCTGACGCCGGCCTGCGCGATCAGGCGCACCTTGCCAGAGCGCACGAACTGTATGACGGCAGGCAGGCTGGCAAACTGGAACTCGACCTGCCCCCCGATCAGGTCGACCAGCGCCGGACCTGCGCCCTTGTAGGGGACATGGGTGAACCGGACCTTGGCCGCGGCATTGAGCAGTTCGCCCGACAGGTGTCCGACGGTACCCCGTCCCGCCGTCGAGTAGTTCACCTGGTCGGGCCGCTTGCGCCCGAGTGCGATCAGCTCCTTCACGTTGCGTACCGGCAGCGACGGATGGACGATCAGCGCCGTGGGCACGTCGGCTACCAGCGAGATCGGCTGGAAGTCCTTGACCGCGTCGAACGGCAGCTTCTTCACCATCGCCGGGTTGATCACATGCGAGGCCGACACCATCAGAAGCGTGTAGCCGTCCGGCGTCGCCCGGGCAACGATCTCGCTGCCGATCACCCCGCCCGCGCCGCCGCGATTCTCGATCAGCACCTGCTGGCCGAGGGACTCGGCCATGCGCGGGGCGATCACGCGCGCGATGATGTCGGTGTTGCCCCCGGGGGCGAACGGCACAACCATCCGGACGGGTTTCGCCGGCCAGGCCTGACCCAGCGCCACGCCCGGCAGCAGGCCGGTGAAGGCCGAGCAGGCGAGCGTCAGTGCAGCCGCGACATGCACGCCAGTGCGCCCGGCCGCTGCATTGCGGGCGGGCATCGAGCAGGACGATTTGGACAGCGTGTTCATGGTCTGGCTCCTCCAGCCGGTCAGGCGATTGCTCCGGCCATGCCGGATGTTCTGCGCCCTGCCGTTGCAGACGGAGGACGCTGTTTACCTCGTTCGATAGTAGCATCGGGACCACATTCAGCAGCGCCCCTGCGCACCCATACCGGAGGAATCATGCAGCTCAGGATCGCGATCCTCGAAGGCGACGACATCGGCCTCGAGGTAGTGCCGGAAGCAGTCAAGGTCATGAAGGCCGCCGCCGCAAAGGCAGGCCTGGCGGTGGAGTGGCTGCCGCTGCCCATCGGCCGGGCCGGGCACGCATCGCATGGACATTCCATGCCGCAGTTCACGGTCGATTCACTGAAGACCGTCGACGGTTGGCTGCAAGGGCCGATCGGCCACAACGCCTACCCGCGCGGCGACGCCACATGGATCAACCCGCCGCTGCGCAAGATCTTCGAGCTGTTCGCCAACGTCAAGCCGGTGAAGTCGTACCCGAACATCGCCTCCATCCACAAGGACGTGGACATCGTGTTCCTGCGCGAGGTGACCGAAGGCATGCAGTCGGGCAGCGTCACCTTCGCCGGCACCGGCGAGTTCCGCCCGAACGACGACATCACCATCGGCCATCGGGTGATCACCCGGAAGGGCTCGAACCGGGTCGCACGCGCAGCCTTCGAGATCGCGCGCACGCGCAAGCGCAAGCGCGTCACCGCGGTGCACAAGGAGCCGATCTTCAGGCTGGCCTGCGGCATGTTCGCGGAGGAATGCCGCAAGGTCGCGCAGGAGTATCCCGACGTCTCGTTCGACGAGGTACTGGTCGACGGTTTCGCGATGAAGCTGGTGATGAAGCCGCAGCCCTACGACGTGGTCGTCACCACCAACCAGTTCGGCGACATCCTGACCGACGAAGGCGCCGGCCTGGTCGGCGGCCTCGGCCTCGCCCCCGGGCTGTGCATCGGTGCGCACCAGGCGATGGCGCAGGCCACCCACGGCTCCGCGCCGGACATCGCCGGCCAGAACATCGCCAACCCCTACGCGATGATCATGTCGGGAAAGATGCTGTTCGAATGGCTGGGACACCAGCGCGGGCTGCCCGAGGCGGTGGCCGCAGCGGCAGCGATCGACGCGGCGATGGACGCGGTGATCGCCGATGCCAGGGCCCTCACGGGCGACCTCGGCGGCGGCGGCAGCACCCGCGAGATGGGTGATGCGGTGGTGGCGGCGATCGGCTGAGCGAGCGCGCGGCGGCCTGCGTCAGACGATCAGCGTCAGACGACCAGCGTCAGACGACCAACGTCAGACGACCAACGTCAGGGGACTGGCTTCAGGGTGTCCGCACCGCCGCGTCCACCGCTGCCCGCAGCCGGCGCACGATCTCGACCACTTCGTCGTCGCCGACGATGAACGGCGGAGCCAGCAGCACATGGTCGCCGCGTTCGCCGTCGATGGTGCCGCCCATGGAATACACGCAAAGCCCCTGGCGCATCGCCTCGGCCTTGACCCGTGCATGCATCCTGAGCGCCGGGTCGAACGGCGCGTCGTCCGCCCGGTCGGCCACCAGTTCGATCGACCAGAACAGGCCTCGGCCGCGCACGTCACCGACATGCGCATGCTCGCGAAACTGGTCGAGCAGCGCGGCCTGCAGCTTTTCGCCCTGTGCGCGCACCCGCGGCAGCAGCCCGTCGCGCTGCACGACCGTCTGCACCGCCAGCGCCGCTGCGCAGGCGACCGGGTGGCCGATGTAGGTATGGCCGTGCGAGAACGAGCCGGAGCCTTCGAGGATCGGCCGGTAGACCTTCTCGCTCGCCAGCGTTGCGCCGATCGGCTGGTAGCCGGCGCCCAGCCCCTTGGCCACGACCATGAGGTCGGGCACCACGCCCTCCTGCTCGCAGGCATGCAGCGTGCCGGTGCGGCCCATGCCGCACATCACCTCGTCGAGCATCAGCAGCACGCCGTACCGGTCGCAGACGGTGCGCACCTTCTCGAAGTACCCGGGCACCGGCGGCACGGTGCCCGCGGTGGCACCCCCGACGGTCTCGGCGAGGAAGCCGATCACCGTGTCGGCCCCGAGCTTCAGGATCGCCTGCTCGAGTTCATCCGCGAGCCGCTGCCCGTAGGCTTCGTCGGATTCGCCGACGGGCCGGTAGCGGTACGGGAAGCAGGGCGACACATGCGTGACCGGCAGCAGGATCGGCTCGAACAGCCGACGCGCGGATTCGCGCTGCCCGACCGACATCGCGCCGAGCGTGTTGCCGTGGTAGCTCTGCCGGCGCGCGATGAAGTGCCTGCGTTGCGGCTGGCCGATCTCGACGAAATACTGGCGCGCCATCTTCAGCGCAGCCTCGACCGCCTCGGATCCGCCGGACACGAAGTACACATGCTCGATGCCCGCCGGCGCGTGCGCGACCAGATGGTCGGCCAGCGCTTCAGCCGGCTCGCTGCTGAAGAAACTGGTATGCGCATAGGCGAGCGCGCCGACCTGCTCGCGGATCGCCTCGACCACTTCGGGATGGCCGTGGCCCAGGCACGACACGGCAGCCCCGCCCGAGGCATCGAGGTAGCGGCGTCCGTCATGGTCGGTGACCCAGCAGCCTGCACCGCCCACGGCCACCGGCATCGTGCTGCGCCCGCTGCGCTGGATGATCCGGCTCATCGCGTAACGCTCAGCTGTCGAGCCCGAGCAGCGCGACGGCGTTGCCGCTGCGGATCAGGTCCTTGGACGCCTCCGGCATGCCCGGCAGGTCGCGCAGCAGTTCCACGTCCTTCATCTTCATGCGGCCACCCGGATCGTCATGCGGATAGTCGGTCGCGAACAGGAACTGTGAAGCGCCCAGGAATTCCACGGCCTCGGCGAACCCGGGTTCCTCGGTCTCGATCGTGAAGAACAGGTTGGTCCGGAAGTAATGACTGGCCGGCTTGCGGTTCTTCACCTCGTACACGTCGGCCGCGGTCAGCCGCTTGCCGGCCGAGGAGCGTTCGGTGCCCGGCACGATCCGGCGATGGAAGCGCGCGGAGGCATCCTCGTCGTCGTAGTTCAGCGGCGGCTTGTCGAGCGCGGCATCGAGTTTCTGTACCAGCGGCTGGATGAACGCGGTACCCGCCTCGGTGTAGACGAACCTCAGGTCGGGGTAGTCGTCGAGAAGGCCACTGGTCACCAGCGACACCAGGCTCAGGTGGCCTTCGGTCGGCGCGAACAGCTCCAGCCCGTCGGACTGGAAGAACATCAGGTTGCTCAGCCGGTGCCCGTGCTGGATCGAATGCATCATCAGCGGCATCTTCAGCTGCACGGCGCGCTCGAAGAACGGCCACAGTTCGCGGTGGCTGCCCAGCGTCTCCGAGAACGGATGCGCGGCCACCGGGAACACCTTGTCGATCGCGATCGCCTTGAAGCCGTTGGCATGCGCCCACTCGATCTCGGCGATCGCACCGTCCACGTCCTGCAGCGCGACCAGCGCGGCCCCGATGATCCGGTCAGGCTCGGCCTGCATCGCATCGAGGATCGACAGGTTGTACGAATGCGCCATCGCGGTGGCGAGCGGCGCATCGACCAGGTAGGAGAACAGCATTGCCGAGAACTGCGGCAGCACCAGTTCCCGGTCGATGCCCTGCCCGGCGAAGAACTGCGCCCGCTCCGGCCCGGGATACATGCCCGGATAGCGGCAACCCGAGCCCGGCGAAGGCAGCGGCGTGGAACCCGGAACCGGCGCGGGCGCCCCCGGGAATTCGGTGCCGTTGACGAAGCCCGCGGCATCGACGGTGAACCTTGGCGCGAGCGCCGCCAACGGCCCTTCGATTCGCTCGTAGCTGTCGCGCGGCAGGATATGGGTATCGCAGTCGATGATCATCAAAGCTGTCCTCAGTAGCTCGTCGGCCAGTTGGCAAGGCGGTGCTGGCCCACGCCGCGCGTGAGCCGCGACCGATGGACGTCGAGCATCGCCGTCAGCCAGCCACGGGTGTCGCGCGGGTCGAGCACGGCGTGCGCCTCGTAGAGCGATGCGAGCCCCCAGGCCGTCGTGTCGCGCACCAGCGAGTCACTCATCGACTTCGTCGCCTCGGTGCTCTCGCCCTCGCGCGCGAGCACGCTGGCGCCTACCTTCGGGTCCATGAAGCCGAGATCGGCCGTCGGCCAGGCCGCGACCTCGTCGGAGTTGCGGCCGCCACCCATGTTCAGGTAGGCCTGTCCGTAGCTCTTGCGCACGATGATCGACAGCTTCGGCACGGTGACCAGCGCCAGCGCGTTCATCCAGTTGATGATCTTTCCGGCCGCCCCGCGCTTCTCGCCTTCGAGCCCGATCAGGAAGCCGGGCTGGTCGACCATCAGGATGATCGGCACGTTGAACGAATCGCAGAACACCAGGAAGCTGGTCGCCTTGTTGCAGGCATCGACGTCGATCGCGCCGCCCTTGAACATCGGATTGTTGGCGATGATGCCGACGGTGCGCCCGTCGATGCGCGCGAGTGCGGTCATGATCGAGCGGCCGAACTTCGGCTTCATCTCGAAAAGGCTGTCGACATCGACGATCACCTCGGCCAGCTTGCGTGCGTCGTAGACCTTGGTGCGAAGCTCGGGAAGGATCTCGAGCAGGCGGCCCTGGTCGTGCGCGGCGACCTTCGATGCATCGAGCACCGGCGGCGCCTCGTTGCAGTTCGACGGCAGGTAGGACAGGAAGCGCTTCACCGTGTCGATCGCCTCGGCGTCGGTGTCCACCGCGACATCGACCAGCCCGGAGACGCCGGTGAGCAGCTTCCAGCCACCGAGTTCCTCCGGGTCCACTTCCTGGCTGATGGCGGAAGATGTCACCCGGTGGCTCGCCACCGCCATCAGCGCACCCTTGCGCATGACGACGAAGTCGGACATGCAGCCATACCAGGTCGACGAGCCGAAGCAGGCGCCGAGCTGGGCCGATACCCAGGGCGAGGTGCGGATGCGCTGGTACTCGGTCGGGTCCTGGCCGAGGATCGCGCGCCCGGCCGAGCCCATGCGGTCGGGGATGCGCGCACCCGCCGACTCGCCGAGGAACACCAGCGGCAGTCCCTTGGCGTTGGCGATGTCCTTTACGTGCTTGATCTTCTTGCCGTTGATCTGGCTGCTCGATGCGCCGAGCACGGTGAAGTCGTTGGACACCACGCCGACCTCGCGGCCGTCGACACGGCCGAAGCCGGCCACCTTGCCGTCGGCCGGCGTGCGCTCGCGGTCTTCGGCGCGGAACGAGGTCGCATACAGGCCCGACTCGACGAAGCTGCCTTCATCGAGCAGCAGGTCAAGCCGCGAGCGTGCATCGAGCACGCCCTGGGCTGCGCGTTTCGCCAGCTTGTCCGGACCGCCCATGCCGAGCGCCTTTGCGCGGCGGGCAGCCAGCTCCTCGAGCATCTTTTCGTGCGCCATGGTCACGGACCCTCGTCCGACACCTGCGGCAGCTTGCGCATCTTGTAGACCTGAGCCGGGATTTCCTGCAGCGCCTTCTCGTCCATCTCGATGCCCAGGCCGGGCGCGGTCGACAGTTCGATGTAGCCGTCCTTCGGCTGCGGCGGGTTCAGGCAGATACGGTTGCCGAATTCCACGAACGGCAGGAAGTACTCGGTGATGATGAAGTTGGGCATCGTCGCCGAGGCATGCAGCGTCGAGGCGGTGGCCACCGTGGTCGAGTTGTAGTTGTGCGGCGACATCGCGACCAGGAACGACTCGGCCATCGCGGCGATCTCCTTGAGTTCAAGGATGCCGCCGACGCAGGCCACGTCCGGGTTCAGGATGTCGGCCGCGCGCTTCTCGAGCAGCGGCCGGAAGCCGGCCTTGGTGTAGGTGGCCTCGCCGATGCACACTGGGATGCCGATGTTGCGGCGGATCTCGGCGAGTTCGTCCGGGTACTCGGCCTGGCAGGACTCCTCCATCCAGTACATGTCGTACTCGGCCAGCCGCTTGTCGAGGCGGATCGCATGCATCGGTGCCAGGCGGCGGTGCTGGTCGATCAGCAGGTCGACCTTCGGCCCGACCGCGTCGCGGATCGCCTTCGTCACCGCGACCGCACGATCCTCGTGCTCGCGCGGGATCCAGTTGCGCCACGGCTTGGGCAGCGGGTCGAACTTGAGCGCCGTCCAGCCGGCAGCGACGATCTTCTCGGCCGCGCGGGCATAGTCGGACGGCTGGTCCATGCCGTAGCTCCAGCCGTTGGCATAGACGCGGATCTTGTCGCGCACCCGGCCGCCAAGCAGGTTGTAGACGGGCTGGTTGCAGGCCTTGCCGACGATGTCCCAGAGCGCCTGCTCGATGCCGCTGATCGCGCAGAACACCTCGACCGAGCCGCGGCGGGCCGCGTAGTCGTCGAAGGCGAACTTCGTGAAATGCTTGATGTCGAACGGGCTGCGCCCGATCAGGTAGGGCGACAGCGAATCGAGCTGCGCGCAGACCGCCTTGTCGCGGTCGTACTGGGAATAGGACTCGCCCCAGCCGTGGATGCCTTCGTCGGTCTCGACCTTGACGAAGATGAGGTTCTTGCGCCAGCCCGGGTGGACGGCGTAGTGCTTGATGCTGGTGATCTTCATTGGAATTCCTCTTGCAGCCCGCGGTTCACGGACGGTGTCACTTCTTCAGCATGCCGATCGCGCCGAGCACGGCGCGCGCCTCCTCGTTCTGCGCGTCCAGGTAGGCGCGCGCTTCGGCGCCGGTGAGGAAGGTCGGGCGCCAGTGGTTGCGCGACACGAGCTTCTGCCAGCCCTCGGTCTTCACGGCTTCGCGCAGCAGGTTTTCCCAGAACTGGATCTGTTCGGGCGCCATCCCGCGCGGGCCGAGCACGCCCTGGGCCGAATGATAGACCGCATCGATGCCCTGCTCGCGCCAGGTCGGCACGGTAGCGAGCGGTCCGCCGAGCCGCTCCGCGGTCGGAACCGCAAGCAGGCGGATCCGGCCAGCCTGGTGCAGCGCCACCACGTTCGGCGTGGATGCAGACACGATGTCGATATGGCCACCCAGCAGGTCGGTCATCGACGCGGCCGAGGACTTGTAGGGCACGATGCGCAGCTGCGACACATCGACGCCGGCCTTTCGCAACGGCAGCGCGATGGCCACGTGGATGTGGTTGCCTGCGCTGGTGGCGATGCCGATCGACAGTCCGCCCGGATCCTTGCGCAGGCGTTCCACCAGGTCCTTCGCAGTGCGGATCGGCGAGTCCTCGCGCACCGCGACCACCAGCGTCTCCTCGAGCAGGATGGCGATCGGCGTGAAGTCGGTGTATCCGACCGGCAGTGCGCCGAGCAGCCGGTTGTTGATCTGGCCGTGGTTGAACGTCGCCACGAAGTGCCCGTTGCCCGGATTCTGGATCAGCGTGTTGAGCGCGATCAGGTTCGAGCCACCCGGGCGGTTCTGCACCAGGAACGGGTGTTCGAGCTTTCCGGAACGGTCGGCTGCCTCCTTGATCTGCCGGGCCGCCATGTCGAGCGCAGCACCGGGACCGGACGGCACGATCCATTCGAGGCTGCGCGAGGGCTTCCACTCCCCCGACTGGGCCATTGCCGGCGCCGGGCCGATCGCCATCGCGCCGAGGAGGATTGCCGCGCCGAGCGCGACGTTCAGCACCGTCCTGATTCCCTTGTTCATCACCGTCTGCATGATTTCTCCTGAAGGTTATTCAGGACTGTAGCGGTCTGGCGCCGCGATCGCCCTCGATGACTGCCCATGCATCTTCCACCCAGTCGCACAGCACGCCCCGGGTCTCCCGGGGGTCTATCACGTCGAGGATCGAGAACACCTCGGCGGTGCGAAACGGTGAACTGATCGCGTGGTACTCCGCCTCGATCGCATCGCGCGTGGCCTGCGGGTCGGCGGCGGTATCGATCTCCTGCCGGTGCGCGGCGTACACACCGCCTTCGATCGGGATCGAACCCCAGCGTGCCGATGGCCAGGCGAACCGGTGGTTGAGCGCGGGAAAGTGCTTGGGTGCGTGCAGTCCGCCGGCCATTCCGAACGCACGGCGCAGGATGATCGACACCCATGGCACCCTTGCCTGCTCGATGGTGGTGAGCACGCGCACGGCACCCAGCAGGGTGCCGGCGAGTTCGGCCTCGGGCCCGGTCGCATTGCCCGGCTGGTCGACCATGTTCACCACCGGCAGTCCGAACGTGTCGCACAGCTTCACATGGCGCTCGGTCTTCCAGGCCGCGGCCAGCGTCATCGCACCGCCGGAGATGCGCGGGTCGCTGCACAGCACCCCGACCGGATAGCCGTTCAGGCGCGCCAGCGCCGTGATCGTCGCACCGCCCTGATGGCGCCCGATCTCGAACACGGAGTCGCGGTCGAACACCGAATTGATGATCTTGCGCGGATCGTAGATCTGGCGACGGTTGCGCGGGATGGCATCGGCGAGCCAGGCGTCGGCACGCGCCGGGTCGTCGCTGCACGCCGTGCGCGGCGCACGGTGGTTCGCGCTGCGCGGCAGGTAGGAAAGGAACCGGCGCGCCTGCGCCAGCGCGTCTGCCTCGTCCACGGCCTCGTTGTGCACCAGCGCACTCTTGCGGTGGACCTTGTACCCGCCCAGCTCGTTCTTGTCGATGTCGATGCCGTAGGCCTGCTTGACCACCGGCGGACCGGCGGCGAACACCTGTGCCTGGTCGCGCACCATCACCGAGAAGTGCGACATCAGCACCTTGATCGCGCCGAGCCCGGCGCAGCTGCCCAGCGCGACACCGACCACCGGCACGGTCGACATCAGGTCGACCACCGGCCAGGTCGGATAGCCCGGGATCTTGGTATGGCCCATCTTCTTCAACAGCTTGACGCTGCCGCCGGCCGAATCGACCAGGCGTACCAGCGGCATCTGCATCGAATGCGCCAGCCGTTCGGCGTACACCCACTTGTCGGAGATGGTGGCCTCGGACGATCCCGCGCGAATCGTGTAGTCGTCGGCCGAGATCGTCACCTTGTTGCCGTCGACGCGGCCGGTGCCGATGATCGCGTTGACCGGCGTCAGCTCGACCAGCCTGCCCTGCGCGTCGTAGCTGCCCTTGCCGGTGATCTGTCCCAGTTCGCGGAAGGTGCCCGCATCGAGCAGTGCCTCGATCCGCTCGCGCGCGGTCATCCGGCCGCGCGCCTTGTGCCTCGCGATCGCCGCTTCGCCGCCCATCGCCTTCGCCATGCGGCGGCGCTCGGCCAGTTCCGCCAGTTCGGGCCCCCACTGGGGCTCCGCTGCGGGCCTGGACGCTGCAGGTTCGGATGCAGGCGGCTTGGAGTCGTTCATCAGGCGTGCTCCGGGGTGCAGGTTACATTCAGGCATGCCAGCAGCGGACCGAGTTCTCCCAGCCGATGCACCACGTGGACACCGACGGCCGCGAGCATCGTGCGCTTCGCGGAGACGGTATCGCCGGCATCCTGGATCATCGCGGCCGCGTGGCCGAAGCTGGCGCCGGCCGGGTAGCGTTCCTGGAACTCGCCGGCGAGGACGGCGATCACCGGCTTGCCCGGCCCACGCTCGCCGAGCCACCGGGCCACCTCCTGCTCGTTGGGCGTGCCCGGCTCGCCGAACAGCAGGATGGCCTCGGTGCCCGGGTCGGCATCGAACAGCTGCAGGTAGCGGATCATCGGCGTGCACGGCACGGCATCGCCACCCATGGATATCGCGGTCGATACCCCATGGCCGCCTGCCTTCAGCGTCAGCGCGAGCTCGGCCGACATGCCGCCCGAGCGCGACACGATACCCACCGTGCCGGGAAGGAACACGCGCGCTGGCAGGTCGCCACCGATGCCGCCGAGCTTGCAGCGGCCAGGCGAGATGATGCCGTTCGTGTTGCAGCCGACCACCAGCGCGCCGGTGCGTTCGGCCGCCGCACGGATGGCGACGGCATCATGCACTGGCACGTTCTCCGCCAGCACCACCGCCAGCCGGATGCCGGCCGCGAGGCTCTCGAGCACCGCATCGCGCACTGCGTACGGCGGTGCATACACGAGTGTCGCGTCGATCGGGTGGTCGGCCAGCGCGGCCGCGACCGTGTTGTAGACGGGCAGCCCGTCGGCCTCGCTGCCGCCGCGGCCGGGGGTGACCCCGCAGACGATCTGCGTGCCGTAGGCGCGACAGTGCGCGACATCGCGCCGCGCCTGGGTACCGGTAATCCCCTGCACCAGCACGCGCGTGTGCGAATCGATCAGTATGCTCATGCGGCCCCCTCGCGCGGACCGCCGGTCAGTTCGACGATCTTCGCCACGGCATCCTCGATCGGCGACATCGGCGGCATGTACACCAGGCCCGGCAGCTCTTCGGCGATCTCCCGCGCGCGCGCCTCGCCCGGGCCGAACAGCCGCACCACGATCGGGAACGAGGTCGGATCGACGCCCCTTGCCTTGAGGTGGTCGACGATCAGCCGCATCCGCTCGTCGACGTTGATCAGCTGCAGGAAGTTGTAGCTGATCAGCAGCCCACGCACGCCGGGACGGGCGAGGATCGCATCGACCACTGCAGCCATCTTTTCCTTCCAGCCGCCACCCGGGGTCGCATCGAGATGGTTGGCCGGGCGCGCGCCCAGCGCGAGCATCAGGTCGTGCTGGAAGAGGCTCGCGCCGCCGCCGCCCACGAAGAACCCGATGTCGCCCTCGAGTTCGGTGTAGCGGAATACCGCGCCCGGTACCCGTGCATTGGCTTCGAGCACCGACCGCTCGCGCGCGTTTGCCCGCCGTCCACCGCGCGTGGACAGTTCGCTCGCCACCGGCTGCCAGCGCGGATGACGGGCCAGCGCCGCGTCGTCGATGCCGAGCATCGCGCCGACGATCGAGAACCGGCCATCGGTGCGCAGCGCCACCGGGTTGATCTCCATCACCAGCCCGTCTGCCGCCACGAACGCCTGCCACAGGCGGACAGTGAGTTCGGCGAGCGCCGGCAGCCGGGCCGATTCGATGCCGCAGCGCTCCCACAACTGCACGGCTTCCCAGATGCGCAGGCCGGCGGCAGGATCGATGTCCCTGGCGTGGATCGCGCCGGGATCTTCATGATGCGTCTGTTCGATGTCCACGCCGCCGCGGGCGCTGGCAATGACGCGCGGCGGGTAACGATCGAGCACGAACGAGAGATAGAGCTCGGCGGCGATCGGCTCGAGCGCTTCGACATAGACCTGCTCGACCTCATACTCGCCGACCTGGCTGCCGAGCAGGGCTTGCGCGGCGGCGCGTGCGGCATCGGCGCCGTCTGTCAGTCGCACCGCACCGGCGAGTCCGCGCCGGCCGGTCGGCACCAGCGCCTTGACCACGGCCGAGCCGCCGAGCGCCGTGGCAATGCGGCACGCGGAATCTGCGCTGTCCGCTGCCTCGCCTGCGGGCACCGGCAATCCGCGATCGCGCAGGAACGCCTTGGTCAGGTCCTCGGTGAGCGCGATCATCGTTCCGCCGACGAGGACGTGCAATCGCATCGCGGGCCGCCGGGCCTGCGCGATGAATATCCGTACGCCGGCGTCCCCTCGGGACTGGCGATGTGCATGCGCCTCCTCCTCTAGTGCCGACTCGCGGGGGGTCGGGTTGGCGCGCTTCCAGCGCGTGGCCCGGGTTGTTTTTTGCGCCCCGCGCCTTTGTCTGATGATGCCAGATGCGGGACTGGCCGGCGATCATGCGTGGCCGGGCCACCGCGCGTCAGTCCGGCAGCGTCCGGTACATAATCGCGCCCTCGCAGTTCGTTCGAGGGCGTGCCCACGCCGCACAGGGGGAAAACCGATGGACTTCACCGGCATCGCATCGATCACCTACACGGCCGCCGACATGGCCGAAGCGAAACGCCTGTTCACCGACTGGGGACTGACCAGGGTATCGGCCACGCGTACCCGGCTGGTTTTCGAGACATCCAGCGGCAACCGCATCGAGGTGCGCCTGGACGATGCGCCCGGGCTGCCGCCGCGGCTGGAGGGCGGCTCCTCGTTCCGCGAAGTGGTGTTCGGCGTGGCCACCGCCGCCCGGCGCGATGCGATCGCCGCCGACCTCGCGCGCGACCGCGAGGTCACCCGCGATGCAGACGGCACCGTGCATTCCATCGACGACCTGGGCATCCACATCGGCGTGCGCGTGTGGAAGCCGCGCAAGGCCGCGACCCCGCCGGCAACCGTGTGGAACCGGCCGGGTGCACGCGCCCGGGTCGACCGGGAAGCCACCGCATACGCCGAGGGTGCACGGCCGTCGAAGATCGGCCATATCGTGTTCGCCGTCACGGATACCCGCCGCGCCGAGGCCTTCTACCGTGACCGGCTCGGCTTCTGGCTGTCCGACCGCTATGTCGGCGGCGCCGGCGTGTTCCTGCGCTGGGCGAAGCGCAGCGAACACCACAACGTGTTCTTCATGAAGAGCCGTACCGGCAAGACCGACCTGCACCATGTCGCATTCGAGGTGCGCGACGTGCACGAGGTGTTCGGCGGTGGCATGGCGTTCGCGCGCCAGGGCTGGAGCACCGAGATCGGACCGGGCCGGCATCCGATCTCCTCGGCCTATTTCTGGTACTTCCGCAATCCGCTGGGCGGTGCGATCGAGTACTTCTGCGATCCGGACTATGTGACCGAGCGCTGGAAGCCGCGCAACTTCCGGGTCAACCGCTTCAGCGAATGGCACCTGCCGGCCGGCATCCCGCTCAAGGGCGACGGGCATGCACGCCCTTCCCTCGAGTCGGTGAAGGCGATCGACGCGGCAGCCGCAGCCGCGGCGCCCGCGGGCGGGCAGCGGCCCGTACCTGCAGCATGAGCGACCAGCCCGTCCACTTCACGGCCGGCGGCCTGCGACTCGCCGGCATCGTGCGCACCCCGGCCACGATGGCACCGGGCGAGCGGCGCCCGGCCTTCCTGGTTCTGCACGGCTTCGGCAGCCACAAGGGCGCCGGCAACGTGCTTGGCCCTTGCGCGGTGCTGGAATCCCTCGGCTATGTGACGCTGCGTTTCGACATGCGTGGCTGCGGCGACAGCGAAGGCATGCGCGGCAACCTGATCTGCCTCGAGCAGGTCGAGGACACGCGGGCTGCCCTCGGCTTCCTGGCCGGACATCCTGCGGTCGATCCGGCACGGATCGCGGTGGTCGGCTCGAGCTTCGGGGCGGCGGTGGCGGTGTACACCGCCGGTGTCGACGAACGGGTCGCCGCGGTGATCTCCTCCGGCGGCTGGGGCCATGGCGAGATCAAGTTCCGCGGCCAGCACCCGGGCGAGGACGCCTGGGCGCGCTTCACGGCAATGCTGGACGAAGGCCGACGGCATCGCGAACGCACCGGCGAGTCGATGATGGTCCCACGCATGGACATCGTGCCGGTGCGCCACGGGCTCACCCACGAGATCCTGCCCGGATCGCTGCAGTCATTCACCGCCGAGACCGCGCAGAGCATGTTCGACTTCCGCGCCGAGGATGTCGTCGATGCCATCGCGCCACGGCCGCTGCTGCTGCTGCACAGTTCGTTCGACACGGTGACGCCGACCGAACAGTCGCTGCGCATGTTCGCGCGCGCGAAGCCACCCGTCGACCTGCACCTGTTCGGCGATACCGACCACTTCATGCTGGCCGAAGGCAACCAGCGCGTATGGAACGTCGTGCGCGACTGGCTGGGCCGCTACTTTCCGGTGACCTCATGAAAACCGCAACCCTCGCGGCAACGTGCACCTGCGTACTGCTGGTCGCGGCCGGCCAATCCACGCCACTGCACGCACAAGACTATCCGGTGCGTCCGATCCGGATGATGGTGCCCAACCCCGCCGGGCGGCGTCACCGACGTGCTGGTGCGGCTGGTGGCGCCCAGGATGAGCGAGGCGCTCGGCCAGCCGATCGTGATCGAGAACCTGCCCGGCGCCGGCGGCGTTCCAGGCACCAACCTGGCGGCGAAGGCGACGCCGGACGGCCATACGCTGGCGGCGGTGTTCGACAGCTTCGCCACCAACCCGTTCCTGTACAACAACGTCCAGTACGATCCGCTGAAGGATTTCGTGCCTATCTCGCTGATGGCGCGCCAGCCACAGGTGCTGGTGGTGAGTTCGAAGGTGCCGGTGAAGAGCGTGGCCGACCTGGCGCGCTTCGCGAAGGGCACGGGTGGCATGACCTTCGCCGTGCCGGGGCTGGCAACGTCCAGCCGCTTCTCCACCGAACTGCTGAAGACCACCTTCGGCATCGACATCACGATCGTGCCCTACAAGGGCGGCGCCGCGGCCATCACCGACGTCATGGGCGGGCAGGTGCAGGCCATGATCGCGTCCATCGGACTGGTGCTGCCCCAGCTGCAGGGTGGCCGGCTGACCGCCCTCGCGGTGTCGTCATCGAAGCGCACGCCGCAGTTGCCCAACGTGCCGACGATCGCCGAGACCCATCCCGGTTTCGAGGCGCAGTCGTGGAGCGGCATGCTGGCGCCGGCGCGCACGCCGCGCCCGATCATCGAGCGCCTCAACAGCGTGCTGGTGAAGGCGCTGGCTGCGCCCGACGTGCGCGAGAAGATGGAAGCGCTGGGCACCGAACTGGTGGGCAGCACGCCGGCCCAGTTCGGCGACTGGCTGAAGGCCGAGACCACGCGCTGGGGCCGGATCATCCGCGAGCAGAAGATCGCGCTGGAGTAGGTCGCCCGCGAACGCGGCCGACCCGCGGCGGGCGATAATCGGCGTACGACAGCGTCCTCTGGCGCAGCAACCTGAGCAGGAACCCAGCATGCCGATGACCGCGGTAGAGAAAGTCCTGGCCTCGCGCAGTGGCCGCAGCGATCTGCGTGCCGGCGAAGTGGTCGAACCGCAGCCCGACTTCGTGATGATCCATGACGGCGTGGTGCTGTCGGCCAGGCGCGAACTCGACCAGCTGGGCATCGATCGGCTGGCGCAGCCGGAACGCGTGATGATCGTCACAGACCATGAGGTCATCTACCCGAATGCCCGCTCGGCCGAGCGTGGCGCCGCCAACCGCCGGGCCGCGAAGCAGTGGGGCGTGGGCCGCTTCTACGATGTCGGCCAGGGCGGGCACGGCCACATCTTCCCGATGGAGTCGGGCCTGCTGCTGCCCGGCATGTTCTATTTCGACAACGACCGGCATTCGACCAATGCCGGCGCGATCGGCGCGTTCGGCTTCCGCATGGGCTCCGAGATCAGCCGCGTGCTGGCCACCGGCACCAACTGGGTGATGGTGCCGAAGACCATCCGCCTCGCGCTGACCGGGCGTGCCCGGCCGGGCGTGTTCGGCCGCGACATCGGTTTCGTCATCGCGAAGCACTTGCGTGAAGGTGGCAGCTGGGGCGTGGACCCGGATTACCGGGTGCTCGAGTTCGCCGGCGACCTCGATCAGTTCGACCTCGCACAGCGTACCGCGCTGTGCAGTTCCCCGACGGAAGTGCGCGCCTACGGCACCTTCTTTCCCCCCTCGGCTGCCATCCTCGAACACGCGAAAGCGGTCGCGCAGCGTCCGTTCACCCCGGTCTACCCGGACGACAACGCACACTACGAGGCCAGGCTGTCGCTGGACATCGCTTCGATCGAGCCGCAGGTCGCGATGCCCGGCGGCGTGCACCGTGCAGTCGATGTCTCTGAAGTGGCCGGCACCGCGGTCGACCATGCGTTCATCGGCTCCTGCGGCTCGGGCCACTATGAAGACCTGCGGCTCGCCGCGCGCGCGCTCGCGGGCAAACGCATCGCCCCGGGCGTGCGGCTGATGATTGCGCCGGGCAGCGAGGCTTCGTCGCGCCGGATGCTCGATGATGGACTGATGAAGGTGTTCGTCGAGGCTGGCGCGGTGATGCTGCCCGCCGGATGCGGCGTGTGCAACGATGGCGTGATCGGCCCGGTCGATGGCGGCGAGGTCTCCATCTCCACCTTCGCCGGCAACAACAACGGGCGCATCGGCCCGAAGGACGCGCAGCTCTTCCTGGGCAATCCGGCGACGGTGGCTGCCTCGGCGGTCGCCGGCTGCATCGTCGATCCGCGCACGGTGATGGACTTCGTCCAGTGACCGGTCGGAAACACAGGATGACAGCGCCCGCCTCCGATGCCCCCGGCGTACGCGCCGAAGCCTGATCGAACGAACCCACGGAGCGAAGCAACGATGAATGCGATCGGCAGGACGGAACTGGTGAAACGCCACGACTGGCGGCTGCGCGGACGCGCCTGGGTGCTCGGCCACGACATCCAGCACCAGGGCGGCGTCGTGCCCGCATGGATCGTCACCGGCCGGCACATGGATCCCGCCGAGATCATCCCGCACCTGTTCGAGGAGACCGACCCGGGCTTCCATACGCGCTGCCGTCCCGGAGACATCATCGTTGCCGGCCGCAGCTTCGGCATGGGTCCGAAGATGAACGGCTACATCGCGATGAAGGCGCTCGGCCTGGGCCTGGTCTGCGAATCGATGCCCTTCCTGGGCTACCGCGGTGCGATCGGTGCCGGACTGCGCGTGCTCACCGATTGCCAGGGCGCGACCGAGGAATGCGAGACCGGGGACGAACTCGAGGTCGATTTCGACAGCGGCATGTTCATCAACCACACCCGGGGCACGCGGCGAGAGTATCCGCCCCTGGCCGACAGCCTGAAGGAGATCGTGGCGCTCGGCGGCAACATCGGCTGGCTGCAGCAGTGGTGGGCCGGGCAGCAGGGGAACGGCGGCGGCAACGGCGGCTGAGCCGCGGCCGAACCGCCACCGGGCCACCATGTTCCTCCTGTTCCTCCTGGCGGTGGCAGCAGGCGTGCTCGGCCTGCTGTGGCTCTACTTCCCGATACAGGTCGGGCCACCGCCCGATCCGGCGCCGCTGGCGCAGCCGCCAGTGGCGGCCAGCAGCGCGTCACCGCAGTCGATGGCCGTGCCCGACGCACTGCCGCCGGTCGCCCCCGCTGCACCGGCTGGCGCAGACCCTGCAGCAGGTGCGTCGGCGGGCGATCCGGCGCTGCCCCAACAGGAAGACACGGCGCCGCGCGCAGCGCCCGGCGGCACTGCCCCGGAACGCATCGACATCGATGACCTGCGCCGGCAGCTCGAGCGCCTGCTGGGGAACACGCTGCCGCCCGCGCAATGACCGCGGGCACCCGCCCCGGCAGGGCGGCTGCCGGCTAGATGGCCTTGATTCCGCGCACCCGGATCACCGTCGCCCACCGCTGGAACTCGGTCTTCAGGTAGGCGGAGAACTGCGCTGGTGTGTCGCCGATCGGGTCGAAGCCGCTCGACGACAGGCGCTCGCGGATGGCCGGTTCCGTCACCACGCGCACCACGTCTGCGTTGTAGCGCATCACCAGGTCCTGCGGCACCCCGATGGGTGCGACCAGTCCGTTCCAGTTCGCGGCCTCGTAGCCGGGCAGCGCCGACTCGGCCACCGTCGGCACCTCGGGCAGCAGCGGTGAGCGCCGGCTGCTTGCGATGCCCAGCGGACGCATGCGTCCGGAGCGCACATGCTGCAGTACCGATGGCATGTTGCCCATCAGCAGCGAAATCCGTCCGGCCAGTACATCCTGCACGGCGGGCGGACCGCCCTTGAAGGGCACGTGCACCACATCGAGCTTCGCCATCGCGTTGAACAGTTCGAACGCGAGGTGGGACGCGCCACCGACACCGCTCGATCCGTAGTGCATCTGCCCGGGGCGGCTGCGCACGAGCGCGATCAGTTCCTTCGTGGTCTTGACCGGCAGCGACGGATGCACGACCAGTACGTTGGCGGTGGCCGCCATGTTCACGATCGGCACGAAGTCGCGATCCCAGCGGTAGGCGAGCTTCTCGTGCAACGTCGCGTTGATCACATGCGCAGGCGTGACGGCGAGCAGCGTCGCGCCATCGGGCGCGGCCCGCGCGACGAACTCGGTACCGATGATCTGGCCACCGCCGGCGCGGTTCTCGACGATCACCGGCGTACCCCAGATCTCGGTGAGCCGCGATGCGACGATGCGCGTCACCACGTCGGTGCCCCCGCCGGGCGCGAGCGCGACGATCACGCGGATCTGTTTCGCGGGCAGCACGGGCGCGGCCTGCGCGAAGGCGCAAGACGGCACGGCGAGCGCGACGGCAAGGAAGGGCATGCAGGTCGATGGCAGGTTCAGGTTGCCGGCACTCATCTTGCACCACGCATCGGGTCGATCGAGTCTGCAATCATGCCCGCACTGCGGGAATCCTGCCCACCACCGGTACGCACCAGCACGGTGCGTCGATGCACCACGGCGCGCCCGTTGGGCGACATGCGGCGCGGCGCTGCCGCCGTGCGCTGTCACTTGGTACGATTGCAGATCGATGATCGATCGCGGGCGCCGTCCGGCGACAACGCGGCATGCACCGGAGAAGCAGATGTCCAGACCTTCAGCAACGTCCGACCGCATCTACGTGGTGGGTGCCGGCCCGGTCGGGGCGGTGATGACACTCGCACTGGCCAGGCGCGGCATCCCGGTGACGCTGGTCGAGTCCAACCCGGGGCCGGTCGACGACCAGCGCGCAGCGACCGTGCATCCGCCGACCATCGAGATGCTCGAGGCGCTCGGCATCGAGAAAGATGGCTGGGAGACCGGGCTGAAGTCGCCGTTGTTCCATTTCTGGGACCGCGTGACCGGCGAGCGCATCGCAGAGTTCGACCTGGGGCTGCTGAAGGACGAGGTGAGGTATCCGTTCTGCCTTCAGTGGGAACAGTACAAGCTTGCGCGCTCGGCACTGGCCCACCTGCCCACCGATGGCAGTGCCGAGGTGCTCTTCTCGCACACGCTGACCGGCCTCGAGCAGACGGCCGACGGCGTCACCCTCACCACGGAAGTGGATGGCGAATCGCGCACGCTGCAGGGCGCATACGTGATCGGCACCGACGGTGGCCGCAGCACGGTGCGCAAGCTGGCCGGCATCGCGTTCGAGGGCTTCACCTGGGAAGAGCGCTTCCTGAAGATCGGCACGACGTTCGACTTCCTCGGCACCAGCGCCGGCTTCTGCACGCGCAACTATTTCTCCGACCCGGACGAATGGCTGAACCTGTTCAAGGTCAAGGGGCCAGGCGAACCGGGCATCTGGCGCGGCATCTTCCCGGTTCCGGCCGACGAGCCCGATGAGGTCGCGCTGTCCGACGAGCGTATCCAGCAGCGCTTCCAGAAATTCTTCCCGCGTGCCGGCCGCTACGACATCGCCTACACCGGGCTGTACAAGGTGCACCAGCGGGTCGCCGACACCTTCAACCGCGGCCGCGTCCTGCTCGCCGGCGACAGTGCCCACGTGAACAACCCGATCGGCGGCATGGGCATGAACGGCGGCATCCACGACGCGATGAACCTCGCCGACAAGCTGGCTGCCATCCGATTCGACGGTGCATCGCCCGACGTCCTCGACCGCTATACCCGGCAGCGGCGCAAGGCCCAGGTCGACTTCGTGCAGGCGCAGACGATCCGCAACAAGAAGTCGCTCGAGGAGAGCGACCCGGTCAGGCGCCGGCAGAACCTGGACGAGATGCGCCGCACCTGCGAGGACATCGCCCTGCACAAGGCCTTCCTGATGCGCGGCGCGCTGTTCGACAGCCTGAAGAGCGCCAACGCCGTGCAGTGAAAATCGGGGTCTGACCCCAGGGTCTGACCCCAGAGTGAAAACCCGGGTCAGACACGGATTTTCAGCAATCCCGCAGAGGGCGTCGATAAACCCGTGTCTGACCCGGGTTTAGATACTTGGGGCCAGACCCAACGGTCGGGCGCACGACGTCCGTGTCTGACCCGGGTTTTCTCAGCCGACCTTTTCGGCGAGGCCGGCGCGTTCGGCGACGAGGCCTTCGTGCCGGAGCTTGACATGCACGTCCTGCCCGGTGCCGTCCTTCGACGCGCCACCCCAGCCGTGGGCGGTGGTGTCGATGATCACGCCGTGCGGGTCGCGGACCTTCACTTCGTAGAAGATGTTGCTGAGCGTCGGCACCTCGCCCATGTAGTACTTGCCGCCGGCGGCCTCGACGTCTTTCACCGTCTGTTCGACGTCGTCGACCCAGAACCCGAAGTGGTGGATGCCGACGTAGTCCTTGCCGCGTTCTTCGCCGGCCGCTTCATCGGACTTGTAGTTGAGCAGGGCCATGTTGATGAAGCCGTCGGTCAGGTACACACCGCGCGCCAGTGACGAATCCGTCTCGCCGACCTTCTTCATGCCGAACGCCTGCATGTAGAACTCGGCGGCCTTCCACGGGTCGGGAACACTGAGGGCGATGTGGCGGAGGCGGGACATGGCGAATCTCCTGTTCAAGGGACGGTCGTGTAGAAGATGGAAGGTGCCATGGTCGCTCCAACGGCGCCAGGCGGCAAGCCGTGCCCCCCCCGATGTGCGGGCCGGGCGGCGCTCAGCCAAGCGCGCAGGAGCGGATCGCCCGCACGATGCCGACGTAGCCGGTGCAGCGGCAGAGGTTGCCGGACATGTCGCGCCGGATCTCGGCTTCGTCCGCGCCGGGCTTGCGTTCGAGCAGATCGACCGCCGACACCAGCATCCCGGGCGTGCAGTAGCCACACTGCAGCGCATGCTCGGCCTGGAAGGCCGCGCGCAGCCGATCGACCAGCGGACCGGACAGCCCCTCGACCGTGGTCACCGCACGGCCGTCGCAGGCCGCGGCCAGGGTGATGCACGCACGCACCGGCTGGCCGTCGAGCAGCACGGTGCAGGCGCCGCAGACACCATGCTCGCATCCGGCGTGCGTGCCGGTCAGGTGCAGCGCATCGCGCAGCAGGTCGCACAGGGACGTGCGCGCCTCGGTACGGACCTGCCGTGCCGTGCCGTTGACGGTCAGTTGCAGGTCGATCGCGGGTTCGGCTGGAGCATCCATCATCGGTTCGCCAGTATGTCGTTCACGGCTTCCGCCGCCATCTGCGCATGCAGGTGCCGCGCGTAGGCATCGCCCGGGGCGATCGAGTCGGGCAGCGCGGCCGCGATGCGCTCGTGCAGGCCCGCGCGCCGCTGCGCCTCGCCGCCGGCGATGCCTGCGAGCGCCGCTCGATCGAGCGCGATCGCGACCGGCGCGCCACCGGTCGCCCCCAGCCAGGCCTCGACGGCCTCGCCGCCGCGGTCGATGCAGATGGCCATGGCATGCGCGAACTCGCCGACCTTGCGGCAGTGCTTGCGATGGCCCCAGCGACAGATGGCGGAACCGGGCAGCACGACCGCGGCCACCACCTCGCCTGGTTCGATCGCGGTCTCGAACAGGCCGAGGCAGAACGCGCTGGCCGCGACGCTGCGACGGCCGGCGGGTCCGGCGAGTTCGATCGTCGCACCGAGCGCCGCCAGCGCACTCGGCCAGTCGGCCGCCGGATCAGCATGCGCGAGGCTGCCTCCGATGGTGCCGCGGCAACGGATGGCCCGGTAGGCGATCCCTCCCGCGACATGGCGCAGCACGTCTGCGACCCCGGGCGGCAACCGATCGCTGGCGGGCAAGTCTTCGAGCATCGCATGCGTCACGCAGGCACCGATGCGCACGCCACCGTCGGGCAGCACGTCGATCGCACGCAACCCGTCGATGCGATGGATGTCGACCAGCAGCGTCGGCCGGACCAGCCGCAGGTTGAGCATCGGGCCCAGGCTCTGGCCACCCGCGATCACGCGCACCTCGTCGTCGGGACCGGCGGCAGCCAGCGCGGCGATGGCCTCGTCCAGCGACGCGGCCCGGTGGTAGCGGAACGGGGCCGGCTTCATGGCGGCGGCATCCAGGTGAACGCCGGCTCGGCCGGCCGGTCGCCGGCACCCTCGCGCACGCGCGCCGCCTGCAGCGCCGTCCACACATCGCGCGCAGTGACCGGTGCGCGCGTCACCGACACGCCCAGCCCGCGCAATGCATCGGTCACGGCATTGCCGATGGCGGCCGGCCCGCCGATGCAGCCGCCCTCGCCGGTGCCCTTCATGCCGTAGGCAGTGAACGGCGACAGCGTGTGCTGGTGTTCGATGCGCACCTCGGGCACTTCGCCGAAGCCCGGCAACAGGTAGTCGGCGAGCGTGACTGTACCCGGCTGCCCCTGTGCGTCGTAGCGGATCTCTTCCAGCAGTGCCTGGCCGATGCCCTGCGCGACGCCGCCGTAGACCTGCCCGTCGACGATCATCGGATTGATGGTCTGTCCGCAGTCCTCGACGACCAGGTAGTCGAGCAGCCGGACAGCCCCGGTCTCGGTATCGACCGCGACCCGGGCCGCATGCACGCCCGCCGAGAACGCACCGGTCTCGACCGGCGGGCGGTAGCTCGCGAGGAACTCGAGTCCGGGCTCGATGCCGTCGGGCAGTTCATGCACGTACTGCAGCGCCACCTGGGCAAGCCGCGCGAACGGCAGCGGCGCGGTGCCCTCGGGCCCATGGACGGCCTGCGCACCGACCGACAGCCCGCCGGGCGCGGCCTGCATCAGGTGCGCAGCGATCGCGCGCAGCCGGTCGACCAGCCGGCCGCACGCCTGGTGTACCGCACCGCCCGCGAGCACGACCGAGCGCGACGCGAAGGTACCGTTGCCGTAGGGCACGACATCGGTGTCGCCGGCGCGCACGCTGATCCGCTCGATCGGGATCGACGTCACTTCGCTCGCGATCTGGGCGAGCGTGGTCGCATGGCCCTGGCCGTGCGAGCAGACGCTGGTCTCGATGGTGAGCGAACCGGCGATGTCCATCCGGATGCGCGCGCTCTCGAAACCATAGAGCACGACCGAGCCACGCGCGAAGAATTCCTTCGCCGTGTGCGCGGTCTGCTCGACGTACCACGCGTAGCCGATGCCGATGCGTTCGCGCGCATCCGCCGGTGCAGCCTGCTGCGCCGCGCGCACGTGTGCATGCCCGAGCGCATGCACCGCGGTATCCATCATCGGCGGGTAGTTGCCGGTGTCGTAGACCAGCCCGGTCGCGGAGACATACGGAAAGGCATCGGTGGGGATCAGGTTGCGCCGCCGAAGCGCATGCGGTTCGATGCCCAGCACATGCGCTAGCTCGTCCAGCGTGCGTTCCATCGCGAAGCAGGCCGCGGGACGCCCGACGCCCCGGTACGGACCGGTCGGCGCCTTGTTGGTGCAGGCACTCATCGCGGTCGCGCGGTAGTTGCGGATGCGGTACGGGCCGGGCATGACGTTGGCCGCCATGTTGGCCTCGATCGCACTCGTCGACGGCAGCATCGAGTAGGCGCCACCGTCGACCAGGTATTCGGCTTCCAGCGCGAGTATCTCGCCGTCGCGGCTCGCGTGGATGGTCACCGTCTCGTCGTTCTCGCGCGCATGGCAGGCCGACAGCAGGTGCTCCATCCGGTCTTCGATCCAGCGCACCGCGGTGCCGAGCCGGATCGAGATCGCGGCCACCGCGAGTTCTTCCGGATACAGGTTGGTCTTGACGCCGAACGCACCGCCGACATCGGGCACCACCACCTGGATGCGGTGCTGGTCGATGCCGATCAGCTGCTCGGCCAGGAAGTCGCGCTGGATGTGCGGCCGCTGGCAGCAGGTATGGAACAGCAGCCGGCCCTGCGCGCGGTCGAACACCGACAGGCAGCCGCGCGTCTCGAGGGGGGACGGCGCCAGACGCTCCATCCGGTAGCGCCGGGTCAGGTGCACCTCGGCGCGTGCGGCCGCACCGTCGAAGTCGCCGAAGGTGCGGGTGAACTTCATGAAGTGGTTGCCCGCCCAGCCTTCATGCATCAGCGGCGCCTCGGGCGCGAACGCAGCGCGCGCCGAGGCGATCACCGGCAGCGGATCGATGTCGACCTCGACCTGTTCGGCCAGGTCTTCGGCCCGCGCCCGGCTCGATGCGACCACGGCCGCGATCGTCTGGCCGACGAAGCGTACCCGGTCGGTCGCGAGGCACGGATAGGCCGCAGCCTGGAACCCGGGACGGTTCAGCTTCGCGACGATCGGCCGCGCGAGATCGTGCAGGTCGGCTGCCGTCCAGAACGATTCACCGGCTGCGAGCGTCGGTGCGCGCACCGCACGCACCACGCCGTGCGCGACGGTGCTGCGCACGAAGGCGAGGTGCAGCGCGCCTGGCCACGGGATGTCAGCGACGAAGCGACCCGCACCGTGCAGGTGGCGTTCATCCTCCGTGCGCCGCACCGGATGGCCGACGCTCGCGTACGCCGCAGATGCCTTGTCCATGCGCATGAGTGTAGAACGATTCCGGCGCGGTAGCTGCGACTGTCCGCGTGCATCGCGGCGGCGTCAGGCTGCGCGGATCGGAGCGCACCGCCGCTCAGGGCCGGCGAGTCGTTCTGGACAGCAGCCGCCCGACGACAGGCAATGCCAGCCATGCACCGATCGTCGCACCGACAACATCGGCCACAAGGTCGGCGACATCGGACTGCCTGCCCGGAATCGACCGCTGCAGCCATTCGTCGAGCAACCCGGTAGCCACTGCCATCGCAATGGCCAGCGCCCGCCGCCGCTCGCCGAGCGCGACGCACCAGCAGCCGGCGAGCATGCCGTAGGTCAGCGCATGCAGCAGCTTGTCCGGGAAGCGCGACATCACATGCACCGCCTCGGGCACGCGACCGCCGACCAGGATCGCCAGCGTCAGCAGCGACGCACCGACAGCGGCTACCGTCCGCGCGGTCGTGGCCAGCGGTAGCCGGCCGGCCGATGCCGCCGGCATCATTCGATCCTGGTGCCGGTCGCCTTCACCACCTTCGCCCAGATCTCGGCGTCGGCGCGGATGATCGCGGCAAACTCGGCCGGACTCGATGTCCGGATCTCGATGCCCTGCGCCGTCAGCCGCTCGCGCACGTCAGGCTGCGCGAGCACCTTCAGGATATCCGCGTTGAGCCGGTTCACCACGGGCCCCGGCGTGCCCGCCGGGGCGAGGAAGCCCTGCCAGGAGAGCACCTCGAAGCCGGGGAACCCGGACTCGGCCATCGTCGGGATGTCGGCGGCTGCCGGCGTCCGCTTCGCCTGCGCGACCGCAAGCGCGCGCACCTTGTTCGCGCGCACCTGCGCGATCGCGGTCGGGATGTTGTCGAACATCAGCGAGACCTGCCCCGCGACCAGGTCCATCATCGCCGGCGCGCCACCCTTGTAGGGCACATGGTTCATCTTCACGCCGGCGCGCAGGCTGAACAGTTCGGTGGTGAGGTGCGGCAATGCGCCGGTTCCGGTGGACGCGTAGTTGAGTTGCCCCGGCTGGGCCCGCGCGATCGCGATCAGGTCCTTCACGCTCTTCACCGGCAACGATGGATGCGTGACCAGCAGCACCGGCGTGACCGCGGCGATCGTGATCGGCGCGAAATCGGTGGCCGGGTTGTACGGCAGCTTCGGGTACAGGGCGGGCGCGATCGACTGGGTGGCGTTCACGCCGAGGAACAAGGTGTAGCCGTCCGGCGCCGACTTGGCGACGAAGTCCGCGCCGATGGTGCCGCCCGCGCCGGCGCGGTTCTCGACGAGCACCGGCTGCCCGAGCGTGTCGCCCAGCCGGGCACCGACCACCCGCGCGAGGATGTCCGAGATGCCGCCCGGCGCGAAGCCTGCCACCAGCCGCACCGGCTTGGCTGGCCAGGCCGGCTGGGCCTGGACCGGCCCTGCCAGCGCCAGCGCGAAAGCGGCCGTGCAGGAAACGGCTGCGAGGAGGGAACGGGCACGATGGAAGACAGGCATGGCGGACCTCGGGCGGGTTGTAGACGCGGACGCTGCGCGGATTATCCGTGCAGCGGTGAAAATGCATTCAGACATGCCAAGAGAAGTTGTTTGACATGTCAGATCAGGTTTTCTAGACTAATCCCATCGTGATTCCCGCTTTCGCCCGATCCAAGCCGCAGCCCCGCACGCCGTCCTGTCCGAGAGCGGCCGCGTGAACGACCTGACCGTTCCAGAGGGGGTTGCCGCAATCCACCCGGCGCGTGCGCCGAAAGGCACTGCCGCCGCGGCCACCGCCGACAGCGCCGGCCCCCTTCTGAACGACCAGGCCTACGACCGGATCAAGCACGACATCATCGCCTGCATGCTGCCGCCCGGATCCGGCATCTCCGAATCCCAGCTCGGCGCGCAGTACGGTTTCGGCAAGGCGCCGATCCGGATGGCCCTGCAGCGGCTTGCCCACGAGGGGCTGGTGCGCGCGATGCCCCGGCGCGGCTACGTGGTCTCGCCGGTCACGCTGCAGGACATCCAGGACATCTTCGAACTGCGGCTCATGCTCGAACCACAGGCCGCGCGGCTCGCCGCAGGCAAGGTCGATGCCAGCCGGCTGAAGCTGCTCGACGATGTCTGCCGGGCCGGCTATCGGCCAGGCGATATCGCCAGCACGCACCGGTTCCTCGAGGCCAACGCGAGCTTCCATGTGACGATCGCCCAGGCGACCGGCAACCAGCGGCTCGCGCACACCATCGAGGCGTTGCTCGACGAAATGACCCGGCTGCTGCACATGGGCCTCACCTCGCGCGACCGCACCACTGAAATGCAGCATGAGCACGGCGCCCTGGTGAAGGCACTGCGGCGGGCAGACGGCATCACCGCTGAGCAGATCTGCCGCGAGCAGATCGAGGCCGCGCGCGACATGGTGCTGACCGCCGCACTGAAGAGCCGCGCCGTGATGACCATGGCAATCCCGACCGGAGACCTCGGATGAACACTTCGTTGCGCAAGCTGATCGACGGCACCACCGCGGCGACGCTGGTCGACGGCGCGATCGAACCGCAGGCCGTCCTGTCCGCGATCCGCGGCTCGCTGGTCGACCTTGACCTCCTGGCCGAGGAGCATCGCCTCAGCAAGCCGGACACCTATACCCGCCACCTGTTGCACGCAGATCCGAACGGGCTTTTCTCGATCCTCGCGCTCGTCTGGGGGCCCGGCCAGGGCAGCCCGGTGCACGGCCACCACACCTGGTGCGGCGTCGGCGTCTACGCGGGCGAACTGACCGAAAGCCATTACCGGATGTCGCCCGGAGACCTGCACCCGGTCGAGATCCGTACCGTGCGGCGTGCTACTGGCGATTCCTGCTTCGACAGCGGACATGACGGCATCCATCGTATCGTCAACCGGTCCGACTCGATCGCGATTTCCATCCATATCTACGGCGTCGGAGCCGACAAGATCACCACCGGCGTCAATCGCATCTACCCGATGCCCTCCTGAAGCTTCGGTTCGTCGCCGGCCGGGCCGCCACACGCGTGCCCGGCCGGTGCCGCTTCCGCAGCCGTCCACCAACGCAAGAACACCAAGGAGTTTCCCCGATGCGCGCAGTCGTGCTGAAGTCCCATGGCCCCCTCGACAACCTCGAGTACATCGCCGATTACCGTGACCCGACGATCAAGGAAGGCCATGTCATCCTGCGCACCCGCGCAACCTCGTTCAACTACCACGACGTGTTCACCGTTCGCGGCATGCCCGGCATCAAGGTCCCGCTGCCGGTGATCATCGGCCTGGACCTCGCCGGCGAGATCATCGAAGTCGGCGCCGGCGTCGAGGGCTGGAAGATCGGCGACCGCGTGCTGGTGAACCCGCTCGACCCGAAGATCGGCCTGATGGGCGAGATGATGGACGGCGGCCTGGCCGAGAAGTGCCTGGTCAACCAGAAGCAGCTGATCCGCATGCCCGACGGCGTGACCTTCGAGGAAGCCTGCGCGCTGCCGGTCGCCTACGGCACCGCGCACCGCATGATCATGACCCACAACACGATCAAGAAGGGCGACAAGGTCCTGGTGCTGGGCGCCTCGGGCGGCGTGGGCACCGGCTGCGTGCTGCTGGCCAAGATGCTGGGCGCCGAAGTCATCGCCTGCGCCTCGAGCGACGACAAGATCCAGCGCCTGACCGACCTCGGCGCCGACCACGTGATCAACTACAAGACCACCGACTTCTCGAAGTGGGTGAACGAGAAGTTCGGCAAGCCGCAGCGGCGCAGCTACGAAGGCGGCGTCGACGTGGTGATCAACTTCACCGGTGGCGACACCTGGGCCCCGTCGCTCAAGTGCACCAAGCGTGGCGGCAGCATCCTCACCTGCGGAGCCACCGCCGGCTTCGACCCGAAGGAAGACCTGCGCTACATCTGGAGCTTCGAGCTCAACATCAAGGGTTCGAACAGCTTCTACAACGAAAACCTGAGCGCACTGATGGACATGATCCAGAAGGGCGAGATGAAGCCGGTGATCGACGTCGTGCTGCCGCTCGAGCGGGCGAAGGAAGGCCTCGCGCTCATCGAGAACCGCGAAGTGTTCGGCAAGGTCGTCGTCACCCCCTGATGCACCGTGGCGGGGCGCGCGCCGACGTGGCGCCCGCCCCGCCCTGCACCCACCCGAGAGAGATCAAAGCATGGCCGACAAGCCCACCCCCGAACAACTGAATGCCCGCCTCGCCAAGAGCCCCTACAACTCATGGCTCGGCCTGACCGTCACCTCGGTCGGCGAAGACACCATCGAGATGACCGCGAAATGGCGCGAGGAGTGGGTCGTGAACCCCGCAGGTGGCTACACGCACGGCGGCATCCTCGCCGCGCTGGTCGACGTGGTCGCCGACTACGCGATCGCCGTGAAGAACGGCAACCCGGTACCGACCATCGACCTGCGCGTCGACTACCACCGCGCGGCCAAGGGCGACCTGAAGTGCACGGGAAAGATCGTGCGTTTCGGTGGCCAGTTCACCTGCGCCGAAGCCTATGTGTACGACGCGGCGGGCAACCTCTGCGCAAGCGGCCGCGGCACCTACTTCACCGCACCGCCGGCGCCGGCGCCCGCGAAAGGCTGAGCCCGCCATGGCCTACGAGAAGGAAGACTTCCGCCAGTTCCTCGACCGCCTGCGCGAAGCCGGCGAGCTGGTCGACCTGAAGCAGCCAGTCGACATCCGCCACATCGCCACGCTGGTCGACCAGTCCGACAAGGCGCTCTACTTCCACGACGTGATCGGCTACGACATGCCGGTGGTGTCGGGCATCATCCGCTCGCAGAAACGTGCGACGCTGTCGATCGGGGTCGATGATTACGCCGAGATCGAGCACAAGCTGCAGCGCGGCATCGTCAAGCCGATCCCGCCGGTCTACATTGAGAAGGCCGCCTGCCAGGAGATCGTGATCAAGGGCGACGACGTCGACCTGTTCAAGCTGCCGGTACCGATGTCCTCCATCTACGACGGCGGCCCGATGATCACCGCGGGCGTGGTGATGGCGCGCGACCCGGAGCATGGCCTGAACGCCGGCGTCTACCGGTTCATGGTGAAAGAGAAGAACCTCACCGGCATCGACATCGTCACGCCGAACAACATGCGGCTGTTCGCCGCCCGCGCCCTCGAGCGCGGCGAGCCGCTGCCGATCTCGATCTCGATCGGCTGCCATCCGTTCGAGATCATGGGCTCGGGCTTCCGCGCGCCGCTGGGGGTGGACGAGATGGCCATCGCCGGCGGCATCCGCGGCGAGGCAGTGCGCTTCGCCCAGTGCGAGACGATCGACCTGCCCTGCCTGGCCGATTCCGAGATCGTGCTCGAGGCCGAGATCCTGCCCACCGGCTGGACGCATCCGGAAGGCCGCTTCGGCGAGTTCACCCGCCTGATGGGCGGCCTGCACTGGAACCCGCTGGTGCGCGTGAAGGCGATCACCATGCGCCGCAATGCGGTGTACTACGCGCTGCACATGCCCTGGGAGAACACCTGGCTGGCCGCACCGACCCGCTACACCGCGATCCGCTCGGCGCTGAAGACCGCCGGCATCCAGACGGTCGCGATCAACGTCACGCTGGGCGGTTGTGCATTCTGGCATGCGGTCATCTCCATCAAGAAGCAGGCTGGCGAAGGCAAGAACGCGCTGCTCGCCGCGCTGTCGGTGATGGACCTGAAGCACGTGGTCATCGTCGACGAGGACATCGACCCGTTCAATGCGATGGACGTCGAGTGGGCGATCGCAACGCGGGTGCAGGGCGACCGCGACGTGATCATCATCCCCGGCGCGCGCGCCAAGCCGCTCGACTCCAGCCTGGCGGTGATGCCGCATGGCGTGGTGCCCACCGGCGCCAAGGTCGGCATCGATGCGACCATCGGCGAGGGCATTCCGGTCGAGCGTTTCGAGCGTATCGCCTATGCCTACGCCGATCGGGCGAAGGTCGACGACTACGTGTCGGGCAAGGCTGATCCGCTGCCCCCGGCACTGGGCGCCACAGACGCCAAGGTCGAGGCGCTGGCACAGCAAGTGCTTGCGATGATCGAGGTCGAGCCGCGCTACTACCAGGATATCGCCGCGCACTTCTCGGAATACGATTTCCAGACCGTCGCGCGCGCGCTGGGCCACCTGCACACGACCGAGAAGCTGTGGCAGGACCCGAAGGGCAAGATGTGCGTGCGCGGCTCGAAGTTCGCTGCCGTGCTTCCGCAGCGCGGGAAGTGACGCAACGCAGCCTTGCGGCCGGTTCGCCGACGAATCGACGCAAGGCTGCATCGACGATGGACATCGCAGGGCCTGGCCCTGCACTCGAGGAGGCATGATGGGCAAGTACGAAACCAAGCTGGCGGAAATGGGCATCACCCTGGCACCGGTACCGACTCCGGTCGCGAACTACCTGCCGTATGCGATCACCGGGAACCTCGTGTTCCTGGCCGGCCAGGTGTGCCGCGTCGATGGCAAGGTGACCCATCAGGGCAAGCTGGGCGGGGAGGTCGACGTGGCCGGTGGCAAGGCCGCCGCCCGGGTGTGCGCGATCAACCTGATCGCTGCGCTGAAACTCGCGCTCGGCGGTGATCTCGACCGTGCGGTGCGCTGCGTGTCGGTGCGCGGCTTCGTCGCCTCCGACCCGAAGTTCTACGAGCAACCGGCGGTGATCAACGGTGCCTCCGACCTGTTCGTCGAGGTGTTCGGCGAGGCGGGCAAGCATTCGCGCACCGCCATCGGGGTGGCAGCCCTGCCGTCGGACTGCGCGGTCGAGGTCGATGCCGTGTTCGAGATCAGGTAACCGAGCAGCAAGGAGCAGAGCAATGGCCCAGGCGATCGGGGTGCGCCCCGTCAGCGAACTGATCCGGTGGCCCACGGACGACCTTTCGCGGATACCGCTGCACATCTACGGCGACCCCGAGATCTATGCCTGGGAGCAGGACCGCATCTTCCGCGGTCCCACCTGGAACTTCCTCTCGCTCGAGTGCGAGATCCCGAAGCCGAACGACTACGTGCTGACCAAGGTCGGCGACACCCCGGTGATCGTGGTGCGAACGGCCGAAGGCGGCATCAACGCGCTGGTGAACCGCTGCACGCACAAGGGCTCGGTGCTCTGCTACGACTCGCGCGGCGAGGGCAAGCGCAGCTTCGTATGTCCCTACCACGCATGGTCGTTCGACCAGTCGGGCGCGCTGCGCGGCATCGCCTTCGAGAAGGGCGTAGGTGGCCTGGGCGGCATGCCGGAAGGTTTCGACAAGTCGAAGCATGCGCTCACGCGGCTGCGCGTCGAGGTCATCGAGGGGCTGGTGTTCGGCACCTTCAGCGACCAGACGCCGCCGCTCGAGCAGTACCTGGGCGAGCCGATGGTCGCGCACATCCGGCGCACCATCCGTGGCCGGACGATGCAGATCATCGGCCGCTACAACCACATCATGCCGAACAACTGGAAGCTGTACATCGAGAACAGCCGCGACACGCACCACCCGTCGCTGCTGCATGCGTTCTTCGCGACGTTCAAGCTGAACCGGCTGTCGGCCGAAGGTGGCATCCGCCACGACCCGGCAAACTGGCACCACCTGGTATTCGCCAAGCGGCTGACCGACCAGGGGCATGAGGAATACTCCCCGGGCAAGCTGCGCACGATGAAGTCCGACTTCGGGCTGAACGACCCGTCGCTGATCGCGCAGTGGATGGAGTTCGACGACAACATCACCAATGCGCTGCAGAGCATCCTGCCGGGCTTCGTGCTGCAGCAGATCCTGAACTCGGTGGGTACCCGCCAGATCATCACGCGCGGCACCGGCGAGTGCGAACTGATCTGGACCGTGGTCGCGTTCGAGGAAGATACCCCCGAGCAGCGAGCGATCCGCATCAAGCAGAGCAACCTCGTCGGCCCGCACGGCTACATCTCGATGGAAGACGGCGCGATCGGCGGTTTCGTGCAACAGGGAATCAAGGGCGACCGCGACAAGCAGGCCGTGGTCGAGATGGGCGGCCTGACCGCCGACGGCCAGCCGACGCGCGCCACCGAGACATCGGTGCGCGGGTTCTACAAGGCCTACCGCGAACTGATGGGCAACTGACCATGGCCGCGACGACTTCATCCACCCGGGCACCGACGATCGCCCCGGAACGCCGCAGCGCGATCGAGCGCCTGATGGTCGATTACGTGCATGCGATCGACGAAGGTGAATACGAGCGCTGGCCGATATTCTTCACCGAGGACGGCCGCTACCAGGTCACCGGGCGCGACAACCACGCGCGCGGCTGGGTGGCCGGCATGCTCCTGTGCGACAACCGAGACATGATGATCGACCGCATCTACTCGCTGCGCCAGGTGAACGTCTGGGAGCCGCATACCTACCGCCACGTGATCGGTCCGACCCAGGTGCTCGAGGCCGGCATGGATGGCGCCTGCTTTACGGCCAGGGTCCAGACCAACTACCTGTGCGTGCGCACCATGCACGACGGCGAGCAGAAGCTGTTTTCCACCGGGCGCTACCTGGACGAGATCGTGTTCGAGGGCCCGGCAGGCGCCGACACGCCGATGCTGCGCAGCCGCCTCGTGATCGCCGACTCCAACCAGATCGATACCCTGCTGGTCATCCCGCTCTAGGCCCCGCACGATGCCACGTTCCACCGCCAGCACCCCGCGCAAGTTCCATGTGCACTTCGAGAGCAACAGCAGCAAGCCGCGCCAGTTCCAGGTGCTCGAGAGCGACGTCAAGGCGGCGGTGCGCCGTCATCCGGAACTCGCGCGCCGGCTGAAGATCACCGTCGGCTTCGACCGCAAGATGCTGGCCGAGGCCCTGCAGACGGCAGATTTCCTGCTCAACTCCGACCCGCCGCGCGACAACCTGCGCGCGCTGGCACCCCGGCTCGAATGGATCCAGACGACCGGGGCCGGCATCGACGGCCTGCTGCCGCTCGACTGGCTGCCCGATGGCATGGTGCTCACCAACAACAGCGGCGCACACGCGGCCAAGGCGCAGGATTCCGGGGCGATGGGCCTGCTGATGCTCAATGCGCGTATCCCCGAGGTTATGACCGCGCAGCGCGCGAAGCACTGGGCGCATGCGTTCTCCTCGCCGATCGCCGGCAAGACCGCGGTGGTGATCGGCTTCGGCGATGTCGGCGCAGCCGTCGGGCGCGGTGCCCGCAAGCTCGGCGTGAACGTGATCGCGGTTACCCGCAGCGGCGCACTCACCCGCGCCACCGCGAAGGCGGCCGATTCGGTGGTGCCGGTGTCGAAGCTCGCACGCACGATCGGCAAGGCCGACTTCGTGGTGGTAGCCACGCCGCTCACCGCGCAGACCCGGGGCCTGGTGGACGGCGCCATGCTCGACCGGATGAAGGACGGCGCGGGGCTGATGAACATCGGCCGCGCCCCGGTGGTCGACTACGACGCGCTCTGCGCGCGCCTGGAGAGCGGCAAGCTGTCGGGCGCGATCCTCGACGTGTTCTCGCCCGAGCCGCTGCCGGCCTCCTCGCCGCTGTGGACGGTGCCCAACCTGGTCGTGCTGCCGCATATCACCTGCGATGACCCGCGCTACATCGACTTCCTGCTCGACTTCTGGTTCGAGAACTTCGCGCGCCGGCTCGCCGGCCGCAAGCTGAAGAACATCGTCGAGCCGCTGCGCGGCTACTGATCCCGGCCCCGAATCCCGACCGCTGCGAGGACCTTCCGATGTCGATGCCGCTGTTCCACATGATTGATGGCGCACCCGACCCGGTGGCGCCGTTCAGCCACGCAGTCGAGGCGGACGGCTGGGTGTTCATCACCGGCCAGATGCCGTTCGAGGGCCTTGCCAACGATTCGGCCTATCCCCAAGGCATCGAAGCGCAGACGCACCAGGTGATGAAGAACCTGTCGACCGTGCTCGACGGCGTCGGGCTGGGGCTGGAGAACGTGGTGCAGGTACGCGTGTTCCTGCTGAAGTTCGACGAGCACTATGCGCAGATGAACGCGGTCTATGCGAGCTGGTTCGCGCCAGGCAAGCGGCCGGCACGCACCTGCGTCGGGGTCACCGGCCTCGCGCGCGGCGCGCTGGTCGAGATCGACATGGTCGCGCGGCGCCCGTGATGCTGCCGCGCCTTCCCGTCCACGATGCACAGGTGCCGGCGGCAGGCGCCCTGAACGTCGACCATGTCGCGCACTTCGTGCCGGACCGCGCAGCTGCAGCTGCGGCACTGGCACGGCTGGGCTTCACGACGACGCCCTTCTCGGAACAGTTCCACCGGCTGCAGGCCGACGGCCCGCTGGTTCCGGCCGGCACCGGCAACCGCTGCGTGATGCTGCGCGAGGGCTACCTGGAATTCCTCACGCCTTTCATGGATACCCCCGTGGCGGGGCAGTTGCGCGATGCGATCGCGCGCTACACCGGCGTGCACCTGATCGCCTACGGCACGGCTGATGCCGAAGCGGACCATGCACGGCTGTCGGCTGCAGGCTTCGCGCCGCTGCCACCGGTCCGCCTGCAGCGCGAGGCGGACGCACTGTCCGGGACGGACGCGCCTCGCACCACCACCACCGTACGCTTCGTGGTCACGCGCACCCCTCCAGGCACGATGCCCGAGGGTCGCATCCAGTTCTGCGGCCACCAGACGCCGGAGGGCGTATGGCAGGAACGCTGGCTCGACCACCCGAACCGCGCCGCAGGACTGCGCCGGGTGTTCCTGGTGCTGGCCGACCCGGCCGAGGCGGCAACCCGCTACGCACGCTACGCTGGCGTCCCGTCCGGCCTGCTATACGGCCCGGCTGGCACCGAATTCGTGCAGCAGACCGGGCGCGGCGCGCTGCACCTGATGGATGCTGCAGCATTCCAGGCGCAGTTCGATCCCGACCATGCGGTGGCGCTACCACCGCTGCCCTGGATCGCCGGTTACGAGCTGTCTAGCGATGACCTCGCCGCCACCCGGGCGACGATCGAGGCCGGAGGAACGCCGGTCGCCATGCTGCCCGACGGCAGGCTCCGGGTGGTGCTGCCGCCAGAACTCGGCGGCTTCATCCTGTTCTCCGCCCGGTCCGCGGCATGAGCGGTAGCGCCTGGCTGATCGCCATCGGCTTTGCGATCGCGGCTGGCGGCTGGCTGCTGCATCGCGACCGCGCAGCGATGCCCGAGACCGCCCTGCGCCTGCCGGCGGAGGTCCTGCAGGTCGAGCAACGCACGATCGCAAGTGCCGATACGACCGAGACGCTGTTCGCTCCGCGTGTCCATTTCCGCCGTCCCGACGGGCGCGAAGTGGTGTTCGTGGCCGACACATGGACGCATGTGCCACAGCATCGTCCGGGCGACCAGGTACACGTCCTGGTCGATGACCACGCGGGCCGTATCATCCTCGACAGCGCCTCGAGTGCCTGGGGACCGCTGGCGCTGTTCGTCGGCACCGGGCTCCTGCTCGCGGCGATCGGGGTGGTGAGGCTGTTCACGCGGTCATGAGTTCCGCGCCCGGCGGCATCACTCCAGCTTGATGCCCGCGTCGCGTACCACCTTGCCCCAGCGCGCTGACTCGGCACGGATGTAGTCGGCAAACTCCTGCGGTGAAGCAGACAGCAGCACGTCGGTGGCGCCAGTGGCGAACCGTTCGCGCACCTCGGGAACCGGCAGTGACTGGTTGATGGCCGCATGCAGCCTGCGGATCGGCTCGGCCGGCGTGCCAGCCGGCACCAGGATGCCCTGCCAGCTGGTCGACACGATGTCCACACCGTCTTCGCGCAGCGTCGGCACCTTCGGGAACAGCTCGAGCCGCTTCGCGGTGGTCAGCGCGATCGGGCGCAGCTTGCCCGACTGGGCGAAGCTCATCACCGAGGTGAGCGTCTGGATGGTCACGGTCACGTGCCCCGCCACCACGTCCGTCACCGCCTGGCCTGCGCCGCCCTTGTACGGAATGTGCACCATCTTCAGTCCGTTCTGCGCGGCCAGCAGTTCCATCTGCAGGTGGCTCAGGCTGCCTGCCCCGGCCGATGCATAGTTCACCTGCCCCGGACGCGCGCGGATGAACGCGACCAGTTCCTTCGAATTGCGCACCGGCAGCGACGGATGCACCAGCAGCATCGTCGTGGTCTCGGACACCAGCCCGACCGGGGCGAGGTCCTTCATCGGATCGACCTTCAGCGCGGCGCCATAGACATGGGGATTGATGGCCACGGCGCCGATGTTGCCGAGGAAGGTGGTGTAGCCATCCGGTGCCGCGCGCGCGACGAATTCCATTCCCAGGTTGCCGTTTGCACCCGCCCGGTTCTCGATCACGATCGGCTGGCCGAGCTGGTCGGCGAGCCGCGGCCCGATCACGCGCGCGACGAAGTCGGACGCACCGCCAGCCCCGAAGGGCACGATCAGCCGGATCGGCTTCGCAGGCCAGGCAGCCTGCGCGCAGACCAGTGCAGGCATCGACGCAAGCGCCACCGACAGGGCGGCGGCATGCAGGGCAGGGGCGGGACAACCCAGGATGTTCTTCATCGTTCAGGCTCCGTTGCAGATCGATCGAAAGGTCAGAGTTCGGCCTTGATGCCGGCCTTCTGGATGATGCGTGCGTACAGTTCGGTGTCCTTGCGGATCTCCGCCGCGAACTGCTCAGCGCTGCCGTACGCGGGCTCGTAGCCCAGTTCCGCGAAGCGCTTGAGCAGTTCAGCGCCCTTCAACGCACTGTTGATCTCGCGGTTGAGGCGATCCACGATCTCGCGCGGCACGCCTGCGGGCCCGACGATTCCGAACCAGGGCGACAGCTCGAACCCCGGCAATCCGGATTCCGCCACGGTCGGCACGTCGGGGGCGCCGGCTGACCGCCGCGGCGTGGTCACCGCGATCGCGCGCATCCTGCCTGCGCGGGCCTGCACCAGCGCGAGCCCCATGTCGGCCATCATCAGGTCGACGCTGCCGATCATCAGTTCGGTCAGCGCCGGCGCCGTGCCCTTGAACGGGATATGCACCACTTTCGTGCCGCCCACCGCGTTGAACCACTCGGCAGCGAGGCTGGACATGCTGCCGACGCCGGAGGAGCCATAGTTCAGGTATCCCGGCTTCGCCCGGGCGATCGCGACCAGTTCCTTCACCGTCTTCGCCGGCACACGCGGGTTGATCACCAGCAGGTAGGGTACGCGCGCGACATTGGCGATCGGCGTGAAATCCTTCAACGGGTTGTAGGAGAGCTTCGCATAGAGCGCGGGCGCCACCGTCATGTTGCTCGAACCACCCATGGTGAGCGTGTAGCCGTCGGCGGGCGCACGGGCACCGGCTTCGGCACCGATGGTGCCGCCAGCCCCGCCCCGGTTGTCGATGATGACCGGCTGGCTCCATGCTTCCGTGAGCCGGCTGCCGATCAGCCGGGCCAGGACGTCGTTCGGTCCCCCGGGCGCGAACGGTACGATGATACGGATGGGCTTGGCGGGATACGGCGTCTGTGCGAACGCAGGCAGTGCGGCGGACAGGACGGCACAGAGCGAGAGTGCTCCGGCGATGGGCAGGGCAGTCGCTGATGACAAGGCATGCATGGAAGGACGGCTCCTGGATCGGGATCGAACTGACATCGGAAGCAGATACCGTACCATTGCATGCAGCCGTGCGCGGAGCGCGGTGATGCCTGCCCCGGGGGGGTCAGAGCTCGCGGATGATGTCGAACTGCTTCGCGTACGCCGACGAATCGATGCGCGCGGCGATCAGCGTCGAACAGTCGGTGCGGGCGAACGCCTCGGCCAGCGCCTTGCGGTAATCGGCCAGGTTGTCCACTTCTGCGCACGCCAGCCCGAACGCGCGGGACAGGTCGGCATAGCCGGGCGACGGGAAGTCCAGCCCGTGCACATGCTTGCCCAGCTTGCCCTGCTTCACCGTGATCAGGCTGTGTTCGTTGTCGGCGAAGATCACGTAGATGATCGGCCGCCTGACGCCGCCAGCGTCGATCAGACGGCCAGTGACGAGTTCGGGCAATCGCATCAGGAAGCCGGCATCGCCGCACAGGCACAGCACCGGACGATGCGGTTCGGCCAGCTTCACCGCCTGCGCCGCAGGCAGGCAGAAGCCCATCGTCGCCAGGCCGTTGGACATCAGGAAGTCGTGCGGACCATACGCGTCCCACAACTCGACCGACAGCAGCTTGTTCGCACCGACATCGGTCACCAGTACCGTGTCGCGCGGGGCGGCGTCGCGCGCCGCAAGCACGACGTCGTTGGGCGACAGACCGTCCACCGGCACCGTGAGCTGCGTGCGCACCGAGTTGTGGAAGCGGCTGCAATCCTCGGGCGACCACGTCGAAGCCGTGCGGGCACCGCCCGCACTGCCCGGCGCCAGCGCCTCGGCCAGACCCGCCAGCGTGTCGGCCAGGTCGCCGATGAGTTCGGCCTCGACTGCGGCGGTCTGCTCGACATTGGGTACCCGATCGAGCCAGAGCGCCGGGACCGGTACCTTCCAGGGCTTGGGCAGCAGTTCGACCGGATCGAAGCCGGCGAACACGATGTAGTCGCACTGTTCGATCAAGGCCTGCTCCAGCTTGCCGCCCATGAACACGCCGGCACACCAGGGATCGTCCGCGGCGATCGCGCCCTTGGCCTTGGCCGAGGTCAGCACTGGCGCGCGCAGCACCGATGCGAAGCGCGCAAGCGCGCCGGCCGGCAGCGACAGCGCAGTGTTGCCGGCGAGGATCAGCGGCCGGCGTGCCGCACCGATCACTGCGGCTGCCCCGGCCAGCGCCGCAGCCGGCACGCGCGCCTCGTACGCAGGCTGCAGCAGGCGCAGTGGCGTGGCGGGCCGGTTCGTCTTGCCAGCCACGTTGTTCGGAAAGTCGATGAACACCGGCCCCGGCCGCTCGGCCAGCGCCGTGCGGTAGGCACGGCGCAGGCCGACATCCCAGGTGTCCTCGTGCAGCGTGATCTGCGCCTTGGTCACCGGACGCATCATCGCCAAGTGGTCGAACTGCTGTCGCAGCGCGACCTCATGCACGCCGCCCCGGTAGCGATCGGCGATCGCGAGCACCGGCAGGCGGTCGAGCATCGCATGCGCGAGACCGTTGGCGAAGTTGGCTACCCCGGGGCCGATCGCCGACAGCGCGACGCCGACCGTCCCGGTACGCTGGCCATAAACGCCGGCTGCAATGATCGCCGAGGTCTCGTGCTGGGTCAGCACGAACTCGATGCCGGCCGACTTGCTGGCGCTGACCAGTTCGGCGGTGGCACCGCCGCCGGGGATGCCGAACAGGCGGTCGACACCGGCTTCCTTCAGCGCGGCAAGCAGTTGTTCTGCGATCGTGGTGCTCAATCAGGTGACCTCCGGGGATGCGGGCGGGGCGTCGGCGCTTCGCGGTGGGATCATCGAACGATGAGGCCACGGCGGGCCGCGCGGGACCCGCGATGATTCCACCACGCGGCCGGTCGCGCCAGTGGCAAGTGGGCGCTCAGTTGGTGCGCGCGCCGCTCCGGCGCACGACCTCGCCCCAGCGGCGGATCTCGCCGTGCACGAATGCTGTCGTATCGTCGGGCGAGGCCCAGCGCAGGTCGGCGGTCTGCTCGCGGAAGCGCGCCCGCTCGGCCGGGTCTTCGGTAAAGCGGCGGATCTCGCCGGACAGCCGGTCGAGCGCCTCGCGCGGCGTGCCGGCGGTCGACAGCACCGCGTACCAGACCGGGGCTTCATAGCCCGGCACGCCGGACTCGTCGACGGTCGGCAGGTCAGGCAGCGCTGGAGAGCGCTTCGCGGTGGTCACCGCGATCGCCCGCAACCGGCCAGCGCGCACCCCCGGCAGGTTGGCGGTGCTGCCGAAGGTGAGGTCGACATGGCCGCCGATCAGGTCGGTGGTGGCCGGCACGCCGCCCTTGTAGGGCACATGGACGATGTTCGTGCGCGTCATGGTCTTGAACAGTTCTCCGGCCAGGTGCTGGCTGGAACCGGTGCCGGCAGATGCATAGCTCAACTGTCCCGGCCGCTTGCGCGCGAGCGCGAGCAGGTCGCCGATCGTGCGCACGGGCAGCGACGGGTGCACGATCACGATGTTGGGCAGGTCGGCCACGATCGCCACGCCGGTGATGTCCTTCACCGAGTCGTAGGGCAGCTTGGGCTGCAGCGTGGCATTGATCGCGTACCCGGAACTGGCCATCAGCAGCGTATGCCCGTCGGCCGGCGCGCGGGCGGTCATCTCCGCCGCGATCACGCCGGCCGCACCCGGGCGGTTCTCGGGCAGCACCGGCTGGCCCCACGCCTTCGCCATGCGCTCGGCGAGCGTGCGCGCCAGCGTGTCGGTCGTGCCGCCCGGCGTGAAGCTGATCAGGAAGCGGACCGGCTTCGACGGAAACGCCTGCGGCGACTGGGCCGATGCATCGGCAGCCTAGAGCAACAGGCCGGTGGCAACGGCAGCGGCCAGTGCAGCCGCCAGCACGAAGGGCGCCTTGCGCGCTCGCGAACGGACCCGCATCGTCTTCTCCTCCTGGTTGCCGAGGCAGCGCCGGATCGGGCCGGCTGCATGCATCCGGAACGGCGGCGCCTCTGCGGGCGCCTGTCCACGGCAGTCAGGTTACCAAGCCGTCGTGCCGCCGTCGACCGGAATGATCGCGCGGTGACGAACCGGCTGGCGTCGGAGGCGAGCCAGACGGCTGCACCCTTGATGTCGCTGTCGCCGCCGGGCTTGCCGAGCGGGATCTCGCGGTCGATCTTCTCCGGCCGCTCGTCGTAGACCTTGCGGTTGATGTCGGTCACGAAGAAGCCCGGGCAGATCGCGTTCACGCGGATGTTGTGGCGCGCCCACTTGATCGCCAGGTCGCGGGTGAAGTTGACCAGCGCGCCCTTGCTCGATCCGTAGGCGATCGAGTTGTATGCGTCCGGGTTGCGCCCGACCAGGCCGGCGATCGACGCGATGTTGATGATGCTGCCCTTCTTCTGCGTGATCATGTGGCGGCCGAAGGCCTGGGCCAGCATGAAGGGCGCGGTGATGTTCAGGTCGAACACCTGCTGCCAGCGCTCCAGCGGCATGTCCTCGACCGGCGCGACCCAGGCACGGCCGGCGTTGTTCACCAGGATGTCGACGCCACCGAAGCGCTCCATCACCTGGTCGTGCAGCGACGCCACCGCCTCGGCCCTGGCCACGTCGCAGGCGACGGTCAGCACCTCTGCGCCGTACTCGCGCAGCTTCGCCTCGGCGGTGGCCAGGCGGTCGGCCTTGCGCGCGCAGATCACCACCTTTGCACCGAACTCGGCCATCGCCTCGGCCATCTGCAGACCGAGGCCGGTCGAGCCACCGGTGACGACCGCGACGCGGCCGGAGAGGTCGAAGAGTTCCTTGAGAGCAGTCATGGCATCGGTCCTGTGCAGTGTGGCAGTGGGGTCAGGTCTTGTCTTTTGCGTGAAGGGAAAAAACGTGGGGGGTCAGGTCTTGAATTTTGCTTTCTGCAAAACTCAAGACCTGAC